>NZ_JAHCVJ010000001.1:0-300000 GCF_018476885.1 Geoanaerobacter pelophilus
TGCCGCTTGCTACTTCGCGCGCTGCGGCGGTGATCCGGGTATTGGCATCGATGAGGATGTTGAGGTTGTTCTTGATGGCATTAAAGTCGCCGTTGTAGTTGTCGCTGATGAGCGGCGGCATGATCCCTTTGCTGATCTTGTCGACATATTCGGCGGCAACGTTCAGTGGCCCGATGACGGCGTCGAGAGTGTCATTGACGCCGGAGACGATCTTCTGGAAGTCGCCGTGGTGTTTGCTGGCGTCGGCTCGAGTGGCAAGTTTGCCTTCTACTGCTGCCTTGCTGAGCATGACGGCATCGGCTACCATGGCATTGACGGCGTCTATCGCCTGATTGAGGTTGTTTTTGATTTCATTGAAGTCACCATTGTATTGATCGGTGATCCGCGGCGGGATGTCGCCTTTGGCGATCCGGTCAACATATTCGGCTGCGACGTTAAGCGGGCCGATGACGGCATCCAAAGTGTCGTTGACCCCGGAAACGATGGCTCTGAAGTCACCCTGGTGTTTGCTGGCGTCGGCCCGGGTGTCGAGTTTGCCGGCTACGGCGGCAGCAGATAGCATGTTGGCGTCGGCCACCAGGGCATTGACGGCGTCTATCGCCTGATTAAGGTTGTTTTTGATTTCATTGAAGTCACCACTGTAGCTGTCAGTGATCTTCGGCGGAATGTCGCCTTTGGCGATCCGGTCAACATACTCGGCGGCGACGTTAAGCGGTCCGATGACGGCATCTAAGGTCTCATTGACACCAACGACAATCTTCTGGAAGTCGCCCTGATGCTTGGAGGCGTCAGCGCGGGTGTCCAGCTTGCCGGCAATGGCGGCATCGGACAGCATGGAGGCATCGGCTACCAGCAACCGGATGGTATCCACCATCTTCTTCATGGCGGCCATGACGCTGGTCGTGTCGCCGACCTTGAGATTAATCTCACGGTTGAGATCGCCTACAGCGACCAGGTTGGCAACTTCACCGACCTCTTTCGGATCGGCACCCAGCTGTTTTAAGGTTGAACGGGTCAGGAAAAAGGCCGTAAAGATTCCCAGTAGAATAGCGACAGCGCCCAGGCCAAACATGAAATTACGAGACTTGTTATAGGTGGCCACAGCCTCTTCGTAGCGCGCTTTATTCCTCTCCATGTTGTGCTGTAGCAGATCTTCAACCTCTTTTGATACGGCACGTTCAGCCGGTGCCGCCTCTTTGCTCAGCACCAGGGCAGCCTCCTTGTCCTTACCGGCCATGGCCAGGGCCATTACTTTGTTATTCAGGTTGCTGGAGACAGTTATATCCTGCTTCAAGTTGTTAATAAGCTCCCAAGACTTAGTGTCGGTCTTGGTGGTCAACTCTTCTACTTTTTTGAAACTCTTGGAATATTCCTCGCGGAACTTGGCAATCCGCTCGCTGTACTCCTTCTTCTTTTCCGGGTTGTCATTGACGATCATATTCCGGACATTGATCCCGATGTTGCCAATATCCCGGCTCAAGTCATTTACCATGTCGATTCTAACCATGTTGATGGTGACGATCCGTTCGATACTATCTTCAATTTTGGCCATGCCGCTGACACCTACCCAGATCAGGGCCACCATTAACACAAGAAGCACACCAAAACCCAACCCTAGCCGTTTACTGAGATTCATGTTCTTGAACATAGCTTCCTCCTGAATTAGCTTTCGCAATACCCTGAACCAGCCATAAGGTAAAACCTGATTGACAACCACATAGCTATATATCGGACACCCAAAGCATGACTTTAATAAAAACTAATAAATATTTACATCGTGTCTTCAGGGGCTGATTTGGCTCTTTCGAACAACTGAGAGGGTGTGGAGAATCATGCTGTGGGCGTCTGTGAGGATTGGGTCATCATGTCCGGGATATACTGACTGAATATTAAGCGATGCCAGTTTTTGCAGACAAGACAGGAACTCCCTGGAGTAGGTACCGCCTGGAGTAAGAATTCGCAGCGGCGTATCGCCGGGAAAGAGTGCTTTTTCTTCGGGAGAATAGAGGCAGATCGAGTCACTGGAGTGACCAGGGGTATGGAATACCTGGCAA
Organism: Geoanaerobacter pelophilus; assembly: GCF_018476885.1. NCBI lineage: Bacteria > Pseudomonadati > Thermodesulfobacteriota > Desulfuromonadia > Geobacterales > Geobacteraceae > Geoanaerobacter > Geoanaerobacter pelophilus. The sequence continues at coordinate 2,055 of NZ_JAHCVJ010000001.1, forward strand.
TCCCTATCGCCCATGCGTAAGGTCTCCCAGCCACGCAAACGAGACTCACCCCGTCCGAGGTCGCCATATGAGAAAATATGAGGCTTGAACCTTTTTATAATGGCATCAATGCCACCAACATGGTCGAAGTGATTGTGGGTGATGATCACCTGCTCTACGGCACGTTTACCTATTCCGGTTGATATCGCTTCGATTTCACCGATTATCGACCCGTCTGTCCCCACATCAATCAAGGTATTGACATCTTCGATCCGGTTCCAGTCGCCCAATACCAGGTAGGCACGACAACTGTAAATATCGGGACTGCCACGTAAAGAAATTACTTTCATGGTCAGAGCTTTCTATAGAGCTGGGCATCCGGGGTCACCTGCTCGAACAGGTGCGCAACCTCCTTTGGCATTTTCTGGGTCTGCTCACTCGCGAAAAAACCTCCAGGAACCAAAGCAGAATGGAACATCTTGATAACTTCGATCCGCTGTTCCTGGCTGAAATGCAGTAGCACATTCTTGCACATTATCAGGCTGAAGTTATCGCCGATAGGTTTAAGGGTCAGCAGGTCATGCTTCTGGAAGGTCAGCCGAGTCCTGACGGCCTCATCGATTTTGAAGTGCCCCGGCTTGTTATCTGCCGGCTTGAAATATTTCTCCAAAAGATCTGCGGGTATCCGCTGAATCTCTTCAAAGGGATAGACCCCTTCTGCGATTATAGGACCGAACAGATTGCTGCCGTCTATGTCTGTCGCGTCGATTTTGAGATTCTTATAGGCAAATTTCCCCATGTTCTCGGCAAAAACAATGGCCAGGGTATACGGTTCCGGCCCCATGGCGCAGCCCGCGTCCCATACTTTCACCACGCTGCGCCCTGAGGCAAATGGCACTACATGACGGACAATATGCTCGATAGTGTGGATGTCGCGGAAAAAGAAGGTGAAAGCCATAATTAACATGCTCCGTTTTAGTGAATTGTAGAAGTACCGCAAGAAAACATCTTACTGAAAGGAAAAGCTCTGAGGGTAAGCATGCTGCACAGCTATCAGCTCTGGAACAATAATCCGGGAATTGCCCTTTGCACAGCATTAGACAACACCCGGATCCTGGAACGCCTGATTTCTAACGATGGAACATCAAACTGCTCTTTCGGCAAGTTCTGCTCCCCGCATCAGATGCGGGATGTCAAGAATAAGGGCGACACTGCCATCACCTAAAATTGTGGCACCGGAAACCCCCTCCACATTTTTGTAGGCCCTGCCAAGGGACTTGATGACCGTCTGATGCTCACCAATGACATTATCAACCACAAACCCGACTCTAAAACCGTCGACCTCGGTAATGACAATCTGCTGAAAAGCCGGGGGAGCCCCGGTAATCTTGAAATGTTCACGCAGCGGAACATACGGGACCATATGACCACGCACATTGGCCAGATTCCGGCCATTAGACACTGCCGACTGTTCACTGGTGAGTTCAATGCATTCATTAACCAGCGAAAGCGGCAAGACAAAGCAGTCTGCCCCGATCTTTACCAGGAGGCTTTCAATAATCGCCAGCGTGAGAGGTATCTTAACCGTTATCTTTGAGCCAACGCCACGAGTACTGCTTATATCAATAGTACCGCGTAAGGCGTCTATGGCCCTTTTGACCACATCCATCCCGACACCGCGCCCAGAAACACTGGTAACTTTCTTGGCAGTGGAAAATCCAGGAGCAAAAATCTGGGCGTAAATCTCTTTGTCAGAGAGTTCAGCACTTGCCTGGATCAGTCCTCGTTCTACAGCCTTTGTTCTTATGGCATCGCGATCAAGGCCGGCGCCATCGTCAGTAATGGAAATAAGCACACTGTCTCCGGAATGCACTGCAGAAAGATGAACCGTTCCCTGCCGCGGCTTGCCGGCTGCCACCCGCTCTTCCGGACCTTCGATTCCATGGTCGATACTATTACGGATCAAATGAACCAAAGGATCATTAAGCCTCTCGATAACAGTCTTATCCAATTCTGTTTCGGCTCCCTCGGTTGTCATCTCGATTTCTTTGCCCAGTTCGTTAGACAAGTCCCGTACCAACCGTTTAAACTTGCTGAACGTGGTGCCGATCGGGAGCATGCGAATATTTAGAGCATTGTCCCTGAGCTCAGCGGATAATCGTTCAACTTCTTCGGCAATGTTTACCAGTTCGGGATCCCTTTTGGAAACGGCCGTTTGCGACAAGCGCGCTTGAACGGTGACCAGCTCACCAACCAGGTTGACCAAAGCATCCAGCTTGTCGGCAGGAACCCTGATACTGGTGCCGGCATCGGTCTGTTGGACCTGACGCTCCTGGCGAACCTCTTTGACATGCTGCTGTTCGACCAAAGCGGCCTGGACATCATCCGGCTTTGCCAGCCCTGTTGCTACAGCCAGCTCACCGAATCTTTTTTGCAAAGAAAGTATGTTGTCCATGTCTTCACGCGAGATATCGCCACGCTCTACAAGAATCTCTCCGAGTTTCTTGTAGTCGTCCTCAATCTCGGCACTGCCATCGTCAATAACCTCGTAGCTGAGTTCACAATCATCAGCGACGAAAATAAAGACATCCTCAATAGCATCTTTCCCCCGCGACGTGGTGAGAATGATATCCCAATAGACATAGCAGTTGTCCGGCTGCATCTCCTCCAGGGCAGGTATCCCGCTTAGTTGGGCAATCGGTCGGCACGTCCCAAGAGCTGCCAGTTCAGCTATCAGTTTGACAGGATCGGTCCCGGTCATGAAGATTTCCGGAGCAGGTTTAAAACGAATCCGGTAGGTAACAGGTCTACCCTCCGGGATTGAACTCGCTTTTGAAGAAGCGACATTAACCGGCTCTGAAACACCTGAGCTTTGCGGAAGAAGCTTTTTAAGCTCAAGGATGATCGCCGCGGCTTCGGCATCGTCAACCGGGTAACCGCTATCCGAAGCATCGAGCATTGACTTTATCTGGTCCCGCGCCGACAGTGTCAGGTTGATGAGTTGCTTGGTAACCGGAATCTTGTCATTGCGAACAAGATCAAATACGGTCTCCACCTCGTGCGTAAAGGTCGCAATATCCTCAAAGCCAAACATGGCTCCTGAACCTTTAATAGTATGCATGGCCCGGAAGACCCTGCCGATGGTCTCCTTGTCATCCGGCACTTCTTCAAGTGCGAGAAGAGAGGTCTCCAGCTCAGCCACAAGTTCGTATGCCTCTTCCTTGAATGCCTGTCTGTGAGCGTCTATCATCCCAGCACCTTTTTCACTACAGAGATCAGCTGTTCCGGCTTGAATGGCTTCACAATCCAGCCAGTTGCCCCAGCAGCCTTGCCTTCAGCTTTTTTTGAATCCTGAGACTCTGTTGTCAGCATGACAATCGGGATGAATTTGCAAGCAGGCAAGGCGCGCGCGCCTTTGATTAAGCCGATGCCGTCAAGGTTAGGCATGTTAAGGTCTGTAATAATCATATCAACCTTGGTCGAGGCTAGTTTCTGAAGGCCATCTTTTCCATCGACAGCCTCAACGACATCATAACCGTTCTGTTTTAGTGTAAAGCTTACCATCTGCCGTACACTGGCCGAATCGTCTACAGTCATGATCATTTTTCCCATTATTGTGCACCTCCAACCCAGATACAACGATTTGCCTCATTTTGCATGCAGCCGATATGGCGAGAAAATCCAGCACACTCCACTACCTTAACAAAATCATCTCTTTCCAGGCCAACCACTTCAAATTTCCTTCCAGAAGCACAAGAAGATTTGTGGGTCGCGCACAGAAGCTGCAACCCGGCCAAGTCTATGTCACTTACCTGGGTGAGATTACAGGTAAGCTTAGATGAATCATTAAAGGCGGTAAGCAGAGCATCTTTTATCTCGACAGCATAATGTATTGTCATGCTGCCGGACAGGTGAACAACCAGATCATCCGGCGCACCTGTGTTGTTTGCTGCAAACTCGTCCATACGCTTCCTCCATTGTCAAAATAGTTCAACATTGTCATCTAAATCGTCAGTGGTGTTCGTTGACGCATCAAACAGATCTGTGCCGGTAAACCCTGCATGGACCTTACGTTCACTGTGCATCGTATAGCGAGTTGCCAGCTCTTTGAGCCGTTCTGTTTTCCCTTTGGCCAGATCGAGCGGAATCAGTGATCCGACCTCGCCGACTATCGAATCCAGGCAACCAATAGCATCGGCAAGTCCATCAACCATGAGCTCATGAACGGTTATAGAACTTGTTGTGCTTTCAATGTCACTGGAAAACGACAGCACTTCACTCTCAAGGCCAAGCACTTTTCCAATGATGCTTTCATTGAGATACAGAAGCGTACGCAGTACTGAATCCAGTTCATTTACAATTGAGTCAACTTCCTTGTCCAATGCTGCCGCATCTTCACCGACATCATGGAAAAGGTGTTCCGTGGTATCAGTTACGGCAAGCAGCGTTTTAGAAACATTACCGGTTTGCTCCTGGGCCTCTACAGAAAGTCGCTGTATAGCCTCTGCAAGCACTCCCAGAGCTGCGCCGACATCACCGGTTCGGGCAGCCTTTATCTGGGCATTCATGGCAATCAACTCGATTTCTTCACCAATATGCTCGATATCACCGACATAATTGACAATCTCGCCGATAGTGCCGGCAACACTCGACATCGCGGTAGTTATCGATTTATTGGCTTCAGCATTGCTTACGAACGAGGCAGCTATTCTCTTCAAGTCCTCTTCCATGTCACTGAAAAAAGAGCTGCCCGCCTTGTCGGCAACTCCGGCCATATCACGGGTCTTAGCGGCAGTATGCGATTCCTTAACAGCGATCGAGGAAAGGTTTTCAATAATACTTCTAACCGCATCAGAGATTTCGCTGCCGGCCTGACGCAATTGAGCCGCTTGGAGTTCACAGATGTCGGATGTCTCCACGGCAACATCAATATTACCAGGTTCTCCGGATGACAGCATCTGATGCACTTCTGTCAGCGCAGTTTCGACATGTTCAATCTGCTGACGCACAATGTCGTGAAATTGCATGGAAGTAACAACGCCACTCATGCTTCGTGAAATTTCAGAAGAAGCATTGGCAACAACAGAGGCAATGACAGAGCAATTGCTGTTGATCTCCTTAAGAGTTTCGAGATTTGCACGAATCCTATCCAGAATTCCCCGCACCTGCAGTAGCTGCTCGGTCTTTATTCTCTCCACACCCTCCAATGTTTTTCGAATGGTGTTGCTCAACGCAGTCTGCTGGACCAGGATTGTTTGAGATTTGTCCAGCACCTGCACCGACAAATTGGCAACATCAGCGGCTATCGTATCAAAGCCGGCAGCACTGTTACCGAGCCTGGCACTCTCAATCTTGGTTGAGATGCCGAGCATCCGCAGAACTTTATTGATAGTACCGAAACTATTCAGCGGTTCCACAACCTGCTCCAGAAGAAGCAGTACCTTCCTCAACGATTCACAGTCCTGTCCGGCTTCCCTCTCAGAATCAACAAGATACTCCTGCACCTTATTGAGCAGTGTCACGAGGCGGTCTATCGCTTCCTGAATATCTTCGCCACCAACCTGAGCTGCCACATCCGAAGAAAGGTGATCAATGGAACCGGCTCTGGCATAAAAATCATGCAACCTGGCCCCAATTGAGAGAAATTCAACCTCTGTCGTTCCAGAGAGCTTCTGCAGCTTTTCAGCCACTAAAGCAAGAGATTCCCCCCACGAGGCAAACGGAAACACCTTCTTTGGTTCAAAAGACTCAGCCTCAGGCACTGACCCATCCATTCCCTTCGAAAAAGCAGCCTTGTCAAGAAATTTGAACATTGATTATATCCTAGTACCTTTGTCAGAGTCGGCAGTTGGCTAATGATGTTTTTATCGACCTTTAATCACAATTATTTAAAGAAATATGAATCTCTGAATTATCCTCGATACCTATAGTATTTACTGTTAATGCAAAGTTTAACGAATAAGTCCGAAATTCCTCAATTCACTCAGAAGTTTCTGTTTTCCAATCGGCTTGACAAGATAGGATGTTGCTCCTCCACGATAAAACGCCTCAACAACAGTTTTAGGATCGCCAAGCGCAGAGATCATAACGACCTTCACTTCATTGCCTTCATGAATGCCTCTTTCCTTTTCAATGGACCGAATCAGCTTCAACGATTCCTGCCCGTCCATATTCGGCATCATTATGTCCATGCATATAAGATCGTAACCAACCCCTTCATCGCATGCCATACGAAATGCCTTAACCGCTTCCTCACCATCAATGGCAATGTCCAGCTCTCCATAAGGGGCCAGTATTTCTTTAAGAATTTTGCGTGAAATAAAATCATCTTCAACTATCAATGTTTTCATCTGCCTTTTTCTCCTTAATTAATAAGCGTCTTTAGTGCATATCTATTTTGAAACCTTTTTCAGTCTTTTTTGCTTTGACAATATTATTGAGTGACGTCAACAGCATAGTCACTTTTTTCATATCTCCCCTGCGAAATGCCAGCTGGATCCTGAAAGCTTCATCTGCCAAATGCGACATGTCAGCTTGCAGCGCAAGAGCCTTCAACCTGAACGAGCATTTCTCAAAAAGCCCTTCATCCCGCTGCTGGAAAGCATCTACCAGGCGTGCAAGCACAGTTTCCAGATCAGAGCCATCTCCAGGGGAAACCGCACCCTCCGGACTATCACTTTTACCGGATAAATCAGCAGAAGGTTTCACATACCCTGCCAGGGCCGTCAACAGCTCAGATGCAGTAACATTTTTGTGAAGGTAGCCATCCATACCGGCCTGCAAGCACTGATCAATGTCTTCACTGCTTTCTGTAGCTGTCAGTGCCAGAATCGGGGTATGCGTTTTAGTTGACAATTCGTTATTTCTTATAAGTTTAGCAGCATTTTGCCCATTCATCTTGGGCATTTGTAAATCCATGAGGATGATATCGAAGGGTTCCTTCATGTAACAAGAGACAGCCTCATAACCGTCACCAACAGCCACGACCCGATGGCCGTTTTTCTCTAGCAAATGAGCGAATACCTTCCTGGTAACCTTACTGTCATCAGCAAGCAGCACTTTGTAACAGCCTTGATTAACGCTCTTAACCGGCTTCTCCAACAGATCTGGTTGAATACCGTTTGGCGTGACATCAAGAACGCGATCAATCATGGAAATCATTGAGTTTGCCGCAGTTCGTGCATGAGCCAGATATTCTTTCTGTTTCATCGTCAACTCTGTATCTTCAAGAAGGTCAAGCATTCCAACAACTCCATTCATCGGGGTGCGCATTTCATGGCTTAACTGGGCAATGAGTCGAGCCTTGTTATTGTTAGTATCGGCTGATTCTGTAAAAGCTAGAGGAATATGCTTTGCAATCTTATTACGGTCGATCGCATAACGTAACGCCCGCCAGAGTATGGCAGGTTGTAGCTCATCTCGTGACAGATAGTCCATAGCCCCAGCATTGAGAGCTTCTGCCATCAGACTGCCATTCCGGCTGGAAAAAATAATGAAGGGTAGCGCCCTCCCCTCCTTGATTGCGTCTTGGACGAATTCAACTCCGGTTTTTGCATCTAGAGAATAATCAACGAGGCAGATATCATGTTGCTTCGCAGCCAGCGATGCCTGTCCTTCAGAAAAGGTACAAACCCAATCAAGATCCAGTCCCGGAGCATCAACAGCATGCAAGGCGTTGCGGATGAGATTGCAATCATCCTCAGTGCCAACAAGCAAAACCTTTATCGACGTAAAATTCATCAAGAATCCCGTCATCAAGCCCTGGCTCTAAATCTCGATATTTGATCTTATCGGAACGGCAGTCATTATCTTTATTTAATGTTTATATTATTTCAACACAGGGGGGCAGGAAAATCTAACTTGGCCATTTAGCATTTAAACCAGGGAAGAAACAGTCAGAGAAGATCCCGGAGAAGTTTCATTATTTCTCTATTTCGGCATGCCGAAGAGAGAAATAATGAAACAAGCACCGAGTTGAAGGAGGTTTGGAAGACAAAGCAGCACACCATGCAAAGTTGTTTTTTGGATCAAGCACCCATATTATTACGACTCATCGAGCCATGAGTTGATTTTTTTGAGCTCAGCATCCCATTCACTGCCAAGGCGCAGTTCGAGAAATGCCAGGTACAGACTGTCAAAAAGCTGCAGCCCAAGTTCAAGTACGTACATCCGCTCATAGAATAGAGCTTCTCGCTCACTTACCGCGTCAACGGTATTGTCCTTCTCTTCTTTGACCTGTGGCGACCTGAATGAGGCAAACTGAAACTGCTCCCCCTTCAGGGTCATCTTCCATGACAACTCCCCTCTTTCCAGATAAAGGGTTGCTTCATTGATCAGTTTGCCGCTCTTGAGAGCTGTTCTCACTTCAGCGAATTGCTCCATCGGTCCTGAGGCCGTGAACTTTTGTACGCCATTTTCCCCGGAAACTCCCAACACCATCCGGTCATTCAGGTAAGCAACAAAAGATTCATCGACCACTGCCGGGCCAGGCTGGCTTACCCGGTATTCCGATGATTCGTTCATGGTTCGGTACATCATCCACAGCAGGAAATCCCAGCCTAACCATCGATTGCTCTTTATCAGATCCAGGACCGCATCGGAATTTGCCTTGTTGGCTTTGGCAAGCTGAGCCAAGGTCTCTGGCAATAGCAGACGCTCAGCACGGGAATAGGGGTGGATAACAACCAGGCGGAGCCCTTCGAAGGTCTTCTTGAAAAGGGTTTCAAACTGTTCCACTGCCTTGGAACCGACGGTCGCAAGGGTAAGGATATTACTGTCGGTGTCCCATACAGCGTCATACGTCGACGGAACAGGCAGCACTCTGGCCAGAAGCTTAGTACGCACAGCTTCACGCAACTCTTCCTTTTTTTGTTTCGGAACCTTGGTATAACCTGGATTTGCAGCCAAAAACTCTCGTTCTTCGAGTTGAAGATTGGATCTGAGCAAAACCGTCGGAATACTGCGCTTGTCCTGGCGAAGCGTGAACACCAGATAATGATCGCGCCAGAATGCCGCCGGCACTGCAAAACTGTTTTCGCGATGGTCATCGACATGAACCCATCCCGCGGAAAGCTCTGCGACACTATGGTCTATGGGAGTAAACCCGACCCTGGCAAGATTTGTCGAGGCCCACTCAAAAACTTCAGATGCTGGGACATTCCCAACAACCATGAACTGACAGATGCTTACGGTATTAGACAAAATCCCCATTCAATACTCCTTTGGAAAAATAAGGGTCACATCGATACATCTTTTTAAAGGAGAGATCAAGGGCTAATTATCCTGCAATCAGCAATTGATGGCGCTCAGGTGCCGTTTAGGACAGGTTCAACTTGTCAAGGAATTGCCAAAATGCTGCTTTGAGCGGTTCACCTTCTTCTTCGGCAATATTGTAGGTAACTCGTATTATCGGGCGGGTCGTTTCCAGCAAACTGCTGAGGTCTATAGGGGTAGCAGCAAGAACCAGATCGCAAGGAACTGCGGCAATTGTCTCTTTAAGATCTTCAACTTGAGCAGCACTGTAGCCCAATGCCGGGAGCACCGGCCCAATATGGGGATATGAGGTAAAAACCTCTTTCAATGAACCGCGCGCCCAAGGCCGGGGATCAACAACCGATGCAGCGCCGAAACGGAGTGCCGCAGCCAGCCCTGCCCCGGAAGGCATTGAGCCATGGGTTATTGTCGGGCCATCCTCTATCACCAGCACCTTCCGGCCTGCTATTCGTTCCGCATCCGGCACCGATATTTCAGACGCGGTCCGCACCAACAAAGCAGACGGATTAGCCGCCTGTGCTGCAATTGTTACTGCTGTAACTGCTGCCGGGTCAGCAGCGTTCACCTTATTGATGACAATCAGGTGACCACGCCGCAGGTTGACCTCTCCGGGATACCAGGACGTCTCGTGCCCCGGGCGCAACGGGTCCACCACCACAATCTCCAGCTCTGGTCGAAAAAACGGCAGATCATTGTTCCCGCCGTCCCAGATGATAACAGCCGCTTCCTGTTCCGCCAGACTGAGTATCCGCTGATAATCCACTCCGGCGTAAACCGTTGCTCCGTGCTCCAGAAGATGTTCATACTCCTCTCTCTCCTCGATGGTGCAGTGGAAACGGTCCAGATCGGCTGCCGTGGCAAACCGCTCTACGACCTGGTCTGAAAGGTTGCCATAAGGCATGGGGTGGCGAACAACAACTGGGCTGACTCCGCGGTTACGGAGGATATCGCAGAGATATCTAACGACCTGACTCTTGCCGCAACCGGTTCTAACGGCGCATACCGAGATAACCGGCACTCTGCTCCGCAACATGGTTGCATCCGGTCCAATCATAGTAAAATCAGCACCGCACGCCAGGACGCCCGAGGCAAGATGCATAAGCTTGTCGTGCGAAATATCGCTGTAGGCAAAAACCACCTGATCCGCTTTCAGGCGCTGAATCAGCTCATGCAGGCGGTCTTCGGGATAAATAGGTATCCCTTGCGGATACAGGGCTCCGGCAAGCTGCGCCGGATAGCGACGATCGCTGATATACGGGATCTGGGCTGCAGTAAAAGCGACCACCCTAGCAGAACGATTATTGCGATAGCAGCAATTGAAATTATGAAAATCGCGACCGGCTGCCCCCATGATAATGATCCGTTTCCGTTTCACACCGCACCTCCTGTCAATAATGTTACCACAAGATGCGATCTATTAATGGCGGCACCCATTGACAACATCCAGGGCTGGGGATTTACTTTATTATAATAGCTTCTTGCCGTCCGGCCCGATCTCGAAAAGTCGATTAATATGAGGCGCATATGGCGATTCTCCCCCGATACATCCCACCGGATTTTACTCGTGCCGAACTGGCAACGGCACCGGCAGTGACCCTGGGACAGGCCCCTCGCGACGGTGTCCTGCCGCAAAACTTCCACGCGACTTCAAACCATCCGGAATATATCCATTTAGGCAACGGCAGATGGCTGCTGGCGCCTGAAAGCAGAATGGATGCGGCTCTGCTCCTGGTGGATGGATCCCTCCAGGCTGTGGAGCCAAGACTGGTAAAACAAGGGGACTATGTAGTGCTTGGCCGAACTGAAGATGGCGAAGAGGGCATTTACGTCCATACCGCCGGTTTCCAGCCAGCAGACGAAACACCTCACGACAAATTCAGTTTCCGCAGTCGCGGCACCAGAGAAACTCCTTTTTCGCGATCATATGATGAACTCTACGAGATCCTTCGTCATGATCGAGACCGAGGTTATATTGTCTGGGTCCTCGGGCCGGCGGTTGCCTTTGATCGAGACAGCCGCAATGCCATGACAGGATTGATAGAGGCCGGATTCTGCCATGCCCTTCTTGCCGGGAATGCCCTTGCCACTCATGATCTTGAGGCTGCCATCTTCCGTACCGGCCTTGGACAGGACATCTACACCCAAGCACACCTGCCTGGCGGGCATTACCATCATCTCGATGTCATCAATGAGGTCAGGCTCCGGGGATCAATGGCGCAGACCATAGCCGACCTGGCACTGCAAGACGGCATTATTCGCGCCTGCCTTAATCACCAGGTCCCGCTGGTATTGACCGGATCAATACGGGATGACGGACCACTTCCCGAAGTCATTACCGATTCCTGCAAGGCACAGGACGCCATGCGGTTCCATGCTCGACGCGCCACCACAGTGATCGCCATGGCAACCCAGCTTCACGCCATCGCTGCCGGCAACATGGTTCCCAATTACAGAATCCTGGCAGACGGCACAGTAAGACCGGTCTTCTTCTACATCGTAGACATGTCGGAATTCGGCGCGGACAAACTCGCCAACCGGGGGACTGGCCAGTCGCGAGCTATCCTGACCAATGTCCAGGACTTCATAGTCAACCTCTGGCACAACCTGAAAGGGTGAAAATGCTAGCTCCCTCCCTTAATGATCGGATAATAGCACGGGGCAAAAAGCTTTTTATTGCCATCCAAGATGAAAAGCCGTCACTGTTCGATTCCAGCACCTGGGTCGGCAAGGTGCTTGAATGGGCAATGAAGGACGAGCACTTCAAAAGCCAGTTGTTCAGGTTTGTCGATGTCTTTCCGGTATTGAAAAGCAGTGAGCGGCTCACCAGTCATATCCGGGAGTACTTCGGCGATGGCGAGCAGCTCCCGCCTGTACTCACTGCCGGCTTGAAGACCGCAGGTATGCTGGGGAGCTTCGGAGGGGCGTTACTCGGCAAAGCCCTGAGCGCCAATATCCATGGTATGGCTCGCCAATTCGTTATCGGCGAGACGACCGAGGAGGCTGTCCGCACCATCGAACACCTGCGCGGAGCCGGTTTTGCAAGCGCTGTTGATCTGCTCGGAGAGGCAACACTCTCCCATCAGGAAACGCAACATTACATCGATGTCTACCTGGAGCTGCTCTCGGCGCTGCAGGCAGCCAGTCACAACTGGCGCCCTTTTTTGGGGGAAGTCAGTGCTCACCACCTGGATTGGGGGCATGCACCGCAGATCAACGTTGCCGTCAAACCTTCAGCACTCTACTGTGTGGCTGACCCGCGCGATTTTGAAGGGTCTGTAGCGGCGATTGTTAAAAACCTCGAAACCATCGTAGCTGCAGTCAGGAAGGTTAACGGCTTTCTCTGCATCGACATGGAATCGACCCGGATGAAGAACATCACTCTGGAGGTGTATCGCAGAGTGAAACTCGCACATCCGGATTATCCCTATCTCGGAGTAGCCCTGCAATCATACCTTAGAGACACTGATCGGGACCTCGCCGAACTTCTGGAGTGGTCGCAACTCCAAGAGATCGCCATTGCCATCCGTCTTGTCAAAGGGGCTTACTGGGACTACGAGATGATAAAGGCAGGCCAAAACAGCTGGCTGCCGCCGGTATGGCTGTTGAAAGCTGAAACCGATGCTGCATTTGAACGACAAGCGCGACTGATACTCGAAAACCACGAGCAGTGCCATTTTGCCTGTGCCAGTCACAATATCAGGTCGATTGCCGCGGTGCTGGAATTTGCCGAGGAGTTGGCAGTACCGGCAAGCCGCTTTGAATTTCAGGTGCTCTACGGCATGGCAGAGCCAGTCAGGAAGGTACTGCAGCGAGAGACCGGCCGGATCCGCCTTTACTCACCTTACGGTAAGATGGTTCCTGGCATGGGATACCTGGTGCGCAGGCTTCTGGAGAACACCTCGAACGAATCATTTCTCCGGCGAAGTTTTGCAGAAAATGATGAACTGGAGCAACTGCTTGAGGACCCGGTCATTACTGCGGAGCGATACCGCAACCTTCAAACTTCCGACAGTGGAGCCACCTCAGGGCTCTTCAAAAATGAGCCGACTGCCGACTTTACAAAAATAGAGCTGCGGAAACAATTCCCGCAGCGATTAAATGACATTCGCGCCAAGATACCTGTTACAGCACCCCTCTTCATAAACGGGAGAGATGTCATGACCGACGCCCGGTTTGCTTCTGTGAACCCGGCACTGCCGGAGGAGATACTCGGCACGGTACATCGGGCAGACAGGACCCACGCGGCTGATGCAGTGGCATCGGCACTAACTGCTTTCCCTTCCTGGCGTGACCAACCAGCCAGCAAACGAGGGGCAATACTGCAAAAAGCCGCTTCCTATGCTCGCCGGCACTTGGTGGAACTGGCCGCCTGGCAGGTGCTGGAGATAGGCAAACAATGGGACCAGGCCTACGCCGATGTAAGCGAAGCCATAGATTTTCTTGAATTTTATAGCCAGGAGGCGATACGCCTTGCCAAGCCACAACTGTTAAGCAATGCGCCTGGAGAGCTGAATTTTCTTAACTTTGAGCCACGTGGGATTGCAGCAGTTATCGCTCCGTGGAATTTTCCGTTAGCCATCAGTTGCGGCATGACCGCTGCTGCCTTGGTGACCGGCAACTGTGTTGTTTATAAACCGTCAAGTCTGACGCCGTTGACCGGTCGCCAACTGGTGGAGATTTACACTGCAGCCGGCGTGCCTCCGGGCGTATTCAACTACCTGCCGGGTAGTGGTGATGATATCGGTGATTACCTGTCCGCACACCCGGATATCAACCTGATTGCCTTTACCGGTTCGGCCGAGGTGGGACTGGCTATCTGCGAGAAAGCGGCACGACGTCATCCTGAGCAAAAGGGGATAAAACGGGTTATCTGTGAAATGGGCGGGAAAAATGCTGCGATTATCGACGAAGATGCCGATCTGGACGAGGCCATTCCGCACCTGCTCCAGTCAGCCTTTGGGTTTCAGGGGCAGAAATGCTCGGCCTGTTCGCGGGTGATTATACTGGAAAGCATTTACCAGGAGTTCACCAACCGCTTTGTTGCCGCTGCTGCGGCTTTGAGAATCGGCCCGGCAGAAGACCCCGGCTGTTTCCTGGGTCCGGTCGCCGATCAGGCGCAACAACAGAAAATCCTCGACTATATACAGATCGGCAAAAAAGAAGGCACCGTTCTTTATGAAAGCACGAAGCCAGAGTCAGGGTATTATGTGCCGATTGTCATTCTAGGGGATATTAAACCCGAGCACAGGGTAGCCCAGGAGGAGATCTTCGGCCCGGTTCTTTCAGTGATGCGCGCCAAGGACTTCGGAGCAGCACTGGCTATTGCCAATGCCTCGAAATATGCACTTACCGGCGCGGTTTTCAGTCGTAGTCCGGCAAATCTGGAACGTGCAGCCCGTGAATTCCGGGTTGGCAACCTTTACCTTAATCGCGGTTGCACTGGCGCTCTGGTTGAGAGGCAACCATTTGGAGGCTTTGGCCTTTCCGGCGGGGGGACAAAGGCAGGAGGTAAAGAATACCTGCTCCAGTTCCTCAACCCACGGGTGGTGACACACAACACCGTGAGACGAGGCTTTGCGCCGACGGAATGACAGAGTTATATCAATCTGTTGCACACAAGCAGGCTATCGGTGATAAAAAATAGAAGCGTTCAGGCTACTCACGAATCTTAGGAGAAACATTCGCCACCTGCAACTGATCATTGACCCGACTCACCCCTTTTACCTTGCTGATAATCGACAGTGCGGATTTACGCTCATCTTCAGAATGGACATGGCCTGAAAGAGTAACGACCCCATGGTCTGATTCTATATTGAAATGAAGATACTCAATTTCCTGTGATTCCAGTAGCGCGGTTTCAACCCGCTTGTTAATAATGATATTGTCAATAAGCTCGCGGCTGGTGGGGGCGGCATCTTTGAAACGCGGGTCTTTTGCAGCTGCGACAATGCTGTCCACGATCCATGCCGGCGTTAGATTCGACGTATTATAGATCAGATCATAACCGAGAGGATCATTCCAATCCCGGTTGAAATAAAAATGAATAAACCCACCACGTTGATGATCACTTTTCCTGATCAGATGACGGGCAAGATCCGGATCCATCCATTCGCGCTCAGCAAGCATCTCCACCCGCTCTTCAAACGGTGCGATAAAACGAATGCGGAGGACATTACTCAAGCCGCTCAAAAGATCCTGCCCTCCTCGCCCGTAAATAATCACATTCCCCTTACGGGCAAGATCGAGGATAATCAGCTCAATTTCATTCAGGTAGGCTGCCTGCTGCCTGTCCTCGGCGGTAATGTACACCGGAGGCTTTTCATCAACCCGTTCAAGAATTTCCGGACTAAGGCCGTACTTGCTGCCTAATTCAGATATTTTGGACCCGTCTACAAGTGTATATTTTAACTTTTTAGCTACATCCTTAGCTATGCTTAAGGCACCAGTGCCCATTTCACGAGAGATGGTAATTATTGGCATTGAATGCTTCCTCCTGATTCAATAGTCTACAGAATGCCTTGGATAAAATGCAGCAGATGCTAGCATGTAATCCCCAACGGTTCAAGAGGGATGGCGTATATCGACTCAGGCCGTGGTATTTGATTTATTCAAGTCGTATCTTTGTGACCCCTTCAAGCAAAGAGAGTTGGTCAGTAAGACGACCACATTCTTCGCGGGACCGGCTCTTTACATCGATTTCCAGAAGCACAGACTTCTGCGCAAGATCCTTCTCGATTACCAGAGTAACAATTTCCATCTTGCATGCAGTTAGCATCTGTTCTACCCGAGTAGTCTGTCCCTCGAGATCATCAGTCCAGACAATGATTCTGAAATAGGTGTCCTTTTTCAAGCGGTTTTCAAGCTTTTTCAAAAAAACCAGATTAAGAACGGCAAGTGACGTGACTAAGACCGACGTCGAATACATCCCGACCCCAACAGCCACTCCGACTGCTGCAGCCACCCAAAGACATGCTGCGGTTGTTAGGCCGCGAATTGATGCCTTCTCCCGAATAATTGCTCCGGCGCCGAGAAAACCGATTCCAGTAACTACCTGTGCGGCAACACGGCTCGGATCGACGCCCAATGGCCCCTGACCGGTCAAATTACCGAATTTCAAATAGAATGAAACCGACGTGATAACGAACAGGCAGGACCCAAGAGATACCAACAGGTGAGTACGAAACCCGGCAGGCCGTCCGTGAACCTCGCGCTCCAAACCGATTATGCCTCCGAGTATCGAAGCAAGCATCAGTTTTACCGCTATGTCAAGGCTCAGTTCAATAGCCATGAATCGAAATTTTTAAGGAGGCTTTGGATGACTTTCCGCAGCAGGTAACATTCAAACCGATCGACAAAATCCCGTCGGTAGAAATCGTCGGAGCGCCGGCAAATGAAAGGACAGGAGACTCATCATCCAATGGCCGGGCCATCTCGCTCAGCGGCTTAACTGGGGCCGATGGCTCAGCAACAAGATCGACTGACATTTTTTCAGCTCTTGCGGGGGAAAGCTCGCAAAGTCCCCTTGCTGCCGGTTGCAGGGAGAGGCCGACACCTTCTAGGTTGGCAATGACCCCCTCCAGGAGTTCACACAGCGGATCAAGTACGGCATCAGCGGAGAGCGAATCAACAGGGAAGACCGGTAGAACATCAAGCTGCAACCCAAGATCTAGTTGATCCAGGGGCAATGACTCAGGAAGATCCTGTTTAGAGCAGATAACGACAGCAGGCATATCCTCAAGCTGTTTGCCATTAACACTAAGTGCAGCCTGCATCTGTTCACATGCCTGTCTATTGGCATCCTGACGGGATACGCTTGAATCAGCGACAAAGGCAACGCCGTCTACTCCCTTTAGCACCATTTTCCAGGCGCTGGCCTGAGTTACCTCACCGGTAATGGTGTAGACATGGAGACGAAGCGCATATTTATCGGTATCTCCACCTAGCGCATGGGTAAAATCGAAAAACAGCATCTTATCCTGTTGGAGCGACATACTTCGCAGTTGACCACGATTCATTATCGGCAATCTGGAACAGATAGCCTTTAAGAGAGTGGCCTTGCCGGCGCCTGCCGGTCCGCACAATACTATTTTCGCATTAATTTCGCGTTTGGCATGATTTACGAGTGCCATGTAAAGCTCCCTATTTCTTGTTCTTGTTCAAAAGTAACCGCCTGGCCTGGGTTGCGATGACAGAAGATATGTTTTTACTCTTGGCGAGAGAGGCCAGGTCCTTTTCGCTTAGTGTTGCCAAGAAACGCAAGGCTTGAGGAAGAGGAGTTTTGTTGTTTTCCACCAGAGCCTTACGGATGTTATAGTTTTTGACCCATTCCTTGTTGGAACAGATAACGCGAATGATATCATCATTCTGAACAGCAGATTTCGCAATAGTGATGATCTCTGAATCCGTTATGCGCGGGTTCTTAACCACTCCGCCGCTTACGAGCTTGTTTGAATCCTTGATGAGTATGCCTCGCCACTCTTTGTCTCCGGTGAGTGCCATTTTGATTTTTTCGGCAACCCCCATGGACTGGGCAAGCTGATATTTGGACTTGAACTCCTCTTCATCGGCTTCCTCTTCTTCAAATTCCGGCGGAGGCTGCTCCCCTTCCGGGGTTTCATCAAGGGAACTCAAGACCCCATAAAACTCAGTAGCCGTCGTGACACCATGCAAAGACAAAAACTCCAGCGTCTCAACGGCTACTGATGGATGGGAAGCAATAACCTCACCTATTGCCGTGTCATTGCAATGCAGCCGGGAAAAAATTTCCAAAAGATATGGATGAGTCTCCGGTGCTTCCAAAACCGACATGAGCCGATTCCCCGAAAGACCTCTAATACTGGCTATTGCCGCCTCGGCTATCTCAGTGTCGGTATCGTGGCTAAGATACAATAAAACCGCGCCCAGATCCCCGGCTTCCAGAGGAATCTTGCCTCTGGCAGCCTGCATCCTGAATTCGCGAGAAACTCCTTCAGCGATGCAGCGCGATGCCTCAACAGAGATATCAAGGTGCAAAGGCTCCGGCACTTATTTGGCAACCTTCTTAGCTTCTACGGCAACTTTTAGCTTACGAAGCCGTGTTACTATTTCATCAGCCTGCTTCTTATCCCGGGCCACAGCAGCAATACCGATTACCGACATCTTCACCTTTGCCTTTTTAAGGGTTGCATTTAGGCCTTGGCCGGCAAGTCTCTTTATTTCGCCCTCGGCCCTGTTCTCCTGATCGTAGGATCCGGCATAAAGCTCATACTTACCGGCAACAGGGAGGAGAAATGCGCCTGCAGAGATTTTCTTTATTTTCTCAAGCTCTGAGTATGCCGATTGACTGTCATCAAACTCACCGACAAAGAGGCGCTTCATTGACTTCTCTTCTGATATCTGCTTCTTTACAATCTTCTCTGCTTTCCCCTTTTTCAACTCGGCAACAACAGCCTGAGCCTTGTCCTGGGCTAAGATCCCGGATACCAGTATCTGGTAACTAGCCTCAATCGGGGAAGTAACAGCCGTCGGCTTGACAGCTGCTTTTTTAGAACTCTCATCAGTGCCAACGGCTTTCTTCAAAGGCGGTTGAGCTTGTGCGCTTGCCGGTTTTTCCGGCTTTGCCGGACTCTGGACCGGTGGCGGAACCTTCTTCTGCTGGTCAGCTACAGGCTTTGCCGGAGGAGTTGCAGCCTTTGGCGGCAGCGGTGGCGGAGAAGCCTGCGGTTTAGCAGGAATAGCCGCGGGTGCGGGAACTGCTTTTTTAATGTCTTGAGTCGACGGCACCACCGCCATCTTGCTGTCTTCGGCAGCAGGCCTTGGAGGAATTGGCTGTTTTACTTTCTGAACCGCTGTTGGCAACGATTTCTGCTGAACATCACGCTCCTTGATCACTCCTGTAAAAAAATAAAGATAACCCAGGAGTGCGATAAGGGCAGCCAGTATTCCCAGAAGCAGGTTCTGGCTGGCGCCAACTTCTCCGTTGCGTCGATTGCGGGTCGTCGGCCCAATATCATTCTTCATGAAACCCTCCACTGCATTTTAAAAATTAATCAGCCTTCTTTGAGTGAAAGCCATTTGCCTCTGCTTCAGCGATGACTTTCTGAGACAGATGCGTCGGAAGATCTTCGTAATGAGAAAACTCCATGGTGAACATACCGCGATCACTGGTCATAGAACGCAGGTCATTGGAGTAAGCAAGCACTTCAGACATCGGTACCACACAGCGGATAATCTGGGAATTTGCCTTGGGCTCCACTCCAACTACCTTGCCACGGCGTGAGTTGAT
This sequence comes from Geoanaerobacter pelophilus, assembly GCF_018476885.1. Taxonomy (NCBI): domain Bacteria; kingdom Pseudomonadati; phylum Thermodesulfobacteriota; class Desulfuromonadia; order Geobacterales; family Geobacteraceae; genus Geoanaerobacter; species Geoanaerobacter pelophilus. The sequence goes on from NZ_JAHCVJ010000001.1 coordinate 21,571, forward strand.
GTCGCCAATAACATCTCCCATGTTTTCGTCAGGAACCGTTACCTTCATATTCATGATCGGTTCGAGAATAACCGGCTTGCAGAGTTCCATTGCCTTTTTGAAAGCCATGGAACCGGCAACCTTGAACGCCATCTCGGATGAATCGACCGTGTGAAATGATCCGTCAACCAGGGCAACCTTGAAATCCACCACAGGGTATCCGGCCAAGTACCCGTCAACGCAGGCCTCCTGAATGCCTTTGTCTACGGCAGGGATGTACTGACGTGGAATTACCCCGCCAACAATCTTGTCCTCAAAAAGATATCCTTCGCCTCTCGGCTGTGGGCCCATTTCGATCCAGCAATCTCCATACTGGCCACGCCCGCCGGACTGCTTCTTGTATTTACCCTGAACACGGGCATTGCCCCGGATAGTTTCAAGATATGCAACCTTCGGTGTTTTCAGAAGCACTTCGACATTGAACTTGCGCTTCAACTTCTCAACTATAACATCAAGGTGGACCTGGCCCATGCCGGATATTATGAACTCTTTGGTCTGGGTATCGCGATGAGATTCAAGCATCGGCTCTTCCTCAATCATCTTGTGAAGAGCACCGTGAATCTTGTCTTCGTCCGCCTTGGTCTTGGGCTCGATAGCATAGGAGATGCAGGGTTTGAGAAGCGGAGCAGGCTCATAGACTATCGGCTTATTTGCGTCGCAGAGCGTATCACCGGTTATGGTCTCCTTCAGTTTTGCCACAGCAACGATATCGCCGGCAACAGCCTGTTTAATGGACTTCTGCTTCTTGCCTTCAAGTTCGTAAATCTGGCCAATCCGCTCTTCAACTCCCTTTGTCGAATTGTAGACTGTTGAGTCAGAATTCAGCACCCCGGAATAGACACGGAATATGGTAATCTTCCCGGTGTACGGGTCAGACGTTGTCTTGAATACCAGGGCTGAAAACGGTTCCGACTCATCGGGAGCTCGTTCTTCAAGCGCTTCGGTCTTTGGGTTCTTACCCACGGCCTTGGTACGATCCAGTGGCGATGGCAGGTAGGCACAGATTGCATCGAGGAGTTGCGGCACACCGATATTCTGGGTAGCAGAACCGCAGAGAACAGCGGTAAAGGTGTTACGCATCGTTCCGACCCTGAGGCCGTCGATGATCTCCTCTTCTGTAAGTTCACCAGCCTCCAGATACTTCTCTGTCAAGGCATCGTACGCTTCGGCAACTGTTTCCACCATCAGTTCGCGCAGCCTTTTTGCCTCGTCAAGGTACTCCGCAGGAATTTCTATTTCAGAGAACTTGCCTGACTGGTCCTTGTTGAAGCGATAAGCTTTCATCTTGATCAGGTCAATGACCCCCTCAAGGTTTTCTTCTGCACCGAGAGGAATCTGTATCGCAACGCCACGGGCCTTGAGAGCCTTCTCCATATCATCAATTGCCCGGAAAAAACTGGCCCGTTCCCGGTCCATCTTGTTGACAAAGGCAATGCGCGGAATCTCAAACTCGTTGGCCCAGTTCCAAACCTCTTCTGTCTGGACCTTGACCCCGGAAATAGCGGAAAGGATCACTACCGCGCAGTCCAGGGTCCGCATGCAGGCGCGCGAGTCAGCGATGAAATCGCCATAACCTGGAGTATCAACAATGTGAATAGAGTGGCCGTCCCATTCGCAGTGGTCAAGTGAAGAGCTTATTGATATCTTGCGCTTGATCTCCTCAGGCTCATAGTCCATTGTTGAGGTGCCGTCATCAACCCTCCCCAAACGATCGATCATTCCGGCATCGAAAAGGATTGCCTCAGAGAGGGAGGTTTTGCCGGCCCCCCCGTGTGCCACAATTCCCAGGTTACGGATCTTGCTCGTGTCGTACTTGGCCATCGGACTTTCTCCTTGCGTTTGGGATGTATACTGCAAAAACAGCTATTTGTTTCTTTCGTATAAGATCCTCAGCCCCTCCAACGTAAGAAATTCCTCGATATGCTCTATGGTCTTGGACTCAGGGGCTATCAATTTCGCGAGTCCGCCGGTTGCAAGCACTGTCGGATTATCGCGACTCTCCCCTTTCATCCTGGTAACGATCCCGTCCACTAAACCTACATAGCCGAAGACAATACCTGCCTGCATGGAGTTTACGGTATTTTTGGCAATTACCGACGCAGGTTTTGCTATCTCAACGCGTGGCAGTTTACTGGCTTTTTGAAAGAGTGCTTCCAGGGAAATCATTAGCCCCGGGGCAATCGCGCCACCGCAGTATTCCCCTTTGGCATTCACGTAATCAAAAGTAGTTGCGGTTCCAAAATCAACAATGATAAGCGAAGAGTGGTATCTTTCGTACCCTGCAACGGCATTCACGATACGGTCGGCGCCAACTTCCTTGGGGTTGTCATAATGAATCGGCATGCCGGTTTTGATGCCCGGACCAACGACAAATGGTTTATGCCCGAAATACTGCTGGGCAAGATGTTCGAGAACTCCAGTCAACGGTGGGACTACCGAGGAGATGATAATACCGGCAACAGATTCAGGATCCAGGCCAGACATCCGGAAAAGATCATGGAACAGAATCCCATATTCGTCATGGGTTTTCGCCTTGTCCGTAGCGATCCGCCAATTGCGCCGCAAAACGGCATCTTCATATGCCCCAATGACAATGTTGCTGTTACCGACATCTATAACAAGCAGCACTCTGACCTCCACTCTCTTGATAAATCCTGATAGTCACAGGACTTTTACATCCCCTGCCAGTACCCGCGCCATGACACCGGATTCTTTTCTTACCAGGAGTGCCCCGGAGTCGTCTATCCCGGTTGCAACCCCTTCAATCTGCTCACTTGTTCCACTGACAGCAACCCGACAGCCTATCATGCCGCATCTGGCGACCCACTCGTCACGGATAGGACCGTAACCGTTATTCAGATAATCAGTGTAGAGTGAATCGAGAGATTCCAGAAGCTGGCGGACAAACTGAAGACGGTTGATCTTTCGACCAGACTCTATTGCAAGAGATGTTGCCGGATAGCGCAAATCTTCAGGGAACTGGTCAGGCAACATGTTGAGATTGACGCCGATACCGAGAATCACGAAATTAACCCGCTCGGTCTCGGCACTCATTTCGTTGAGAAGCCCTGCCACCTTCTTGCCGTTCAAAAGGATATCGTTAGGCCATTTGATAAAAGGCGGGGTCGCAATAGAGGCTTCTATGGCCCGTGCCACAGCAACTGCAGATAAAAAGGTGAGCTGAAAAGCATCAACCGGCAAAATCGGTGGTTTGAGAATAAGAGAAGTGTATAGGTTTACCCCGGGAGGAGAATGCCAAATGCGGCCGAGCCTCCCCTTACCCTGAAGTTGGGAATCAGCAACAATGACGGTTCCTTCTTCAGCGCCATCCTCGGCAAGACGATAGGCTTCGCTATTCGTAGATCCTGTTGACGGCAGGCAGATCACCTTGCGGCCCAGAACCTTTGCGTCAAGGCCTGCGGTTAAAGCTGCTGAAGTGAGGATATCCGGAGTTGACACCAGTCTGTACCCTGACGAATGACGTGCTTCTATATTGTACCCCTGCAACCGCAACGCCTTGATATGCTTCCAAACTGCGGTTCTCGATACCTTGAGAATGGTGCTCAACTCTTCGCCGGAAACAATACCCTCCCGCTCAAGGAAAAGCTCAAGGATCTTCCTGTCTATTGATTGAGCTGGGGGATTCGCTTCCCGATTTTTCAATACTCCTCCAGCAACATGGAGATATCCATGGCCCTGGCTGAATGAGTCAGAGCCCCGACGGATATGATATCAACACCAGTATCGGCTATAGCCCGGACAGTTTCGAGAGAAACCCCTCCGGAAGCCTCCAACAGGACCTTGCCATCCACGATGGAGACAGCGCGGCGCATCGTATCAAGATCCATATTATCGAGCATTATAATATCGGCGCCGGCAGTTAAGGCTTCCTCAACCTGAGAGATTGTTTCCGTCTCAATCTCTATCTTGAGTGTGTGAGGAATGTAAGCTCTGGCGGAATTGATTGCCTGCGTTATTCCTCCGGCAGCTGCTATGTGGTTCTCCTTGATCAGGACGCCGTCGTACAAGCCAGTGCGGTGGTTTATTCCCCCGCCAACCCGCACAGCGTATTTTTCGAGCACTCGAAGCCCGGGAGTGGTTTTCCTGGTATCAACGATGCGCGCTTTTGTTCCTGACACAGCCTCGACGTATCTTGAGGTTAATGTCGCAGTACCGCACATCCGCTGCAGAAGGTTCAGAGCGACCCGTTCGCCTTGCAGCAGAATAGAGGCATCGCCTTCCATTTCGGCGATAACAGCCCCTTGAGGGATTTTGTCACCATCGGAGTTCTTTTGCGCGAAAAGTACATTCTGATCCAGGATCTTGAAAACTCTCTCGGCCACAAGTATCCCGGCAAGAACGAGCGCTTCCTTGGCAACCAGTCGTGCTTTAGCATGCCGCTTATTGGGAACAACGGCTAATGTTGTGATATCTCCGGTATGGATGTCTTCATGAAGGGCATTTTCAATAATCCGGTCGATTCCGGTCATAAGAAAACTCCAAGATAGGGTAGGCAACATATAACACAGCTTAGGCTGCCTAGCAACCGCTAATGAAGGGCTCCAAGCCGCTCAACAAAACTAGATAATTTCCTTGAAACCAGGTATTGCTGATGCTCAATGAACCGTCTCGCAGGTTGACTTATACCTCCCCCTGAACTAGAATGACCCGTAATGAACGCAACTAATGGCTCTACAACCACAATCAAATCAAAATCTTACACTCGTCTCTCCATAATTCGGAAGATCATTGTCGGATACTCGGCAATGGCGCTGTTTTCTATTGCAGCTCTGGGGTTCTCAATAAACGGGCTGGTATCACTGCATCGAACGGCCAAGGAGATTGCCCGTACTGATCTGGTATTTATAAGCAATCTCCAGAGACTGAGAGAATCTTTGGTTGCGCAAGAGCGTTATGCCGGCAAATTCCTGATTCTCGGGAGCAGCGAATTTCGTGATTTTTTTAATTCTCGGTCTCAGGAGTTCTGGAAAATCTTGAACGCCATGCAGCGAGAGAAAAACATTCCTGAGCTCCCTTCACTTTCCGCACTTTACACAAAATACCAAGCAGCCTCCATAGAGGTTTTCGCGAACAAGGAGAGCGATCCCCAACCGATGCAAAAGGTTGGCGTACAAACCCTGGCAGCAATAGATGCTATTTCGGTGAACGAGCAAAAACGTCTTAATTCAAAACTGGAAGACGCCGATCGTCGTGAAGAATCCACGCTGAATCTCACATTGATCCTTTCTTTTACCGGGTTCCTGCTTGCCACTGCAGTTGCCGTTTTTGTTACCTATTCCATATCGTCTGCCATAAGAAAACTGAAAACTGCGACCCACCGAATAGCTGAAGGCGAATTTGACTATGATCCGCAGATCCCTGAGGGTGATGAAATTGGTGATCTGGCCAGAGATTTTACCCATATGGCCGTACGCCTCAAGGAACTGGAGCAGATGAGCCTTGATGCCAGCCCTTTGACGCGGCTTCCCGGCAACATCGCTATTGAGCGAATTCTCAACAAACGCCTCTTAAGTGATGAGCCGTTTGCGGTGTGCTATGCTGATCTCGACAATTTTAAGGCATACAACGACCGTTATGGTTACATCAAGGGAAGCGAACTGATCAAGCTCACCGGGGAGATTATCTACGAAGAGGCCTCGAAATATGGCGGTGTTGATTGCTTCATAGGGCATGTTGGTGGTGACGATTTCGTCCTGGTCCTCTCTGAGGATAATTTTGACCAGGTTTGCGATGCCATAACTGCTCGTTTTGACCGTGAAATAGTTGCGCATTACTCAACTGAGGATGCAGAACGAGGCGCCATCGAAGGGAAAGACCGGTACGGGGTGCAACGCATATTCCCGTTGATGACCATCTCGATAGCGGTGCTGGTGTGCCAGCAGGGAGAGTATGATTCGGCTGTTGAGATTGCCCGAACAGCAGCACAGATTAAAGATCACGTCAAAGTCCAGCCGGGAAGCAATTACTTCGTCAACCGGAGGAAACTTAACAGATGAAGCGTATATCCTTGTGCATTGCTGCATTGCTCCTTCTCGGAGGGTGCACATTCATAAAAGACAAGTTGGGTTACCCTCGAGAAGACAAGCTTGCTGAGGCAATAAACCAGCTTGAAAAGGGTAATGAGACAGCTGCAAAAAACCTGCTTGTAGACATCAGTAACAGCCGATACTCGGTTGAAGGGGTGACCGATGATGCACTTTTCCGCTTGAGCCTGTTGCAATTACGCAGACACAATGAGGCAGAGACCATGCAGAGTATTCAAAAACGGCTAACAAAGCTCCAGACAAATTTCCCGGATAGCCAATGGTCAAGGCTGTCTTGGCCACTTACCGAATACATCACCCAGATGGAGAGTTCGAGAAACGAGCTGAAAAACCTCAAGCAAAAATACAACTCGCTATTAAAGGAAAACAAGGAGTTATCTCTTGCCAATCAGCAGATGCAGAGCGCGAATCAAACCCTGACCAAGGAAAACAAGGAAATAAATCTGAGAATTGAAAAGCTCAAGTCACTTGATATTGAGCTGGAAAAAAAGAACCGGAGATAACGAATCGGGCTATTGTCGCCACTCGAACGGCACTGAATTGCGGGCCGCTTCTGCATCCAGGGCTTCAAGTTGCCGTTCAAGCTCGGTTATCCGCTCCTCATCCCTATTAATTTCATCCTCAATCAGGTTAAGAGATTGCCGCTCAGCCCTCCTCTGGGTTACCAGCCACTTCCTGCGGAATTCATTCATTCGCTCCTTCTTTCCTTTCAACCCTTCTTTAAGCCCTTTCAACTCGCTCCTGATTGTTGTAAAACGCTGAACCCAATAATCCCTGCCATTATCGGCACTTTTCAGCTCTTGAGCAGGCGGAGGCTGCGACTGTTTCGGCTCAGGCGTTACAGCAACATCACGGTTTGCATCTGTTGTTGCATTGCTCTCTTTAGGTTCCAGGTTAATAGCCTTTTTTCGATATTTACCCGGAATTGACGCCGGGTTGTCACTGAAATGCACGCCATTACTATCTTCCCACTTGTACATGGCGGCCAAGGAGGTACTCTCCAATGCACCGACCTGCAGACCAATCACCAAGAGCCAGAACCCTTTAATTTTCATTGTATTTGCTCCTTCAAAGCAGGTAATTTTCAATTTGACGTATATGCGTTACCTTGTGTATAGTGTTTGCCTTATTAATTTCGACCACCCAATTGGAGGGGCACACACATGATGTCACGCTTCAGCACACTGATCAAATCTCTCCTTATTATTCTTTTAGCCTCTCAGGCGTATGCCAAGGAAACCAAGAACGTTACTTTCACTTTCAAGAATGCCGACCCGGTAATATTCAGCCATGATGTGCACTTGTTAAAATATAACAACAACTGCAAGGTTTGTCACAATGCTATCTTCAACCTGAAACAACACAAGCGCTTTACAATGGCAGATATGGAAAAATCAAAGTCATGTGGTGGCTGCCATTCTGGAATGAAAGCATTCAGTGTTGCTGAAGAGAAGGATTGCGTTCGATGCCACAAGGGTAAGCCAAGAAACATATCATTCAAAATGAAAAAGGCTACAGAAGTGGTCTTCAGTCACTCGCTACATATCGATAAGACCAAGGGAAAATGCAAAAGCTGCCATAACGGCAAGGTTATTACCGGCTCTGACAAGAGTGTTTCCATGGCTGAGATGGAAAAAGGGAAAACTTGCGGCGCATGTCACAACGGCAAAGGAGCATTCACGGTCGCAGGAAACTGCAACCGGTGCCATAAAGGTTACCAACCCAGAGAGATCGTCTTCCCGCTGAAAGGGATCACCAATGCAGTATTCAGCCACAAGTTCCACCTCGGCATGTATCAGTGTAGTGATTGCCACACCGCAACCTTTCCTTATAAGGCAGGCGTAGCACACAAAACCATGGGCCAAATGGAGCAGGGTCAATCCTGCGGTGCATGTCACAACAGCAAAGACGCGTTCTCAACCAGCGGTGAATGTGAGCGCTGCCATGGAGGATTCAAGCCGGCGCCGATTACTTTTAAAAATGATGGCGGAGAGGTCAAATTCAACCATGCTTTCCATCTAAATGTCTACAAGTGCGTTGATTGTCATACCAAACTTTTCCCATTCAAGGCTGGCGTAAAAAAGGCAACCATGACGGATATGGAAAAAGGGCTTTCATGTGGAGGGTGTCATAACGAGGGTAAAGACGCTTTCAGTGTGAAAGCGAACTGTGAAAAGTGCCATAAGATGTAGACAAACAGCACATAATGTATTGATAAAAGAGGGGGCTCAGATGAGGCCCCCTCTTTTTATTTAATTCTTATTTCCCTTTTTGAGAAATTGCCTCTTCAAGCCCGCGTAAAGCCCTTGTGGAGATGATTCAACAACAAGGGTCCTGACATTCAACGCCCTTTCAATATCACCAGTTGTCAAATCGTCCAGAAACACACCTTCGCCTTCCTTAAGCATTACGTCGGGGATTACAATCAATGCCCCAGACTCTGCCCCATCAAGGGCTTTGATGATGTCACGGCCAGCGACCAGTCCGGTAACGGTAACAGAAGGCCCAAACAGATTGTTCTTAACGGCCACGACATCCAGGCTAAGACCTGTCTTGGCGGACAACTCCGAAAGAAACTGGCCCAGCTCATTATAAGCAGAAAAACCAGTTACAATTATTGCCTTGCCCTCACCTAGCATGCGTGCCTTTTTCAGCACCTTCATGGCTTCCTGCCGAAAAAGTGGGATCATGCCAACGCCATTTTCCAGTTGCGGAAAATCACCATATAAAGACATAGCAGGAAACGGCACATTGGCCTTGAGGTAGAATTCATCAGCAAGGAAGAGCACCGGTTCTCCAAGCTCTTTTGCAAGCCTTTTCATTTCCGGCTCCAACTCGTTGATAAATAAGGCAGCGTATGCGGCAGTTACTGGCTCTACAACGGCTAAACCCTTACGGTGACTGGTAAGCCCCACTGGAACTATGGCAATTGATGCTACCTGGGGATAGAGCGCTACCAGGTCTGCAACAGTCTTCTTAAAGGCATCGCCATCATTGATACCAGGACACAGCACAATCTGCGTATGCATTTTTATCCCGGAAGCAGCCAAGTCTGCCATAACCTCCATAATTGGAGTTATGCCCTGCTTACCCAGCAGTTCTTCGCGAAGAACCGGATCTGTTGCATGTACCGAAATATATAACGGAGAAAGCCTCTGTTTCTTGATCCGCAACAGATCTGACTTTGAAACATTGGCAAGAGTTACGTAATTTCCATAAATAAACGACAGCCGATAATCCTCGTCCTTGACATAAAGCGTTTTTCTGAGCCCTTTGGGAAGTTGATGAACAAAACAGAAAATGCACTTATTCTTGCAATGAGCCGGTTTGGGAGCAGGGATAACAATCCCGAGAGAGTTTTCATCCCCCCCCTCAATATCACATTCCCAAAGGGAGCCGTCCGGCTTTTCAATCTCAATAAGAAGATGATCGCCATCGTTCCAGTAGTGATAGTCAATTATGTCTTTCAGGACATGCCCGTTAATCGAGATAATCCGATCACCAGGCTCTATCCCCATTTCCGAAGCAATGCCCCCTTCAGTAATACTTTCAATCAGCAGACCGCTCATGCAGTAAATCTCCTGTACAGCAAAAAGAAGGGCGACCTAATGGCCGCCCTCAGTGTATTTGAGTAGTTAACCGGAACTATTGATGGAGTCTGAAAGTTCCATCAGAAGAGGTTATGGTTGCAATTGCGTGTTTATAAATAAGGATGTCCCCTTGGATCTCCATGAGCACGGAAAAGTTGTCAAACGATTTAATGTACCCTTCCATAGACTCTCCGGTCATAAGCTTTAAAACAATCTTAACCCGTTCCTTGCGTGACTGGTTAAGATATTGATCCTGGATATTGAATGGTGCCTTAGCCATAGAAATCTCCTTTAATCAAAAAATGCAATTACATGGTTTTGTATAGTATCAAAAGATTTCGGATATTCAACCCACGAAATTTCAGGGTCTCCCCTCAGCCAGGTTTCCTGGCGTTTGCCATAATGTCTGGTGTTGCGTTTGATAAGAGACACAGCCTTATCTAAATCTGTTTCTCCTGACAGGTAGCTACATATTTCGCGATAGCCGATTGATCTCATGGACTTCAATTCCCTGCCATATCCCAATGCCAAAAGCCCCCTGACCTCATCGATAAAGCCGTCATTAATCATCTCTTCAACACGATGATTGATCCTGGCGTATAACTCGGCACGCTCGACCCGAATCCCAATTTTCAGGTAACTGTAATCCTCGGTCATGAATCCATGACACCCTCTGAATTCGGATATCGGCTTCCCGGTCAGTCTGAAAACCTCCAAGGCCCTTATGATTCTTACATGGTCGTTCGGATGCAATGCAGTTGCTGAGACCAAGTCAACAAGTGCAAGTTGAGATAAAAGAAATTCTCCACCTTTGCGCTCAAGGAGCTCCTGCAACTCCATTCTATATTCGTCATCTGCAGGCGGCACTTCCGCAAGCCCTTTCAATAAGGCCCTTATATAGAGACCGGTGCCGCCAACAATTATTGGCTTTGCCCCACGAGCATGAATATCGGCAATAGCCTTCACTGCCTCTTTGCGAAAATCGCCTACCGAAAAATTCTGCTCCGGAGATACAATGTCGATCAGATGGTGAGGCACTTTGTTTTGCAGATCCTTGGAAGGTTTGGCGGTTCCGATATCCATGCCTTTATATACCTGCATGGAATCGGCGTTGACGATTTCACCACCGATTGCCTCGGCAAGCCTTATTGCAAGCCCCGTCTTTCCCGATGCCGTTGGCCCTTGAATTACCAGAATCTTGATTTTATCTCCCGGTTGAGACGTCATAAACTCACTCACCGGCCGCACTCTTTGAGCGCTTGAACATCTTTTCGATTTCAGGAAGCGTTATTTTCACGAGAACCGGCCTTCCGTGAGGACAAGTGCCGGCAAAATCGGTTTCATCCATCTGTCTTAGCAGAGCCTTGATCTCCGGCATAGTAAGAGCATGGTTCCCCCTGACAACACTATGACAGGCAACTCTTGCTAATAAGCTGTCAAGCATCTGCTCTGCCTTGACACTGCGCGAAAGCTGTTCCAGTTCGGACAGGATTTCTCTCAATGCAGCCAGATAGCCTGTAGCCGCGATCAGCCTAGGAACCGCCTTAATAGCATGGGTGGTCCCACCAAAATGCTCTACCTCGAAACCAAGGCCTTCAATCCTGACTGCATGTTCAGTCAACGTTGCTGCTTCCCCATACGACAACTCAATCGTTTCAGGGAAAAGAAGCATCTGGCTCTCGATCCCGCCTCTGGCATGCTCGCTCCTCAGACGCTGGTAGGCGATTCTTTCATGTGCGGCATGCTGGTCGATCAAAACAAGATCAGCTCCATCCTGACAAAGGATATACATTGATTTGTACTGCCCAATCACTGCAAGTGATGAGTAGTAGCCAACAGCATTGTTACCAACGTCTGCTTCCGGCAGTTGATCTTTGCGGAGTAAACTACTGCTGTCGGGAATTCTGGATACCGGGGTGAATGCGGAAAGCTGTTTTTCCTGAGCTGGATTATAGCGAGCAAGAGCATCCTTGACCCCGGACAAGCGATCTTGAGCCGGCTGGTTATCCACATACAGGGTCTTCGCCGGAGACGAAGAAGTCCGCGTTATCCAAGGTGATCGGCTCAGCACACCACCAATCGCGGCAAAGATATAATCATGCACTTTGCCTTGTTCGCGGAAACGCACTTCATGTTTGGTGGGATGAACATTTATGTCAACATCGGAAAACGGAATCTCAATGAACACGACCAGAACCGGAAACCGCCCTTTATCTATTACCCCACGATATGCCTGAATCACAGCATGCTGAACAACTTTGTCCCTTATGAAGCGACCATTTATATAGGTATACAACCCGGAAGAGTTGGAGCGGGTGAGCGAAGGCCCGCCAACCAACCCTGTTATAGAGATGCCAGTTTCAGCATACTCAACCGGCCAAAGATCAGTTAAGGCATCCTTGTTGATAAACGTGGCTATCCTTGATTGCAGATCGCCAGGCAGCGCAATAAACTGCGTCTTGGCATCGCAGATATAGGAAAACCTGATATCCGGACGGGATAGAGCCAGCCTGACAAGCAACTCGCCAACATGGCCTGATTCAGTCACAGAACTGCGCATGAATTTCAGTCGAGCCGGAGTATTAAAAAAGAGTCCCCTTACCTCTATCGAGGTACCTACTGCCATACCGTGAGCCTTGACAGTGACGATTCGCCCGCCTTCGGAATATATCTCTGCACCTTCCAGGCTACTGCTCTCACGCGAGGCAAGTACCATTCTTGAGACTGACGCTATCGAAGGAAGCGCTTCCCCTCTGAAACCGAGGGTTGCAATGGCTGCCAAATCAGCGTCCGAGGTAAGCTTGCTGGTGGCATGACGCTCTAGCGAAAGCAGCGCGTCTTCACGAGACATCCCGGAGCCATTATCAACAACCCGGATTAGCCTTTTACCCCCATTCTCTATCTCAACCAGAATATCAGTAGCCCCGGCATCAATAGAGTTTTCAACTAACTCCTTAACCACAGCGGCCGGACGCTCTACCACCTCTCCAGCGGCAATCCTGTTTGCAAGGTTTTCCGGCAATATCCTGATACGACTAGACATAAGCACCTCAACAAGTAATGGCGATAACAATAACTCACGTCCATCTGCTTGTAAAGGGAGTCGGAACTGTGGTAAACATCTGACGATAAAATGTACTCTGGAGATATGCAGTGAAGATTCTTGTTGCTGATGATAACGCTTCTGTCAGACGGATACTCGGGGCAATGCTTACAGCCTGGGGATATACTGTTGTCATTGCCGCGGATGGTCGCGAAGCGTGGAACATACTGCAACAGAAAGATTCTCCTCATTTTGCCATCCTTGACTGGATGATGCCGGAAATGGACGGCATTGACATCTGTAAGAACCTGCGATCTCTCTCGACTTCATTCCCTCCGTACGTGATTCTGCTCACCTGCCGTGGACAGAAAGAAGATGTAGTCGCCGGCTTGGCCGCAGGTGCAGACGACTATGTAACAAAGCCTTTTGAAGCTGAAGAACTAAGGGCGCGTGTTGAGGTTGGTAAACGGTACCTGGAACTGCAAAATAGCCTCAAAGAACGCATGAGTGAACTGCAGCAACAAGGGAATGAATTGAGGAAGTCAAACCGGGCGCTCATGCTTCTCAATAAAAGCAATCACTTGCTTGCTACTGCCAGGTCAGAAGATGAATTATTACAGAACATCTGCAACGAAATGGTCGATAGTGCAGGCTATCGACTGGCTTGGATAGGGCTTACATCTGAAAGCCCCAATTTGCGGCTTTTGCCAATAGCCCAATCAGGATTCGAAAATGGCGCTCTGGAGGCTATGCGCCTGGCATGGAGCGATGCAGACCCGTCAAGGAGTCCTGCAGGGAAAGCAATTCTGTCCGGCCGGCCGGCAATCATACGGAATATCTTGAACAACAAGAATTACTCTCACCGTCTGGTTGAAGCAGCGTCACGAGGATTTGCCTCTCTAGTTTCAATACCATTCACTATTGCACAGGCTCAGCAAGGCACACTCAACATCTACGCAAAGGAACCGGACGCATTTGATGGTGAAGAAATCAAACTCCTCATAAAACTTGCCGAAAACCTTGCATACGGAATCAATTCGACCCGAACTGCTAGGGAACGACGCCAGTTTGAAGAGGAGTTGCAGAGAGAGCGGGATCAGGCTCAGCTTTACCTTGATGTCGCCGGAGTGCTCATGGTAGCCCTTGACACAAACGGTAACATTACGCTTATCAACAAGAAAGGTTGCTCGATTCTCGATGACTCTCAACAGAACCTTCTTGGGAAAAACTGGTTTTCGGATTTTATGCCTGCAGACTCAAAACTTGAACTTGAAGCCTCTTATTTAAGTCTCATGGAACAAGGAATTGGTTTTCAGGAATACTTTGAGAGAACGATTGTAACGCAAAGCGGCAGCCAAAGGGTCCTTGCAGTCCACGCATCGCTTCTGCGCGACAAAGACGCAAAGATTACAGGCGCACTCTTATCAGGTGAAGATATTACAGAAAGGAAGTATGCGGAAAAAGCTTTACGTACAAGTGAGGAAAACTACCGGTCGCTTTTTGATCGAGTGGTGAGCAGTACCAGTGCGATTGCTGCGTACCGTTCAGGGTCGGAAGATTCATGACAGCATGTTACCTACATCATGAACTGGTTCGTTGCCTCGCCCATCCTACGCTCGTCACCTCTAAAATCTTTATTTGAGTTCTCTCTCAGTTGATCCCTGCCCACCCGGGCCCAGCCGTTTCCACGGCGGAATTCAAGCACACGCCCCGCCTTTATCAGCCCTTCCAAACGATGATCAACCACCATATCGTACGAACCATCCATATACCTAACCATGATCAGCATAACAGCCTCCTTGTTAAAGACGACTACTACACTTTCACTTCAAAAAGCTCTCTAATCCAATTCCTTGATGTTAATTGAAAGTGGCACTTGTTGTAATGGAAGGGAGAGCTCCTCCTCCAGCTATCCCCGGAGCATAGAAAGTTGACGTTATGTTTACTTGCGAAACATTAGGGGTATAAGAAGTCGGCACATCGCATTTTACTGTCAGGAACTCTCCAAGCGAATAACTGTTTGCACTAGGAAAACTAATTGTCAGCACCCGCTGCACTGCATCATAGGTAATTCCGGATGAAGAAAGCGTCGAACCAGCAAGCGCACCTGACAAATAGACAACCGAAGCAAGCGGCACGCCACCGCTATCTGTCTTCAACGATGAGCCCGAAGGGAGTGTAACCGTAAGGTCAAAACCACCAAACACATCGCTGGGATTAGCGCTATGAGATGAGACAACAAGTGTGGCAGTTTTTTCGGTTGCCCCCCCACCTCCGCAGCCAGCAAAAAATGCAACAATCGACAACATGATTATTAATAAAGAAAGTGGTCTCACTAGCACCTCCGAAACGAAAATAGAAGAAAGGCGACGTTACGAAACGCCGCCTTTCATTTTGGTTGTTTTTATATTTTACCGCAGATTTATCTGATCACAAGACAATCTTTCCAACGACCTGAGAAAGTATAACTATCGCATCACCGGTATCAACCTTGCCGTTAGGGCTCGACTTACCATTTATGACCGGCGCTACATCCAAACGGCTCTTTTGTGATGTTGAGGGCTTGATCTTGCCAACAGAAACCTGCATTGCCAAAGTTGCATCAGCAATATTTAGAGTGGCTGGCTGAGTTTCAACTACTATTGAAGTTTTTGCTGATGCGCTGTTGCCTGACGCATCTGTAGCGCGCACCGTAATTTCATTTGCACCAATCGGCAGATTCGCCAGACTGAAACTCCAGCTATTGCCATTTAGTGAGGCTGCATAAGGCGTAGCAGAACCAATCTGTACCGTAACGCTTGCGACGCCGACATTATCGGTTGCTGAACCACTCAGCGTCTGAGAGGTTGCCGTTGTAGGCGAGGTAACCTGATTAATGCCAACAACCGGTGCAGTGGTGTCAGGCAAGGTAACCGTAACTGTTCTGCTCAGGTTGCTCGACACATTACCCGCCGCATCCTTTGCCCAAGCGTAAAGGGTCTTTGAACCTTGCGAAGTAAAGCTGTACATAGTCGGTGCTGATGATGACCAGCCGCTTGCAGAAGCTGCAGGAGCCACTGAACTTTCACTTACCAGGTAACCGGTTACGCCTATTGCATCAGTAGCAGTTAAGCTGTTTATCGCAACATTCAGCGCAGTTGAAGTTGATGGCATTGTGAATACTGTTACTACAGGAGCAGCGGTATCTGGAGCAGGAGTTGACTCTGGTGCAGGTGCAGGTTGGGTGGCTATATTGTTTACCGTTACATAAACTGTGGATTGGCCGACATTACCTTTAGCATCATAGGCTTTTGCTATCAGAGTAACTGAACCATTAGTAGAGTTGGCAGTATTCCAGTTGTAGCTGTATGGGGGGAAATTTACTACTGCGCTGATTTCACCGTTTGCGTAAAATTCTACCTTGCTCACGGCCACATCATCAGAGGCTGAGGATTCAACCTTTACGCTGCCACTAATGGTACTGTTATTTGATGGAGAAGTAATTGAAACAGTCGGAGCTGCGATATCATTAACAACATTAACAGAAGCACTAGCTTCTGCCTTGTTGCCTGCTAAGTCATAAGCCTTTGCAGTGATAGTATAGGCACCAGTGCTTATTGCCAGAGTATCCCAGTCGAATTGGTATGGAGCTTCATTATCGGTAAAAACAAGCGAATTATTTATATAGAATTCAACTTTGGACATACCAGAATTTTCATCAGAAGCTTCAGCATTAATTAATACTGAACCGCTTACATTTGAGGTTGAGGGAGAGGTGATTGATACCGTAGGAGACACTGATTCTTTTATTGTAACTGGATTTGAAAATCCGCTTTCCAAACCACTTTGATTATAGGCCGTTACCGCAAATGAATAACTCTTGCTTGCATCAAGCCCATTGATTCTAGCTGTAGGCGTGGCGGATATTGTAGTGACTTCTGCGGCCAACACTGCCCCGTAAGAATCAAATGTATCGCCAGCTTTGTAATAAACCTTGTAACCGGCCAAGTCAGACTCACTGTTTGGAGCCCACTTAACCATAAAATCTGCCGCAAAACAAGATGTTGCCCAACTGAGAAGGGTTAGCATGGCAATTAAACCGAAGAGCAGGTTTCCTTTCGTCCCTAACTTTTCCGATCTCTTTTTCATTTCCTTCTCCTTAAACCTGGTGCTGAATTAATTTCCTTACATTCTTTTGTTTTATATTTCGCCTGTCCCCCCCTTTAGTTTGTGACTGAAGTCACTAGATTCCATTCTGTGGCATTAATGCAAAAAGCCGCGTAGTTGAATACCTTAAGGCAATCAACTACGCGGCTTTAAAGCGCGTAAAAAAACTGCTAACATGTCAAAATTAAAAAGCTATCTTACCTACCACTTTCGATAACATAACAATGGCATCTCCAGTGTCGATCTTGCCGTTCGGGGCTACCACGCCATTTTTAACAGGAGCAACATCTCCGCATGCAAGCTGTTCGGAAGTAGCATTCACCTTGCCAACGGCAATTCTCAAAGCTAGCATTACATCAGAGATATCAACGTAGCCATCGCCGGAAATATCTCCTGGCAAACAAGACTTCTCAGGATAAATTGTCACAATATCTGAAAATGAACTTTCAAGGCCTGATTGGTTATAGGCTGTCACCGCAATAAAATAAGGTGAATATGGAGAGAGCCCGCGGAGGATTGTGGAAGTGACATCAGAGACATCGATAGAAGAGGCGACCCGATCCAGCTTCAAAACATCACTGGCATTATTCCAGTAATAAACCCGGTATCCAGCAAGGTCATTTTCGCTGTTAGGACTCCATCTAACAATAAAATCGCCAGCAACCGATGAAGAAGTGAAATTCACAAAAAAACTTACTACAAGAACACTAACGATTACGATACGAAAACAAGCGCTCATGATGCCTCCAGAGGGATAAAACAAAACAGCCGGGGCCGAATACCCTCGTGGCATTTCGGCAACCCGGCTGTCTCTAGGAGACCCTATAGGCTTTCCGCCCCACCCTCACGGGTGGTTTAGTATTATCGTCTACCTGTTACTAATGATTGTGCATGAATACACTATATATTGATAACATGTCAACAAAGAATTGCTTTATTTTTAATGAAACACCATGTTTATTACAATCGCCAAACTTTAATCCCGGCCTCCTTACAAGCATTTCGATCATAAACGCCTTTTACATCGATCAATAGAGGAGATTTGCCCATAAGCGAAACCAAAGTATCTGCTGAAAGCTTGCGATAATCACTGTGTGCCACTGCAGCCACAACAGCAGCTGCGGGTTTAAGTTTGTCAAATGGCACGAGTTTAATACCATATTCGTGGAAGGATTCATCTGGATCAGCTAGAGAGTCACAAACTTGAACTTCGATACCGTAGTCCTGTAATTCATTGATAATGTCAATAACCTTAGAATTACGAAGATCTGGACAATCCTCCTTGAATGTCAACCCCATTACGGTTACCATTGCCCCCAGCACATTATGTCCAGCATGAATCATCTCCTTGACAGTACGCTGCGCTATAAACTTTCCCATACCATCGTTTATTCTGCGGCCTGCAAGTATTACCTGAGGAATATAACCAATTTTTTCGGCCTTGTGGGTAAGATAATATGGATCGACCCCAATACAGTGCCCCCCCACCAAACCAGGTCTGAATGGCAAGAAATTCCACTTCGTGCCTGCAGCAGCCAGTACATCATTAGTGTCAATACCCATATGGTCAAAAATAATTGCTAATTCGTTCATCAAAGCAATGTTAAGGTCGCGCTGGGTATTTTCAATGACCTTTGCCGCTTCTGCAGCTTTGATACTAGATGCACGGTGCACACCGGCTGTGACAACCGACTCATAGACCTGAGCAACAATTTCCAACGTATCAGCATCCTGACCGGAAACCACTTTCTTGATCTTTGTGAAAGTATGCTCTTTGTCGCCAGGGTTAATCCTCTCAGGGCTGTAACCAACTGTAAAATCAGTCCCACACTTAAGACCAGAAATGCGCTCCAGAACAGGTATACATTCATCCTCAGTGACTCCGGGATAAACAGTCGATTCATAAACAACGATATCACCCATTTTCAAAGCCTTGCCAACGGTTTCAGAAGCCTTAAGCATAGGTGTCAAATCTGGTTGATTCGCCTCATCCACTGGAGTTGGCACAGCTACTATATGAAAATCAGCGGTTTTAAGTTCATCAATTTTGTCGGTGAAAAGAATATCCGTAGACTTCAAGTCTGCAGACTCAACCTCCCCAGTCCGATCAAAACCGTCCTTCAACTCCTTGATTCTGGCAGCATTAATATCAAACCCTACAGTTTTTCTCCTCATCCCAAATGCAACCGCGACCGGAAGCCCGACATACCCGAGGCCGATAACTGAAACTACACGATCATTCATGAATTAAAGTTCCTTTCAACAGATTGAGATATATTAAAATATCGATTGGCAGACAGATAAGCCCTTTAAAGTTGACACTGTTCAACCCTACATCAGAAGCATTCAATCGTCAAATTTCAACTCCAAAAGTCTTACTTCAAATATTTCATGCGAATAAAGAGTATCCTTAAAACCAGATTACGGTGCCACAATATCTGCAATCACCGGCAAGTGATCAGACCCCACGTCAGTACCAGTTTCGCAAACCAATGGTGTCAGTCCTTTACCGATAAGGACATGATCAATTCTAACACCAACAGGAATACTCCGAACTGATACCCACTCCGTCCAGCCATACCCAAAGCCGCGCTGGGAAAAAACATTCTGATACGCACTCCAATATTTACGATAGATTGTACTTTCTACTGGCATATTGAAGTCTCCAGCGACTACTTTTGGAGATGGCAGGTTATCAACAATAGCTGAAATTTCTAACGATTTTTGCCTTCGGTATTCCGTTTCATCAATCAGCAGTTTTTTTCTTTTAAGATTGATTAGCGTCGACTTATCGAGAATAGCCTGAAGCCCATACCGTGGGCTCGGCATATGCACTGTGCAGAAAGTCAAATCACCGGAAGGAGCTTTTACAGTGCAGTATAGAAAACAAGTACGAGGCCACTTGTGCTTAGGTACATTGGCTTTTATAAAATCACCGGCTGTGACCGGGTATCGTGAATAAATATGAAGATCCCCTTCTAACAGGTGCTGCCAGCCATCAAGAGACTTGATGATAATATTTGAGGGTAGCTCCTGAAGCGCCACAATTTCAGGCTGGGTATTCTGGATTAAAGCATTCAGGGCATTTAAATCAAATTTGCCATTTTGAAGATTGCAGGTAACAATCCGCAAAGGCTTAGCAACTGGCTTTGATATCTTATTTATAGTGACATTGAACCCCATAAAAGGGCCAAGAATTATAAGTAATGCTACAACCAAAGGCAGCAATAAGCGACGGTTTATTAACAGCGCAAACGGAATAAAAAAAACAGCCGGCAGGGCAAACAGCCAGCGTGGAGCAAACAGTAAAAAAGTTATCGGCCACCAAAGGTCGCCGACAGCTAAAACAAGTACCCACGCGATGATGACGATAATAAAATAAACAATGAAGCAGATAGATATGATTGCACTGGAAATCCTACTGCTTCGACTTTTAAACTCTTGTAGGAGCAATTTAACCACCAATTAAAGATTTTTTCGCTCAAGCAAACAGATTTTTAAAAGATATTGAATCAAGGTAGTAAATTATTCCGACAAAAAAGGCGATGCACATGGGCATCGCCTTTTTATTGATATAAATTCTACTTGTATTAATAGGACGTTAGGCTTTTCTATTCTTCCGACGTGCCTTGTACCCGACAAGCCCTAACAAGCCGGCTCCGAGGAGCATCACTGTACCTGGCTCAGGTACTGGATTCTGAACAACATCGTTACCACATGACTGTGACCAAGAAAAGTCCCAAGTATCTCCAACTCTTAAAGGTGCATTGAATGTGTATGTTGTACTGTAAAGATCATCAACCAAGCCCGTAAAGTGAGCAGTTTCTCCTGTCTCAAGATCAGCATTCAACAAACTGCCAACTATCGCAACAGGCTGATTCTTACGGTCATATGCTGTGATATATGGACCGATTTGGCCAAATCCAGCACCAGTATTTAAATTTGCCCCATAATCAGTTCTGTCCGTTGATGCATTAAGAGATGAAATATCGTAAATAGCATAATTCCCAGCAGCAGTTTTATCAAATGTTCTTACGATATAATCCCAATAATGGTCATCGGCTGAATTTTTTACATTAATAAACAGGTCGCCAGAATGAAGTCCACCCCAGCCAGCCCCTGTTTTCCATGTAGGGTCATTAGTAAAAGTTATACTTGACAGCAAACCATCATTTACAACATAACTACCACCAGTAACTTGTGGTTTTCCCAGAACATCATGCGAATTTTGATAATCGCTTGAAACCCAACCTGCCCAATGTGTTGTCGGATCACCAAAACTTACAGTCGTTGCATTAGCAGTCTGGCTGTTAACAAGCAACATTGCAAGGGCGATACCCACCAATATGCGTTTCATAATAACTCCTCCTTTATTTAGCTACAGTCTGAAATTTGTAAACTATCTAATCATTGTTGAGCATATTATACAATTAATATACCAACAGCATACCAGCTTGATAATAAAGCATTTATTCTAACCACATGCTTATCTCAGCCAACACATGTAAAGATTTTCGACATAATCAGCATCATCCAATGCATTGCTGAACACTATGGGTGATGGCCACTAACCGGTTAAAATTAAACGATATAATACTATATTCATTCAAATTCTAGCCATCCAAAACACTAAAGAACAGAAGTTGTAAATTATCCCGACAAAAAAAGGCAATGCTTGTTTTCAGCATCGCCTTTTCGATCATCATTTGTATAGATTGGTGAGTGATCAGCCAATTGTCTAAAATCAGTTCATAGCCAATCCGGTTTTAGATAATTATTTGACTGGATCTACCGGCTTTACAGGTTCTACTAGAATTTCTTTTGGCACTGCAGGTGCGATAACCCCTATAGTAAATGAAGCACCAGTGCTATTGGGCACACCATTTTCGTCAATTACATACACATAAACAGTATCACCTACTTTAAAAGACCCCTTGTTAAAGGTTGTCGTTATAACTTCATTAGCCCAGGCAGTCGGTGGTTGCATTTCACAGTGCCCAGAAGCAATATAGGTATTGGCATTACACAGCTCAACCCTAGCCCAAGAATTGTCCATATAGACATCATCGGTATATGGAGTTATGCTCAAATAAGAATCTTCCACATTAGTCAGGATATATGAAATTTTAAGGGCATCAATTAAATCTCTATTATAATAATCGACTGAACTTGCACCAGGATGAACCCAGCTACAAGTATAGCCTGAACAGGTTGTTACATCTTTCAATACATACCCTGAAGCATCTCCCTTTTGATACCATACTTTATAAGTAGCATCTGCAGAGCCAGGAGTAGTGCTAGCTGAATACTGAATTCTTATGTTGCTCCACTGTTTATCAGGTAGTGTCTTGTCAGTGTTTGGCAAAACTTTAGTTGCTCCCGAGAAATTGTTCGTCATTGAAGGGGTAGTATTAGTGTAGCCAAAGGCCCCTTCTGTCGGTTTGTTATCGTCGGGCATGTATGACTGGGTATATGTTCGCTTCAACCCACTGAAATCAAACCAGCTTTCATGTCCTAAGTCTGGGTAAGCAAGAACTCCAGAGGTACTTACTATTGACTGGGCCAATTGAAATGCTTTGATTTGGTATCCTCCTGTATCACTTGCTCCCCCTGGCCCCCAGTCAAAACGAGTCCAAAAACTCACAAACGCTTTTTTGGTTTTCTTAAACCCAACATCATTCCTCCAGAACGCGGCATGACCTGTCTGGGGGCAGTTGTCTAAAGTGGCGCAAAACCCAGTGCCCGCACTGCCATGTCTAATACTTAATTTACTCCCATCATGTCTTGGATTTTCGACCGAAAACTTTGGTTCAAGAGTACCTCCCGATCTCATAGTCCAATATCCAGTGCTATCAACAGTTGCTTCGGCAGTACCATCTTCAAAATTGTCCCAACGAATAGGTGTTGCAATAGACTTGTCACCAAAATTAGTTCCGGTAATTGTCAGAGTGGTCGCAGATGGAGTCACAGCGGAAATAGTCGGTACTGGAGCTGGTGCTGCTAGCGCTGCGGATGACAAGCCAACCACAAAAAACAATAATTGCAACAAGTTACAACATGCGCTATGCCGATTAACTCTGTGAGTTATTACCTTGGTTTTAAATAACCTGCTTATTTGATTTGGGTCATTCATAACAGCCTCCATTCTTTTTGTTGCTGTCTATGGTCTACACTATCATTCCTTAGCACCATCAGTTAGCCGTCATTTGATTAATTAAAAAACTATTCCACCTTTCAGATACTTAAAACCTCTTATCAGTAATATGCAAAATTAAAATGTGATTTGAGTTACATTAAATTCAATAATACATTGACCAGCAGACCGAAACGCCTCCGAGCTCTGGTCTAATTATAACAAATTAATCAGATAATGCTTCATTTACCAAATGAGGGTGCGCCTTTAAACTGATCCTGCTGCAGCACACGCGTTAAAACCTTACAACTCGAAATCATTGGCTTTAAGTTGACAAATCACTCTATCTGCACCATTACCTGCTTATAAGAAGTATTATTCTTTTCGTTGCTTTCAACAGTTTCATTTAAAGCGTCAGCTTGAGATAGAACATAGTACAGCCCAGGGGATGTACTTGAAGGGATAGCAAGGGCACTAGCTGCTTTATTAGATGCGCCGGCAACAAGTGCAGAAACAGCTCGGCTCCCGAGGAAAATATCGGACACTTCGTGCGTCGTATTTGTTGACAGATAAAAACTTGTGGTAGAGGCATTAGCACTAGCACTACCAGAGTTTCGCGTTATATCAGATACCATTAACACTGATCCGGCAACTACGGCAGCGGGTACTGTAAGTGAAGAAATGATAAGATCTGGGCCAATACTTACGGTAGCATACTTAGTGTTATTAGTTTCATTGATTTCTGTAACAACCATTGGATCATCGGCTTTTGCTAAAATATAGAATTTACCAGCAGGAGTACTAAGAGGAATAGACGCTTCAGTAGTCGTAGTGTTTAATACCCCTGAAGCAAGTGAAGGGACAGCTCTACTACCAAGGAAGATATCCGAGGTATCAAGTAGCGTGTTGGCAGAAAGGTAGAAACTTGTTATTGTTGCGCTGGCACTACCACCACCTATGTTTCGAGTAGTGTCCGTAATATTAATAGTAGCCCCCGAAGCCGTTGTTGGAGGCACACTAAGAGCAGAAATCACTAAATCTGGCCCAATGCTTACCGATGCATATCTTGAATTGTTTGTTTTATCAGCCTCGGCTACAGTATTAGAGGCATCAGCCTTTGCAATAACGTAATACTTGGCAACAGGTAAATTATTTGGGATGAACAATGAGGTTGTTCCTGTATTGCTTTCATTTGCTGCCAGTGCATGGACGACCCTACGCCCAAGGAAAATGTCTGATGAATCAAGTGCTGTGTTGGTTGATAAAAAGAAATCCGTTGTAAATGAACCTGAGCTGCTACTTCCAATATTACGGGTTATATCCGTCAGATTTACTGTGGAACCTGCACCAGCTGTAACCGGTAGAGAGAGCGAAGTCACAACAAGATCAGGCCCGATGCGGATAGTTGCTGACTTCGTGTTATTGTTTTCGCTAGACTCAACTATTGAGCTAGTGCCAAACATATAGATGGAATCTTTTACTTCGCCATCAGCTTTCGCAGTAATCGTATATTTGCCCGGCGGTATGTCTGCAGGAAGGTTTGCAGAAATAGTTCCCGCGCTACTTCCACCAGGCTCAAGAGCAGATACCCATCTGCTGCCAAGCAATCTGTCCTCTGAAATAGCTGATGTTCTAATCAATAAGTTG
This sequence comes from Geoanaerobacter pelophilus, assembly GCF_018476885.1. NCBI lineage: Bacteria > Pseudomonadati > Thermodesulfobacteriota > Desulfuromonadia > Geobacterales > Geobacteraceae > Geoanaerobacter > Geoanaerobacter pelophilus. Next base: position 46,234 of record NZ_JAHCVJ010000001.1, read on the forward strand.
AAAGTCGTTATTGATTGATTTGCTCCACCTAGGCCATTGTTCACTGTAGTATCGGTTAAGTTGATTGCTGCACCTGCCCCACCGTACGCAGGGACAGATAGTAATGATATTTGCAAATCCGGGTTTACGCTCTGAAGTACTATTTCGTCACGATACACATCCGAAACGTTTCCACAAGAATCCTTGAATCTTGCATAAACAGTCATTGGTCCATTCCCCTCAGGCATCGTCCATTTTTTTATCGGTAGATAAGCCTCCCAAGGCGACCAATTCAAGTTGTCAGCACTAAACTGCATCCACGAACATGCACTCTCAATGTCAGTGCACGTAAGAGCAAGTAATAAAGATCGACTATTAGAATACTGGGCATTATTATTTATTAATATAGTTCCATTCGGGGAATTGTTGTCAATTACGTTTTCACACTGAACAGAGTTATCAACGATTTTTTCAAGATATCCTTCAATGGACCATCCAGACATGCCATTATCGTATTGAATTTTCCACCACTTAAATTTATCACCATATTGCGGTCCATCAACAATTATCCCTGTGGAATCCTGTGGAATAACCCAAATTGATTGGCCGCAACTTAAACTGGGACAGGATCTCGCTTCAACTTCAATAGTCGTCAATATCCTATCATTTACAGCATGACCACCTTGTAGTAAATCTCTGCGGATAGGCCTATAGTAATTAAGATTACTCCATGTCCATGTTCTACGACGAGCATGCCAAGGAGCCTGCTCCAGGGATTGGATTGTCCCATCCGGATTATATTTATCGAACATTAAAATGTGGCTCCCGGAATAATTGAGAGCATCACCAGGCATCAAATTAACATTGGCACTGGCTCCAACATTTCCTAAGGCATATAAGTAACTTAACCCAAGATTTTGTTCAAAATTTGTTGTCGTATACACATACGGCAACTGCCAACTCATACTCACAAACCCAGAACAGTGATTCCCTAAATAAGTATTCCCCTCAGCCTTATCAATGGCATTATTAAACTCCTCCCAACTTTCTTGTGGAATATTAGTAGAATATGGTTCTCCCACATACATAGTCCCAGGAAGAAATTCTTTCCAAGTTCCCGAAACATAGTTATTAATAATATTCGTAGGGGTCCAAGTAGAATCAATCATTTTACTTGCATTTTGTACAATTGTCTGCCGACTAATTGAACTCCACTGATCTCCTATCCAACCGTACGAGTTCAAAGAGGGGACAAGAATACAAAAGAAAGTCAGCAGTCGAAAAAATAAAATTCTCATTCTGGACTCCTGATTATCACTTGGCCCTTTTCTGTTTTGGGGACAAATTGATATATTTTTCCTTGCTCATCAATAGAAACCAGCTTTATCACGAAGGACCTATAGTCGTTATCTAGTATAGGTATGATATCATCGTGACCACCTGAAGAACTATACTTATGAACTTCCAATATAATCTTATTACTTTCAAGTCTTTCAGCCTGAATATAAAAATTACCCCGTATATCCTCCTGCAAAAATAGAATCGATACGAGCCCCTTAAGTGGCAAGTCAATAGTTTTCATCAATGAACCATCTGAATTAAGCACTGTAATCTCGCCTTTTTTCATTCTCTGTAAAGAAACTAGATATCTCTTACCGCTTAAACTATGAATGCCTATATTACGAATAGCGGGGCTATCCTTTTGCAACACTTCTTTCAATAAACCAGAATCAATTCTTCCTACTAAAATATCTTCTTGCAGGCTTCTATTCTTTATATAGACATTGTCATGAACAATATGGAGTTCCCCCTTACTAGTCATTCCCTTCAAATCAACCAAAATCGTCGATTGTAATATCCCATATTTAGAATACTGAAAAAGCTTACCTTGCCTATCATCATGAACATAAATATTCCCATGACGATCCAAGGCCACATCATTTGCTTCAACGACATCCTCTAATGGAATTGAAAAGAAACTATTAGCTACGGGTGAATAGACCTTAATACTGCGATTAACAGTATCGCAAATATAAATATTACCTTCTGCATCGTGGGCAAATGATTCTGGACCGCTTCGATAATGGTCCTGACTAGAAAGCATGCCGACATTATCTATATGCGCTCCATAATTAATATCCTTGACAATAGTTTTAGTATACTTGCCACTCTTTACAGACTGTGCATACAAATCCTGCACTGAAACAACAAATACAGACACAATAGCAAAATATTTTATTACAGGGAGTATCTTCATTTAATACCTCCACTTGAAGAATCCAACAATATTACGTAATGTTGACTTATAGCTCAGGATAGAGTTGATATCGATGAAAAGTCACGGAAGTAAGAGGATGAATAATTATGGTTGTGATAAACAATGAAGAGTGAAAATTATTCGCAGATATTAAATAAGAGCGTCATTAATCAATAAATCATATTCCATAAACGAATTTTTCACCTTGTCATTTAATAATATCGGACCATAACTCTGTTCGAGTCCGACATTGTCATGCAATGGATTTATCTCAATTAATATAGGGCCTTCATTTGTGATCCCTATATCAAGTCCCAGCATTTTATAAAATGAAAACCCTTTCTGGATATCTTTTGCCAGTTCTACCAATTCGTTCCAATATGGAAGTTCCACATTTTCAAAAACAACTTTAGAGGTTGGATGGAATAAATATTCATTACTATTGAAATCATGGCCGATTTTTTTCAATCTACCATTCTCAATATCAATGCCAATAGCCACACCACCGGAAGAAGTGTTGTCTACATAAGCGTCACCTATACCAAATCGTGCTAATGCTCCAACAATAATTGTTTCTTTATTCTTAGTCAACAGAGTTACTATTCTTACCGTGTTAAATGAAGAGGCGATATTTTCGAGTAATTCATGCTGCTTCATGTATGCTTGGACAACAGATCTGACCTGGAGCTTCATATCTTCCAGCTTGAAGAGCTTATTTGCGTCCCTTAACATGACAATACCATTCTGTTTATAGGCTAGCAAAATACCATGTCCTCCACTACCTATACATGGTTTTATAATTACTTTATCTATTGCATTTTCACAAAAGATTTTATCTAATATTTTTACATAATTATCATCAGGATCCAAGCAACAAAATTGGGTTGGCAATGGAATATTTTTTGATTTACAAAGCTCATAGCAAACTTCTTTATCATTAAACACGACTTTATATTCTTTTTTTTGTACTTCTCTATTAAGCTTCATTCTTTGATATGGGTCATATATTGAACCATAATAAAATTTCCAATCTCTCCTATCAATTTGCCACAACTTACACAACATATAGTTATCAGGATAATACTTTAGACAAAAAAAGATATACGCTAGATCTGAAATAACAGCAAGTTTAGATTTATCACATTTTGACCAATCAATAACAAAAAAGAAATAGTAAGGTAAAGCACATAACCTGATCAATCGCCTAATGTAAGGCGTCAACACAACTGGTACTTTTTCGACAAACCCATAAACCTTTAAATATAATTCTTCTATTTCGTTACTGATTTTCATTTTTTATTATGTCCTCTAATGTCACATTCAATTGCTCATATAATTCCATCCACTTATTCCCTAAGCTGCGCCGCATTAACATTGTATTATCTACGCACCCAGGATAATTATCAATTATTTGCTTGATACCTGAAACAATTTCGTCGCAAGTATTGTTAACAAAAACTGCTTTGTCGAAATACTCAAGAAGAACCAATTTAGCAGATGTCAATAGTGGTTTCCCGGCAGATATTGCCTCATAACATCCGCATAACATGCAGTGATCGGCAGTTGTGAGAACCATTACCGCATCAACAGCAAACAGCATATTAATGTAATCAGCCTCTGGTAAGAACCCTGTAAATATAACATTTTCTTTGCAGCCATTCACAATGGCATTCCCCAGTTTTTTATAATTTCCAGTTACATACAGATTAATATTTTCCCCTTCCAGCATTTTCATAGACTGCAAAACTATATCGATAGGCTCGTCATAGCCAAATGATGATATAAGAAGTATATTAAATCCTTCTTTTAATTGTAGCTGTTCCGTTGGTTTAATTTCAGGTAATTTATCTGGCAATACAAATGGTATTCCCCCTTTATTTTCAACTAGCTCCGCTAAATACTTATTCGTAACCATTGTCAAATCAGCAAACCTAATGGTAAACCAATGAAAAAATTTAAACATAAAATGGTCAACAGACAATTTCGGTTCTTTATTGATTCTGAAAGTTGTATGCCTATCAACTATTACGATATTGTGACTAACTAATCGATAGAGACAGGCTATAAAAGCTAGTAACATTGAAGGGTTTTGAACAAAAAGCAATTGTGGTTTTTCCTGTACCAATATACTAATTGTTTGCAAACTACATATTAAATGTCTTAATGTGCCTTCTGCAGTAAGGATGTGTAACTTGCAATTGAGTATTTTAGATAGTTCAATAGTCCTTCTCTGGACTTCCCATGATATCCATATTCTTGTGTGCATTTTGGTCTAATTCTCTCTAGCCGAAATTCGGCTGACAAAGTGCTGAAATTTGTAACTTGCCGCAATTTCCAACTCATCTTTTTCAACAAGATCGACTCGCCACCTAGTATTTGGTCCCAGAGCGCGGCAGCCCTCTGCAGCGAGTATTTTACGCAGTTCTTCACAGTCGATAGCTCGGCCTTCTTGCGGCACAACCTTCACGACAATCAGATCAAAATCCTCCTGAACAATCTGAAAACTACGAATTCCCCATCCTTTATCAAATAAGCCTTCGAGCATATATACGATAAACTGGCTATGCACACGCCTGACGCCTCCCTCTAGCTCAATAAACTGATTCTGAATACGTCCCAGAACTGGACCGATACACGGCCAACCGCGACCACAATGGCATACAGGACGGTCCAAAGGAACAAGGTCTCCGACACAATAGCGAATAACTGGCATCAAAGTGTTATTTAAGTCTGTTACAACGGTACGGCCAAATCCCTCAGGTTCATCTCCAGTTCTCACAACTTCGACTAATACGTTTTCCGCAGCGGTATGACGACCACCTTCCGGACAACTGAACGAAATAATATCTATTTCACTGCAACCATACTCATCAACTATTGGTCGTCCAAGTCGGCTAAAGAGCTTCATACGCTGGTCGTCAGACATTGTTTCAGAAGTTGAGATTGCCGCTTTCAAACCTCCACGAAGCATTACTAGCTGCTCATCGTTCAAGGTATCAATAAAAAGGGCAATCAACGAGGCATAGCCATATAAATAGTCTGCACCAAAATTGATTATCTGTTTGAAGGTATTATTAAAGCAGTCTTTCCCAAGTGCTAAAGAGTCAAGACGTATCCGGTTAAGAATGAAACCTTTAAGCTGTTCGCGGTAATAGCCAGTGCTAAGTGGACGCCCCCAGAGCCGAATCTGCCTGTCACCAACCCCGATACCGTACCATTCTTGAAATAATGCGCGTGCAGCAACTGATATGCTTGTAGTTAAACGATCAGCAAGAACCAAACAAGGATCTCCAGAACTACCGCCGGTCATGCGAACAGTATGCGCTGGAAGCGCTTTTTTTCGTCGAAGTTCACTAACAGACCGATTTAGCTCGCTCTTATTCATAATAGGCCAGCGTTTCAAATCGTCTAGAGTTTGCATGTCCTTTACTGAGACTTCGTGCTCAGCAACGATGCGCTTATAAAAATCAAAAGAACAAATCCCTGCTGCGGCTACGGTACGAAATTTATCAAGTTGGCGTTCCGTAATAGTAGCTTGATCTTGCCATTGAAATTTTCGCAGTTTTTCAATATCCGCGTAAAAGGGCTCTCGACGCAGGCTAAACAAGAGAGGATAAACAATTTTTTGGGATATGTAAGGATTCATGTCACTCCTCAGTTAATCCAAACAACGAGCCCTGGCCAATACACATACCAGATTCATCATTTAGCCATTAATGAACACATCAGCTTTTCAATTAAAAACGCTTGCTGGGTTACATCATATCTTTTTGCCGCCATTGGCACAAATTCATTGAAAGATTCTTTCACACAATTCTCCATAAAAAACAAAATTTCCTTTCCAAGAGCATTGCTATCTTTAGTTGGAACGATATGAGTGGGAGTATCCCTGACAACTTCTCTCAGTCCAATACAATCGGAAGCAATCAGTGGTGTTCCAGCAACCAATGTCTCCATTGCCAATAACCCGCATGCCTCCCATATTGATGGCATGACAACCAAATCTAGCCCTTTAATCACGCTTGCCACATTATCGGTAAAAGGCAGAAAAATGAAATACTCTTTGAGCCCTCGTTCTGCAAGGGCTGCTTTTTCTTCACGAATGAAGCCACCTTCGCCAAATGCAAGCACTAAAGGTTTTTTTGGCAAGTTTCCAGATTTATTAAAGAGTTCCATTGCATCAACCAAATAGACAAACCCTTTTGGAGACATAAACCGGCCCAAAAAACCGATTAAGAAGAAATCGTCATCGATGCCTAACTCATTACGCAAATTTCTTGGAACCGCATTAAGAAAACGTTCCGTTTCAATTCCGTGAGTTACAACCACGCATTTATCTTTAATCCCCTCAAATAAAGGCGAAACCTGCAACAGATTCGTATATGCATCATTGCTTACTAAATGTACAGCATCCACCAGTTTCAGAGTCACCCACATTACAAACAGCTTCAATTTACCGCGAACCCCTTTAAAAAGCATAGAGGAGAGCATATCATGGGAGGTCAGTATGTGTGGAGTGCGGAGGATATAAGCTGAAAGTGCTGTGCAGATGCCAGAAGTGAAACCATGGGAATGTACTAGGTCATATTTGCCGCGGACAAGCAGCTTGAGTGCGGCCAAAAAAAGTTCGGAAGATGCTGGATTACGGGAGATTTTGATTATTTCAAAATCGAGCCCACAGAAATCATGCTCAAGTAGATCAAGTTCAGGATTATCTGGGGCAAGAATTGAGAAATAATACTGCTTAGGTTCAAAGCGGCGATAGACATACCGCATAAAAGTCCGAATACCACCTACTGGCCAGCGGACAACAAGCAGTATTCTTTTCTTTCGAAACGTGTAATTATTGTCATTTTTTTTACTAGGTTCAGTCATTTCGAAGCTTCCCGTCGATTAATTCTCTGTACCACATTTCTAACACCATAAGAGTCCATATGATGTAGCTGTGATCGCGACGTCCGCGACGATGCTCTTCAACCATATTTTTCAAATATCCAGGATTAAAATTGCCACGCTGTAGAGCCCTTGTTCCGATAACCAGATCCTCACTCATTTCTTTCCATTCGCGATTGATCCATTGGGCTACTGGCATGGCAAAACCCATTTTGGGCCTATCAACAATATCATGGGGTAGCAACTTATACGCAAGTTGCTTGAGCATATATTTTGTCGTGCGCCCACTAACCTTGTACTGTACCGGAACCCTAAATGCAAATTCGACAAAAAGATGATCCAGCATCGGAGCTCGTGCCTCCAAGGAAACCGACATACTAGCCCTGTCAACTTTGGTCATGATGTCTCCGGGTAGATAGGTCTTGCAGTCGAGGTATTGCCGACGGGTTACAGTGTCGTGCATCTTCACTCTAGGAAGCAGCATCCGCAGCGGGCCGGAAGGGTCACTCGTACCAACTTGAGCTATTAATTCAGGGCTGAAGAGTTTTCCATGAATCCAAGAGACACCTTTGGTCATTTTAGCAATATAACGTTCATCCAAATCCGCTGCCAAATAGCGTAACGTGTTGATCCCAGGGAATGACTCAGGAAGATATCTAACTGAAGTCCCCATAATTGCCTTACGTATTGGCAAAGGCATTTTATCTGCGAAAACACTGAGTTTGCTATCCAAGTAACGATCATAGCCTCCGAACATTTCATCACCGCCATCCCCTGACAGTGCCACAGTAACGTGCTGGCGTGCCAGACGCGACACATAATATGTAGGAATAGCAGACGAGTCGGCAAAAGGTTCATCAAACATCTTTATAAGGTGAGGAATAACCTCTTCGGCATCAGGGCGCACAATCTCTTCATGGTGGTCGGTGCCATATTGTTCGGCCACCATCCGCGCATAGGGCAATTCATTGTATTTTTTCTCATCAAAGCCAATAGAAAAAGTTTTTACCGGTGCACCCATGTTTCGCGCCATAAGAGCAACAACCAGGCTTGAATCAATACCTCCGCTCAGAAAAGCTCCCAGTGGCACATCACTGACGAGCCTGATCTTAATTGACTCCTCTAGAAGACGTTCAGTTTCCTCAAATACCTGCTGTTGCGACAACGAATAATCTGGCTGGTATTCAATATCCCAGTAGGAATCAATGGAGATGCGGCCGCTCTCCCAAGTTAACCTATGACCTGGAGGCAGTTTATTAATGCCTCTGAAGAGAGTGTCAGGATCCGGTGAATAGCCATAAGCAATATAGTTGGCGATACTTGAGCTATTAACCTCTGGCTTTAGAGATGGAAACCGAAGTATGGATTTTATCTCAGAACCAAAAACGATCTTTTCCCTGTCATACAGATAATGAAGTGGCTTTTTCCCCAATCGGTCACGAGCCATAAAGAGGCGATATTTTTTTGAGTCCCAGATAGCAAAAGCAAACATTCCCCGCAGATGAGTCACGCACTCCTGACCATACTCCTCATACAAGTGGAGGATAGACTCGGTATCCGAATTTGTTGCAAAGCGGTATCCCCTCTTTTCCAGATCCGCCCTCAGTTCACGATAGTTATAGATCTCTCCGTTAAAAACAATATGTATTGTTGCGTCTTGATTTGCCATCGGTTGGTGCCCACCAGCCAAGTCGATAATCTGGAGACGTTTCATTCCTATGCCAACGGCACCTTCCAGCCACATACCCCACTCGTCTGGCCCACGGTGGTGGATAGCGGTGCACATTGCTTCGATCACGGATGGATCAACGAATCTCGCTTGGTCAGTATATATAAGGCCTGCAATCCCACACATTTTAATTCCTAAGTTAATCTTTGTGAAAATAAAGCTATCTTATGCTGTTAATTCGGTCCAGTTAGCCTCTCCCTGCCAGCCAGTACTCGCAAAGATCGGTAAGGATCCTGAATGCCGGCGAGAAACAGATGGTATGCTGACTTAACATACTGCCTTTCCTTCAGATAACATTGGCCTAGCCTGAAATGAAGAACCGCTTTACGTCGCCTGACTGTTACTAAAGGATATGGGTATCTTTTTAGGGCGGCCTGAAGAATCTTAAAACCATTCTTCCAGCGCTCCAATGTCCGTGTATTACTGATACTGCCACCATGTCTGCGATAATTCCAGAGACATTCGTCCATATAACCTATGCGCGTAACTTCAGCAATTCTAATAGCATAATCGTGGTCCTGTGCAGAACGAAGCGCCTCATTTAAAAAACCTACTTTTTCAAACACAGCCCGCCGAAAAAGCGCGTTGGAAGGCACATTGTAGCAGCAGTCTTCCAGTACCTGTTCAGGTCCGGTAGGCGGCCGGTGATCGCCATAATGCATCTGGTACAGCTCCTTGCCATTTTCATCGATATGCATGCCATTGGAATACACAAGACCATATTCCGGATTCTTCTCCAGAAATCGCACTTGTTTTTCAATTTTACCCGGAGCAAAGAGATCATCACTATCAAGAATCGCCAAGTAATCCCCCCTGCTCTGACGCAACCCGAGATTGATTGCCGCGGATTGTCCCAGGTTGGCGCAGCCTTGGTGTTCGAGAATGGTTATACGCCGGCCAAATGACTCCAGCACCTTGCGCGAACCATCTTTACAACCGTCATCAACCACAATCAATTCGATATTCGGCCAAGTCTGGGAGAGAACACTATTAACCGTTTCAGCAATATATGACTCGCGGTTGTAACAAGGGATAATAACACTAACCAAGGAGTTAGAATCAGGTACATTGGGGTTCTGCATTGAGCATTACCTCTCGTTCTTGTGCCAAAGCATGACAGACTGTTGCCGTTCCACCGAAGAAGTACCATTCCCAGCTGATCAATCCGAAACAGGAAATACTATAGAACAGATCCATAAATACCCATGCAAGAATGGCTGAAGACAACCTTATCAACCAGTCATTTGAGTCATATCCTTTAATAAGTAAAAGCTTCTGCGCTTGTCTCAAGCACCTAACTATTGCAACTATATAAAGGATGAAAAGGGAAAACCCAATTATGCCGATGCTTTGTAAAACCTCAATATACAAATTATGAGTAATTTGGGAACTATGACCCAAAATATTCCAATTTGCCTCCCTTGTGGTTCCAAGCCCATTGCCAAACAAAGGGTTATTCGAAATAGTTCCTAACTGTCTTATCATACCATTGATTCTACCCTGCCTTGTGTCAGCACCAGCTACTGTGGAATCGATCAGAGAAAGATATCGTGTCTGCATATCCGAACCAAGCTGTCCCATTAGCAGAACGGCCAGCGGGAGTACCAATACAACTGTTATAATCAGATTACGACGTATGTTTTTACTAAGGAGCACCATCGCAAAAATGACTGCACCTAGGGAAAGAAGACCACTACGCGAGCCAGTTAACAACAGTGCCTGAGCTGAGGGTATTAGAAGCGCCACAAAAAGAATCTTACCCCACGAACCCTTCTGCCATAGTAAATAAAAGAGGAAAGGAATAGTACTAACAATCACCCAAGCCAATTGATTTGGATTAACCACATCAGACGGAGCGCCACTTAAACGCTTGAGGCCGGTCATGACACCGTCGGTATGAGAAAATGCTACGCTGCCCCAATAACCGGCAGTGATATGCAGATAAAGTGGTTCCAACACGCGAAAGACCTGACAAAATAAAAACACCCAGATAAAGAGGCGCAACTGTTTTTCTGTACGGACGGCTCCTACCACCAGCACATAAAAGAGAGCCACCTTAATCCATTCCGTAAGATTATTTTGAATGACCGAGCCTGGCCAAGTGACAAGTGGCAGACTAAGAATGATATATAGAATAAGCCCGTTCAACCTACGCGCAGTTTCCTCACCCAGACGTAGCGTATCTTGACGTTGCTGGACAAAAATTATCAACAGCGTCCCAACTCCCAGCAGTAAATCAAACCGCAGCGAACCCAACACCGGGATCCGTGCAGTTAAATGTAGAAAACTACTTGATATATACAACAGCAACACAATAAATGACATTTATCAGCTCTTTATATCGGCATTTAAATACTTCTTGTTTTAATTATGTTAAATAACCGACATCGTTCATCTCTATGTAATAATATAATGAAAGAGAGTACAAATAGCACGCTCCCTGATACTCCTACAATGAATATTCCCCCATAACCAATTGGGTTAAAATTGGCTATAAGCACATAATAAAATAATGCAGTTATGATACATGGCAGCAGTGATGGTAGAAGCGCTTGTATTAAATAATCAAAGAACTGGCCAGCTATCTGCTTGCATACAATATATAAAATTAGAGGTTCAGCAATCAGTGCAGGCAATAATGTCCCAATAGCAACCCCCTCTTTGCCAATGATTTTTGCCAATACTATACTAATTAGTAGATTTACAATGGCTTCGTATGTCCTTATCTTGGCCAGCACTCCATGCTTACCAATACCAGTTAATATTCTGCCGTGGAAAGGGTTTATCATCTGGATAAATGTTGCAAAAGCCAGAATATAAAGTATTAATCGACCTTCTTGGCCATATTCAGAACCAATCCAGACATCAAGAAACCTTGGTCCTAAAAAACCGATCGCAATAAAGCCGCACACCACTACTCCAACCATATACCGAGATGATGTATAATAAACTTCTCTCGTTTTTTCTGGAGTTGAATTTGCATTCAGTTCACTGAAAAAAGGCATGAAGCCAAGCGTAGCAGCAGATATAAAATTACGAAGCTGATTAACAAGGTTAGAAGGCATCACATAGTATGCAACTGCTGAAGGAGATAGTACTGTCCCTATTACGAGAGAATCAGTGCTGTTTCTTATTCTGGTTGCGATACCAAGTGCAAAACTCTTGAAACCAAATCCCACAAGTTCACGGATAGTATCTGCTGATACATATTTGAAAGCAAATCTATATCCCCCATATTTATCTAACCTCAACAGTAAATAATAATTAATAAACTTGAGAGTAAAACCAATTGTGTTTGCTAAGGTGAGAACAAGTAGTCCATAACCGTGCTTCAAGAAAAAATATATAATAGATGTTCCAACAACTGTGTTCACAGCCGTCAGGCCGCTTGTAAGCCAATAGCGTTGATGACCATGGTGAACCGATGTGATTACATTCCCTGGAAAACTTATCAGAACCTGGCAAGCTACTATGGTCAAAAAAACTGTATATCGCGAAGAAGGTGCATTGGGAGGAACTAAGCCTTGCGCCCCTGCAAAAGCCCAAAGCATGAGAGCTACGGCAACCAGTGCTCCAATAGCTGTTGAAAAAACAAGGGCGGAACTAAAGATGCGTTTGAGCTTCTCTTCATCATTAACAGCTGCATAACGGGCTATAAAACGAGTAACTGCTGGCTGCATACCAAGCTCAAGCATACCCATATAACCAACAACAGATAGAACAATCTCATAAATACCGTATTCGTGCTTACCTAATGCCTTCAAAATGCATGGAGTAAGAACAAACGACACTCCAAGTCTAAGGAGCAATATCGCAACATTTGATATTGAATTATTAAATAATTTTTGTATCATGTCCTAATTCTTGGCGGCCTAGAAATTACATTCCCAATAATATCGGCAAAACCACTCATAACATTTTCCTCTTCATATTTATCAGTTCCTTCAAAGGTAAAATTTGTATTATCAGATTGGCTGTCACATTTAAACTTTCGACTAATTTCAGTTCTAAGAATTTTGTGGATACTATCATGATCTTCAGATAACAACACATAACCGCTTTTTGTCCTTCGAATAACTTCTGCGGTTTCTCCTTCACGTGTTAGAGCTAGGATTGGGATTCTGCAACCAAGGTACTCAAAAAGCTTTGATGGTAACCACCCAGGTCTGGTACGATCACCAAATCCTGTAGAAATAAGAACCATGTCTGCGGCAAGTGTCATTGCAATAGCCTGTTCATGTGGCATTCGGTCAAAATACACAATTACTCCATCAAGTCCGAGTGAACTGATTACCTGCCGCGTAATATAATCACCTGATCCGATCAGATGAACGCGTAACACTGTCATGTAATAGGATCTATCGGAAGATGGCATTACCTCAAACCAGCTCTTCAGCGCACGAAAGAATCCGTAAGGATCTTTTCCTGGGTAAAAAATACCTGTGTAGCAGACAATAAAATGATCTGGGTCTTTTTCTACAGCCAAAGAAGTCTTATTTCTGTCATAACTATTTGTTACAATGTGAAATTTGTTCTTATCAATAAACGAGTGTTTTTCCATCAATATTTTTGAATAAGTGCCGGTGGTTGAAATTACGGCGCTTGCCTCAGTCATAACTCTTTTTTCAAGATACCCTTCCAAAAATGTCAGTTCATGGTGCCCCTTGGTGGGATAATAATCCCAAGGGTCGCGTAAATCCACAATCCAAGGGATGTCAAATTTCCTCTTTATCAATAGACCTGCAAGATGGATTGAATGTGGAGGCGAGGTGGTCAATAACACATCTATTTGACTCACTTTTGCAAGCTTAATAAATGCTCTATAGAATGAATTGACATGGGCAATTCCCAAATCCGGCTTAACCCAACCATCTAAAATGTCCCGACCAGTACCAATGAAACGAGCCACTAACCCACGATTCCAGATCTTTTTCACTCTCGGAGTGGAAACATAGTGAATCTGTACGTCACTTGCAATTTCATCCAATAGAGAATAGTCCAAGTCATGACCTGTATCAGGTGGATGGGTGAGAATGATAACTCTCCACCCAGCTTTACAGAGAAACTTAGACAAGCGATACGGTCGCAATGCGCCTACGATGTTTGTAGGAGGGAAATTACTGGTTATAATGGCAATAGTTTTCATATCGATTATTTGTACACGTAATTGAACATATTACTTCCCACTTGGTTATACTTGATCATAATAGTGCCTTAATCCTAGCCGTAACATACTCCATGCCGCACAATCGCCAAATAAACTCTTTACGATCATCGTCCGCACCCATCCTTGGGACAAGAAACGGATTCCATTCTCGCGGAGGATTACCATGAACTGCTCCTCTGTAACCAGCCTCTGCAGTCGCCTTAACCACAGCATCATTGATGTCGTTCTCCCCACCATGCGGATAACAGAAAGTTGACACCTGCCCATTGAGCATCTGTTCGATTTCAACCTTGCTGTCATTAAGCTCTTTAAGCATTTCATCAACAGGGATCATCGAAAGAACGGGATGAGTGAGCGTATGAGACCCGATTTCAATACGGTTCATCTGCATTTCACGGAGTTCATTCCAATTGCATGCTTCATAATCTTTGCTCGGGAATCTAGGCACTTCAATTCCCATAGATTCTGACAGTGACTTAATTAGCATCTCCCGTTTCGTTAGGGGTAGGCGGATACATGTATTGGAAAGTCTCATCCACGAAGCGAGGCGGCTAGCATTGTCTAGCGTATTTATCTCAAAACAGTCATGATTAAACTCGAACGAATATCTGCCGGACTGGAGTTGTTGGACAATGTATTTAAGTTTGTCAGGCCATAACCATATTCTCTGCTGGATGAAGTCACTGGTAACGAATAACGTTGCAGGTACCGATGACTTTTTTAGAACTGGATAGGCATACTGGTAAAAATCTCGGTATCCGTCATCAACCGTTATGATTGCACAATTTCTAGTGGAAGCCTGTCGTTGCTTCCGCAGAAGGAATTCAGCGAAACAGATGACTTCATATTTTTCAGTTACTCTCTCAATATGCCATTCAAACTCATCTTGACTGATTCCCCCCCAAATCGTTGAACCGGGTTCGCAAAAACGATGGTAGAGGAATATTTTGGGGTAATCCTGCGTCAATTTCATTGCACAATTGGTAAGAAAAGGACTTTTCACAAAAGCAGACTTCAGGATACTTTTGATTGACCAATGGCTCATAACAACGCCGCAGCCTTTGAACCAGCAGACACGTACCTTGAGTACATCCTGTCAAGCCTGTCCAATACCCCAATCTTAAACTGCAGCATGCTCTGGGACAAGATATAGCGCAGCAAACCAAACTGAAAAAAGCAGACCATAAGAATTAAGGTTTTAATCGGTTCCCCCCAGGTTTTTCCAGCATGGAGAGGCTTTATTCGATTGGCAGGTATCTCAGGATCAATAGCTATATCGACAAAATTTACTCCATCAATTAGTGAGTAGTGAACATTTGACCAAAAACGGGGGTTCACTTCTATAAAATAATTGCTCTCCTCAGCTGGGATATATCTGAAGTCGATATTAATTGGCCCGGAATATTTTGTCATAGCGATCAGTTTCTCAGCCCAGAAAAAAATCTGATCATTTTTAACAAAGGTACTAATTCTGAGTCTGTCCCTGTTTAATATGCTGATGCTATGGAATTTCTGCACAGTCCATGAAACAATGGACCCGTTTCTACAAAATCCGTTAAAAGCAAAGTCATGGCCCAGAAGATACTCCTGGACTATATAGTCTTCTGCAATGTCAGATTCAGGGCCTGCGAGGGCATCTTCAGGCGTTTTAGCTAACCGGATGCCTTGTTTTCCTGCGCCAAGTCTATGTTTGAGAAGTACGGGAAATTTTTTGAAGGAGTCCATATCCTTAAAAAAATCTTTTCCTGCAATTGTTGCAGGGTGTGGTAAGCCATGCGATGAACAATAATGAGCAAAATTCAGTTTGTCATCCAATTCGTTTATCAACGCAAAATCCGGTAGCTCAACCACGCGGATAAAATTGTACAACCGGTCGATCGACGCAGAAATTAACTTGACACTGCAAAATCCACTCGGCATTAACACATCGTACAGGTGAGCATACTTTTGCAGATACTCTATCAAACAGTCCGCTGAAAATTCATTTAGAGGGCTAAGTGCAATCCTCCCAAAATTTGTCATAACGTTTGCATAGTTATGTGGTTCAAGAAGAATCGTCACTTCGTACTTGTGGGCCACTTCCCTAAAGCAGCGCACGAAAATATTTATATCATCTGCAGTTGTCCCGAATAATAACACCCGAGTTTTCAATGCAAATCTCCATAGTTACATTCAGGCGTTCAATTCATCTTCGCGGACTGCCTAGCAAAAGAAAGAGATTCACCACCGTATAACTTCCAGAGGAAATCAGCCCGGTCATTACTGACGCCCATGCGGGGAACCATATATCGATCCCATATGACAAGGTTAGTCCCGAAAACAGCACCGATGTACCCCGCACGTGCCACGGCAGCAATTACGGAATCATTGACATCACCAGGACCACTATTCGGGTAGCAAAAAGATTTAATCGAGGCTGATAATCGCTCCTCCAAAATAGTTTTGCAGCCACCGATTTCAAGATCAAGCATATCGGTATCAATCTTCGATAAGATCGGGTGGTGGACCGTATGACCACCTATTTCTACCCCTCCTGCTTTCATCTCTCGCAACTGTTCCCATGTTACAGGAGCATATTCATGAGGAGGACGCAAAGGTAATTCTATCTCCAACGCCGCTTCTATCTGTTTTATAAAAGTTAAACGTTGCCTGTCTTTGCAGCAAATACAATAGTCTGAGAAAAACTTCCAAGCAATATATCGATCATGCTCATTTTTCAAAGATAAGGTGACCTGTTTACCATCAACAGCTACCGAACAACTAGATAGAGTCGTCAAGTACAACGCATACTCAAGTCGATCAGGCCAGAGCCAGATATTGCCATCAACAAAACCAGTGGTCACAAAAAAAGTAGCCGGTAACTTCCGTTTGGTTAGTTCTGGCCAAGCCCATTGATACATATCGCTGTACCCGTCATCGACAGTCAACACAACACATCCGGTTGGCCATCTACCGTACTGCATATAGCGAGCAATACAATCCTGTAAAGTAATGACATCAAAGTCTTTTTTAATGACGTCTAGTTGCCAGGCAAAGGTCTCTGCGTTCACCCGATGCGGTAATGACACGCCCGGTGGAGTAAAACGATGGTAGACAAAGACCTTGGGAAAAGATCCGAAAATTCTGTTCAGTAACTTCAGAAGCAATCGGCTGCTAATTAGGGTTCGCTTTAGATGCTGGCGCATATTATTGATTCACATCTTGTTTTTATTAAAGTTTACAAAATCTCGACTTGAGCCAAAGTTTATGATCTTGGCCGGAATACCGACCGCAACAGCATTATTGGGAAGATCTCTAGTTACTACTGCATTCGCACCAATAGCAACATCATTGCCGACAACTATTTTCCCAAATAATTTTGCGCCAGGGCCGATGTAGACCCGATCACCGATAACTGGTACAAACTGCTGGTCTCCACGTCCCGCTTGCCCAATTGTAACCCCCTGAGAGATATTGCAACACTCACCGAGCACTGCCATTGGAGACAAGATGATCTGGCCGAAGTGACCAATATACAAGCCTCGTCCTATTTTGGCAGTAAAAGGGATCTCAATGCCGGTGGTCATCTCAACCAACTTTTGCCAAATGGTAATTAGCGGCAGTAACACTTTGACAAGCGGACCAAATTGTTTTTTATTTCTAACACACCATGACCCAGCCCGATAAACAATTAAGGCCCATATTCCTTGAGTCAGAAAGATCTTTTTGACTTTTCCCAAAGAGCTAATCGAATTAACTGCATCATTGGGGTAAAAATACCGGTAGAGATCAAACTTTAAATACTGGTTGCAAGGTGTTTTCATAGGTATTCAATATCTCCATCACCGTGAACAAAATGAAGTGATGACCAGTCAATTATTTCATTATCCAACTGTCCTGAATAACAACTGAAATGGGGAGTCTCTCCCCGATTAAAAAAATAATTCCTACTCAAAGCATCGCGCATTTGTTTCAATGTTGCCCATGCAATTAATTTGCTTGCCCGCGCATCACGAGCAAAACTTTTGGCAAACATAACCGAGGCTTCAGGTTCGTCAAGAGTTTTCACATCCCACAAAAGATCCACAAGATAAACAGTACTTCCAGTAACTCTCAACACTATCAGAGATACAGCCTTATCATCACTTTTTCTCAGGAAAAGTCTGTAACTCCTGTGAGGAATTTCAAGATATCGCCACATTAGGTATTGTAAGTCTTTTATGATGCCATCACGCTGTGCTCTATCACAAAAATCTTGCAGATCATCTGAAATGGTGTGTAACTCTGAATAACCCTTTACCAGGAATGCTCCCATACCCAATGAATTACAAGCCAGGTTTCTAAAACCTATTTTCTTTAACGCCCACTTAATTGGGTCAACAATGCAAACCTGGTAGGTATTAGGAATAATATCCTGATATCCAATCTTTTTAAGCACCTTATACATTTCATCGGCTGTTCCCTTTGAAAGCTGTAATCCTCCGGCAGCCGCCGCCATTGTGTATAGCTCTCGAATTAAACCTTTACCCCGGTATTCAGGATGTACCATAGAGTTTGAAGCAAAGAATGCTGAGAGCACTTTCCCTTTATGCAATATCTCAACAGGATGCCTGATTGTTACCCCGACAATTGTGTCATTTACCTCGGCACAGAAAAGAGTGACTGGCAACTTAGAAGGATATTGTAATAACTCCCATTGAATTCGTTTTTGAAAAGATTCTGAGTCCCCATAGACAGTTTTAAAAAGGGCACAATATTTATCCAGCAGTTCATCAGATGCAGGATATGAGAAATATTTTACCTCTTCATCGCTCATGTGAAATGTCTCTGGTGAGGCTTGAATAAAACTTCTGATGGGCTTCGATCATCTGTCCCATAGAATATTGATTACGAACCTTTAAGGCATTGGCAGATCCGATTCGCGTGCAGTTATTCCTGTCAGCCAGAAGCAACAGGAGTCTGTCTGCAAGCTCATCAGTATTGCCAACTTCGTACAAATAACCGTTTTCGCCATCTGAAATTAATTCTACATTACCCCCTGCCCGTGTCGCGACTACCGGGATTCCGCAGGCCATATATTCGATGATAGCGTTGCAGAATCCCTCAGTTTCTGAGGTAATAACACCAACAGTGAATCCGAGAACTTGTTGGATGGGGTTCGATATCATGCCAGTAAAGGTTGTACAACCGGCAATTCCAGATTGGAGCGCCAGCTCTTGTAATTCTTTCTGCAAATGGCCACCTCCAATCACAACAAAAAGTACATCCGGGTTCGTGCAGTGGACCTTGCCCGCTGCAAGGATGAAATCCTTAACCCTTTTTACCGGCCTATTCAGATTGGCAACGATTCCGATAATCGGCACTGTTGAGGTTGGCACGGGAGTATCTGCTATGGCAGATAGATCAAAACCATTATATATAACAGTTATCCTATCACCATCTATTCCATCACAAGCAGCAAAGCTTTCCTTTACCGCCTCAGAGTTTGCGATAAACCCATCATAGAAAGGATAAGAAAAACGCATTTTTCGGCTTTCAGATGGCGTTCGCCAAAAACCCAGATCTCGAAAAGAACCTATTAAGCGATATTGGTTTAAAGGCTTTATCAGAGCAGCAAGAAGGAAAGGATCCTGAAAGAATGTCTGTACTATCTGAATTTTATTCCTATGAATAAATTGAGAAAGGTTTTTTTCAACTCCAAATATTTTCATAGATGCAAAACTTGAAAAATTCAAACATAATTTAGGCACATCAAGCTCATCAAACAGCCCCTGAGATGGTTTCAAGGTGCAGAGATGAGGAGTGAAACGGTTGCGGTCGAGGTTACGGATCAGTTCAGCCAACTGACGCTCAGTGCCCCCATGAGTAAGGCTGTCTATCACATAGAGTATATTTATTTTCTCATTAGTCACTGGAGCACACCCTTGTATATTTCCAGATATTCTTCAGCCATTCTCCTGCTTGAATACGCTATGATAGCCCTTTGCCTGGCTGCGGTCACTCTTACTCCTGCCTCACGCGGGTTCTGAATTACATGAGCAATCGCATGCCCAAGTTCCTCCTCTGACCCCGGATTGACAAGAAGTCCACAGCGCCCGTCTTGAAGCACATCCGGAATTCCTCCAACACAACTCGCCACAATCGGAATTGAAGCCTGCATTGCTTCCAGAAGAGAAATCGGCAATCCTTCAGTATGTGAAGAGATGGCAAACAGATTAAAGAAAGGTATATAGCGACGAGCATTATTTTTAAAACCAGGCATAAGAACACGGTCAGAAATGCCCAGTTTTTCAGTAAGAGCTTCCAGCTGAGCACGCCATCCCCCTTCACCAAGTATAACCACCCGTATCTCCGGGAATTCATCTGTTAAACCTGCAAACGCCCGCAAGAGAATATCAAACCCTTTCTCCTGAGATAGCCTGCCAATAGCCCCTATGGTGAAACCCTTTTCGCAGAAAGAAACAACCTCTGCATCAAAGTCTGAATCATCCTCTACAGTCAGTTCACCAACAATGCCGTTATCAACAACCGAAACCTTATTAATAGGGATTCTTTTAATACGTGGATGCTTCAGCATCTGAGTGTTGACCAAAACGATTCGGTCCACCCCTGACAGGGCTTTCGAATCAAGCCATTCGTACAGCATCATTCTATTGACCCCACCAGTCCAAGTCCATCCGTGAACAGTGCTAACTAGGGGGAAACGTCGTGCGAAGCGCGGCAAAAGACCAAAAAAAATGTTCCCTTTATACCCATGGGAATGAATCAGATCAACCCTTTCATCCTGGGCAAAACGAAGGATTTCAGCTACGCCAAAAGGATTTGGCCCTGGCATCATGCGAAATTTTATAACACGCAATCCTAGACGAATCGCTTCTGTTTCTAAAGACTTTTCCTGAATGGAATGCTCGGCAATGCTTGCAAGGACAGGCTCTAACCCCATTCTAACTTGTTCACTCATTAGGGCAAGAAGCATCATTTCTGCTCCATATAGACCGCCACTGTCGATTACATGTAAGATCTTCAACCTTTCCTCGGCGTCCAGAGAACCTGCTTTTGCCCTCGCAAAAACCTAATAAAAGCATGAGCAGAAGCGATATTGAGCAAGGTAAAGTATCGGCAAAGGCCTAATAACTTGGAAGAACAACCCATTTTTTCCATTAATGGCGAAGCATACCCTCCCACGTAACAAAAAATTTGGGTGGCAAGCAAGCTTTTAAACAGGAAGCCATGTGAATACAGAGCAATGTTTGTGATCAGGGCGACAACAAGAAAAATGAAGCATAAATACCGCAAAACTTTGTGAGACCAAAGTTGCCAGGCAAAAAGCAAATTATCATATCTAAACAACAGATGTCGCATATCCCACAAAGCCCAGTAAGCTCGCAGTGAAACCCTGACTCTCATTCGATACTCATCGGATGAACCGGAGAGAGCGGGTTCATGAAGCAGGGCCTTTTCTTCATAAACAACCCTGTACCCCTGATCTATCACATTAAGCGGAAGGACAAAATCTGGAAGTTGGTCTGGCCTCATAGGCCGGTACAGTTTTTTGCGAACGGCATCTATCCCTCCGTCAACACCAACAACAGAACCAATTTTGCTTTCTACCTCACGTAGGAAATTTTCATACTTCATGTAAGCAGAGCAACCCGCGGCGTTAACAGTCCCATCCGGGTTGGTATAGACCATTTTTCCCGTTACATAACCAACTGAAGGGTCTGAAAAGTTAGTAACAAGATGATAGAGTGCATCAGGCGCATACAGGGAATTCGCATCTGAAAACACGATAATTTCACCAGACACTTCTGAAATCGCCATATTAAGAGCAGAGGTCTTGCCTGCCCGCGGTTCTTGTCTAAGTAGGCGAAGTTGTTTGCAGTTAAACCGCCCAACAATTTCATCAGTCCCATCGGTTGAGCCATCGGAAACAACAATGATTTCCAACTTATCAGAAGGATAATTCAAAGAAAGTTTATTCTTAATTGTAGCCTCAATCACATGCGATTCATTGTACGCAGCAATAAGAATTGAGACAGTTGGCAAAGATTGGCCTTGCTTGATTGGTCTGGGGGATAATCGGGCAATTATTAGGGCAATAATAGGATAACCTACATAAATGTAGATAACTGCAAGGAGTGACCAGATGAGTAACGGAAGCAGCATTTCTATTTGATCCCAGTGCCTTTAGGTGGCTGGTCTCCAATAATATAATTGAGGAAGTTTGGATAAAAAGACCGGATGAAATCATCAACAATCTTTACAGCATCCTCTTTGGAACGATTATCTAATGATAGTGTAATTCTAACAAAAGCATTGTCTTCATTACTCCCAGCCATTCTCTGTCTCAGCAAACTGACCTTCTGACCAAAAGTGTCGGGAAGCGTTTTTTTCACTGCCTGGAACCAATAAGCAACAAGTTCTTTACGCCCCTCCCGTTCCGCAACCATCACTGAGTACGTGACCGGAATACCAGAAACAGCTTCAGTTATAACAGGTTGACCCAGCTTAGTCAGGCACCACCCCTGCCCGGGAAAACAAACCATCGGATCATGAGCGGAGCCAACTTTTTTGGCAGTAAGGTAGTAGCCAATATAAAGAGTGAGAGTATCATTACCTTTGTTATATGTTTGAAACAGATAGTCATCAAGCTCTAAGGCATCAATGACTTTTTGATCCAAACGCTGGTCTGCAGATATATGCCAACCGTCAATTACAGACAAAGCATTTACAAGTTTTTGATCCTTTGGCTTGGGTTCAACATGCTTGACAAGCGACAAGCCAAATGCTGTAAGCACAAACATAGTGACAAGAATTAGAATTTTGAGGAGATTTATTTGTCCCATTTAGACAACACTTTCTGAGTTAAGAGAAACAGGATAAAAGACAACCCAAAGATAGCCATACCATACCAAGTGTGAATTGGCTCTGAAGTGAGATTGAAATTAAAATAATAATAAGCAATTACCATAACCGAAATCCTGGCAATATTCACTAATACGGCTATCGGCAATGCCAAAACGAACAAAAAAGTCCTCAAGAGTGGTGATGAAAGCGTAAAGTAACCGTACAATGCGGCAAGGGTAAAAAGCGACATTATCGAGCGGAGACCGCTGCAGGCTTGTACAACCTCAAAGGTGTAATTGGGAAGATTTATTACATTGCCTTCGAGGTAGACCGGTATTCCGATCAAAGTCGTTGTTATAGCAGAAACTTTTGAAACAATAAGCTGCAGTGGTAAAGTTAATGCTGAATAAATCTGTGATGGTATCGGTATCATCAATAAAAGTAATGCTATAGGGAACAATAAAGCGACTAAAAATCTGTATCCACCTAGAAATAAGATTGAACCAGCAATAGTCAGTATTAAAGATAGCGGAGAAAGAGTTGCAATACCTGCAAGTTTTGCAAACAAATAAAGCGTTAAGCTTATAACAACAAGCAGCATGCCCCACCAGGATGGAACAATTGGAAGTTCACTCAGCCGAGATCTATTTCGCCAGACTATATACAAAGCAGCCGGAATAATGAGAAAACCATGCGAAGCATCATCAGATGCATACCAAGTCTTTATCAGACTTCTGAAAACCGGATAATATGCAGTGCAAAATGCAATCAATAATACTGAAAATGCAATTACTGCCTTATGATTGTGTCGATCCGGACTGTTTACAGGCTTTGTCTGGGATAGATCCATTGGCAACAATGTAGTTATACTCCGTAACTATATTCCGAGAGATTAGTAGAATGCTCCAAAACTTGTAACATTGTACCAAATTTATTTGTAGAAAGAAGAGATCTAAGTTTTGCCTTAGTTTTATCGAGATTTACATAATGCCTAAAACGCGACTTCATTCCGGCTTTGATTCTTGGCTGTTCAGGATCAATCTCCCATGGGTGAAAGTATAGAACAACCGGCTTTCCTTCTTTAGTGTTGATAGTGCGGATTGCATGGGAAAGAAAAGCCGTGGGCAACAAACGTAAATACCCTCCCCCAGCCA
This sequence comes from Geoanaerobacter pelophilus, assembly GCF_018476885.1. Lineage (NCBI taxonomy): Bacteria > Pseudomonadati > Thermodesulfobacteriota > Desulfuromonadia > Geobacterales > Geobacteraceae > Geoanaerobacter > Geoanaerobacter pelophilus. Next base: position 70,239 of record NZ_JAHCVJ010000001.1, read on the forward strand.
CAGGGAGGTGATACACCTTGCCGCCAATATGGAGAGGATAAGTAGTTAAAGGGAACTCTCGAATAGTACCGGATGCACTTTTTATGAGATAAGGGAAACGAGGGGAATCTGGTATGCCATACGTATCGTGATAAACAGGGAAGATACTAGAATCATAAGTAAAACCTTCTTCTATGAGAACATTAATAGCCCAGAGAGAATTATACGTAATTGAATAGCTTGGAGCGCGATAACCGTTAACTTGAGTACCGGTTAAATCCTCAATAATTCTTTTTGCACGGCGAACATCTTCACGGAAACGGTCTAGTCCGATGTCAAAAATAAGCTCGTGACCATACCCGTGACAAGCGATTTCATGACCTCTTCGTTGTATTTCCTTTATCAATTCAGGTTCTCTTTCAGCAATCCACCCCAAAACAAAAAATGTTCCTTTCAAGGACAAATCGTCAAGCATTTCAAGAATAAGATCAGTATTTGCGGCAACACGCAGTTGGAATTGACTCCATTGTTCACGTTTGACATGTCTAGCAAAGGCATTAACCTGGAAATAATCTTCTACATCAATTGACAGGGCGTTAAGCATGTCAAAAACTCTTTTCAAGTTGGACAAAATATCGATTAATATCCTTGTTACCAGCCGTCTCGAAAATCTGATTTCTGTTTGTTATATGTGTGTATGAAAGAGAGGCAATCAGACCATCATTGAATGAATACGAAACCCCAGCAATGCCGGTTAATCTGTAAGGGTAATCATCAGGTGTTTTTTGGTTGAACCGATCACCCAAAACCGATAAAGACAGTTTCAGGTTGTCGGTAATCTCATATTTTCCCAAGGCGCGTAGAGATACGCGCTTGCTATCAGTGACGCCTGTTTCTGTAATTTCAAATTCAGAATATGAGCCTGAAAACACTAAGCTCCCTCTTTCTAAAGCTCTTTCAAATTTGCCTGAATAAACTGTTTCCTTGATCGAAGAGCGTAGCGGATCCTCAGAATATTGCACTTTAGATTCCAACGTGGCAGTTACTATCGGGAATTCATGGGTTAACCCAGCATCCCAAAAGACATTGCTGATATTTTTCCTGGTATCAAAAGATTGCCATGTATTTCCTACCTTGCCGAAAATGTATGACTTGTTAGCGTACTCGTACCTGAAACCGCCATAGGCATTGTGCCTTTCAAACTTGTTGACAGATGTGTTGGTATCGGAGAATGAATAGCCCCATGTCAAAAAAAATCCGGACAAAAGTTCATGGCTGGCATCGGCAAAGGCATAATGCTCCCTCTTATCCACACCAGACGGCTCTTTGTACCAGGTATTCGTATATCGGTATCCGGTCTTGATCGTAGAGTTACTTCCCACACGCCAGACAAGATAAGGTGAAATAACTCCTATATTTTGATCACTTTGATTGACAAAAAGGCTTTCATCGGTATTATCACGTGCGACATCAAGAGTAACCCTTTTGTAAGAATCTGATAGTTGCACGAAAAAAAAGTTTTCAATAAGTGAAAGAGTTGCCTTTGATAACAGATTGTGCGTGTATTCGTCGCCTTTAGTTCCCTTCGCATAATATCGGTAATCAAAATTATAGGATGAGTCCAGATCAAGCCGTTTGGCAAAATATTTAAGAGAGAAACCAGGCATAGCCCTCGTTATGAATTCTGTCTTTTTATTGGTTTTAGTATCTAAAATATTGTCATTATATTCTTCACTCACTACAAGGCGCGGTTTAAATTCAACATCAGCGGCATCTGCTGCCCGTGGCAGTAAAATGAAACCGCTGATGAGAAGAAGGAAAACTTTATGGGTAACAGAATTCATTTAACTCCCCAATATTTTTCTAACTAGGCTTGATTTTGATCCATTTGCAGAATCCTGCTCATTGGTATCTCTATGGCTTCTTATTTTTTCGATTCTAGAATTAATGGCATTTAACGATGCGTCTGTTTCTTTTACATGAAACATAAAAGCATTCTGGAGTTCTGTAAGCCTCTGACTAAATTCCTTATTTATAGAATCAGATAGAATTTTAGCTTCTTTCTCCATCCCATCAAGACGAGAAGTAATTTTCAGCAAAGATTGGGCAACCTGAGCAGATATTGAATCTTCATTAACTGTTGCATTTGGAGTCAAATCGGCAAGTTCATTTTCAATCTGGTTATTTCCCCAAAAATGCCCATCAAAATCCAGTTCTCCAATAACATCCCTTACTAACTCTTCATCCAAGGTCTTAGTCTCTTCTGCAAAAGCGGAAATCAGCAAGAAATCGCAGATAATATTTATTAAACGCGGGATTCCCTTACTGCTACAATATATAAGATCCATGGCACTCGGCATGAATGTAACGGCAGAGGCATTCCCAGCCACTTCAAGCCTATGGATTATATATTGCTCCATCTCTGGGCATGATAGTGGTTGCAGATGGCAATTAATACTTATCCGTTGCCTCAATTGTCTGAGACCTGGAGAGTTCATAGTTTTTCTAAGCTCTGGCTGTCCTACGAGAATAATCTGCAGCAACTTCGAGCTATCAGTCTCCAAATTCGAAAGCATTCGAATCTCTTCTAGTAATTTTGGGGTCAAATTTTGAGCCTCGTCAACAATTAAAACAGGGAAATTCCCAATAGCATATTGCTCTACCAGAAAATCATTGAGATCACGCAACATTGATGTCTTGTCCTTACCAGCTACAGGTAAGCCAAAGTCATCATTGATGAGAGCAATAAGCTGCTCCGAATTGACTCGAGTATTAAATACCTTGGCTATAACAACTTCTTCATGATGTTTTTTTAGCATATCTCGTATTATGGTTGTCTTGCCCGAACCAACTTCGCCGGTCAGTAAAATAAACCCAACCCGCTCACGAATACCATAATCGAGATAAGTAAGAGCTTTTTTATGTGATTTACTAAGAAAAAGGAACTCAGGATTGGGAACAAGATCAAACGGTTTGAGAGAAAGACCGAAAAAGGCTTCGTACATTAAAGTTACCCCGGGAAATGCTAAGAAATATTTTGCTGATAATGTTTGTTATAATAATGTCCGTATCTATCATCAGAAGCACATATTGACGCTTCATTGTATACTATCCCAAGGTTATTTGCCCCCTCTAAAGCTAAGAGCCCTTCAGCAATAGTTGCTTGAGAAGCAAGCCTCTCCTTTACAACAAAAATTACACCGTCTACTAGCCTGCTCAAAGTCCTGGTTTCGGCAAAAGGGAGAATCGGTGGAGTATCAATAATCACAAAACGGTCCTGATAGCGATTTTTAATTTCTTTGATAATTTGAGTTAGCCTTTGAGAGGTAAAAAGCTCAACCGGATTCTGAGATACCGTGCCAGCAGGCATAAGCACCAATCTTCCGATACCTGTGTGAACCAGAGCGTTACTGATTTCCACCTTGTTTTCTAAAACCTCAGCTAGTCCACAGTCATGTTCAATTTCCAGATATTTATGAGCAGAGGGTTTACGCAGATCAGCGTCGATCAGGAGGACCGTGTGGTCAATCTCTTGGGCTAGGCTCAACGCCAGGTTCAATGCCGTAATGCTTTTCCCTTCGCCGGCAATAGAGCTAGTAACCATAATTACATTTGACAAACTTCCCTGTCTAACCAAGCCGATAAGGTTTGATTTTAGTTTTTTATACTCTTCGGCAATCGGAGACCCTGAACCATTTGCAGAAACTAGAAGTGCGTTATTAATGCACCTGTTTTGCGGGTGAATAGGGTACTGTTCTTTGCAAGGTTCAGACTGACTAATTTGATTGCTCGCCGGAAGATCTAGACTAATATCCGGTACCCGTTGCCGTAATTGTGAAGCTTTTTCGAGTGCTTTTTCTATTCTGCTCATTGTCCCCTCAAGGCGGAGTATTAAAATATTTGAGAAATTCGATTAATTATTTTATCTACATATTGAAGATCTAAAAGCTCTATTGCCAAAAAACTCAAGATAAACAGAAAATAAAAAGATGACATAGCATAGATGATTCTATCAACTTTCTGACGTTTAACTTCTTGGGCAAAATCCGGAATCCTAGGAATAACAGCCAATACTGGCAAACCATAGGGCTTTAACATTTCAGTCGATTTTATAGTGCTCCGAAGCTGATCCAGCCCGAAAAGTATGCCGTACGCAGCGCCAATGCCGGCAACAATCGCCATAAGAATTATTCTTACACGATTCGGACTGACTGGTTTTACCGGCAATACTGCAGGATCAACAATTCTGAACGTGGTTGTCTTGTCCTGCACTTCCATTTGCTTGGAAACTTCTGATTGCCCTTGACGGGAAAGTAGCTGATCATACAACTCTTTCTGCTTTTTCTTGTCCACATCCATCTTTTCCAGCTCAGCTTTAACAGTTGGTATCTGCCGCATCAAAGATTGATTTTTCGCTATGTAACGCCTGAGACTTTCTTCTGTTAATTTTAGCGCGCTCAGTTCGGCTTCAATTTTAGCTACTTCCTGTGGATCAGCATTACCGACACCAGCAGCAGGTCGTTTTGCGATCTGCTGTTTAAGCGAATCTATTTCTCCACGAATACGAATCAATTCTGGGTAGTTATCATTAAATTGGTTTCTCAGTTCATCCTGACGCTTCTGGAGGGAAAGGAGTTGAGCATGCAGTGGGTCAGACTCTCGGCGAGTGACTGGTTTAAGCCCCTCAAGGTGGCGCCTGCGTAGTTGAATGTCTTGAAGCTTCTGTTCCGAAGAGTTAATTTCCTGAAACAGTTTTGCCTCATCAATATTAACGACACCACCCTGTTGAGCCTTAAATCTACTCAACTCTTCGTCTGCCTTGTCAAGCTTTTCTTTCACGGTGCCAATCTGGTCAGAAAAGAATTTAATTGCGCCATAAGACTCTTCACGTTTTGAGGAAATATTCTGTTCTATATATGTGGTGACAAGAGTATTAACGAAATCACGAGCAATTTTAGGGTTAGTATCTTTGTATGTTATTATGAAAAGATTATTATCTTTCACCTTGACTGAAATATTCCTGTTAATACGAAGAAGAATATTTTCGAGCTCGGAATCACTGTGTTTTTTAGCGTTCATATCCAGTTCATTGACTACCTTTGAAAGGATTGTTCTACTTGTAAGGGCATAGGTTAAAACTTTAATAGTCTGTTCCATTGATGGAGTAACAGCTATTCCCTTTACTAGTTCGCTAATTACATTCTTTTCAATAAATACTGTACTCTTCGCTTCATATATCTTTGGGAGGGAGTAACTGTAAATCACTCCTCCTGTCATTATAAGCAGTGCAATTAAGATAAAAAGCCGCTTCCTGCGGAGCAGGAGGTCAAGATACATTCTATAGTCAAATTCTTTAGTTTGCATGTAATCTCTCTTGTATTAAAAAATACCTTCCTTAACTATTATGTAATCACCTGGTTTTAGCTTGATATTCTGCGAAAAATCACCATTTTTCGTAATCTCCTTGGCTCGAACCTCCAAAGTTTCCTCTTTGTCACCAGTTTTTCGACGAACTACTGTATCGTTCTGACTGGCAAACTTTGTGAACCCCCCAGATTCAAGAATAGCCTCCATAACCGTCATTCCATCACGATATTCAATCGATTTCGGAGTAGTTACAGCACCAAGTACATAGACGCTTTTATCTAGCAAAAGCGGCATAAATATGGCGTCTCCTGAGACGACCTCCATATCCTCTTTCAAATCACCTTCAGCAAAAAGTTTAAAAAAATCTTCTTTTAATTTTTTACCATTCCGCAAAAGATAGGATCGTCTCAAATCTGCAGTTTTTACATCACCTAAGGAACACAGAAGTTGCAGAAGCGATGATTTTCGAGTCAGGTCGTAGATACCCGACCTAATCCCTCCACCAAAAATATAAACTTTACTATTTGTTATCTCTCTTACAGTTACTGTTACTATCGGATTTTTTACGAGTTCCTTGAGTTTATCCGTAAGAGAGACCTGCAACCCGGAAGGAGTGAAGCCGCTGGCGACAACGTCTCCAAGGCCAGGAACAGTAATTTTACCGTCTGGTCGGACCTTAACTGAAAAGGATAGCTCCTTAATTCCCCATACCGCAACATCAAGACCGTCACCTTCACCTATCACATAATCTGCAGCATACCCTGGGACAGAACAAACAAAACAGATCGCAAAAACAATCAACAAGCTTCTCATTACGCTTCCTCCACGCATCATCTAGCCCCTCGACGAAAAAGAACTACCTTAACAGTTTCCAAAATAATCATGATGTCGAATGGCAGAGAAATATTCTTTATGTAGTAAAGGTCATAACGCAATTTTTCAATGGCATCTTCAACTGAAGCGCCATAAGGATAACGTACCTGAGCCCATCCGGTAACGCCGGGTTTAACGTAATGTCGTTCCGAATAATAAGGGATTACCTCGGTCAATTTCTTCACAAATTCTGGACGTTCTGGACGCGGGCCAACCAAGCTCATATCCCCACGTAACACATTAAAGAGCTGAGGTATTTCATCAATCCTACTTTTGCGCAGGAACTCCCCAACCTTTGTCACTCGTGGGTCTTTTTCCTTTGCCCAAACTGCACCTGTACCACTTTCGGCATCCTGTCTCATGCTTCTAAACTTGAATAAATTGAATAGTTTCTCACCCTCCCCTACCCTCGTCTGTCGAAAAAGAATTGGCCCAGGCGAGTCAATCCTTATGACAAGTGCAATAATAGGGATAAATGGCAGGATCAATAGAAGCCCAATTGCCGCACAGAAAAGATCCGTCATTCTCTTCAAGAGCCTTAAGGCCAGAGTGACCCTGAACCCGTGGGAAAAAATAAACCAACTCGGGGTAATGTTTTCCAATAAAAGCTTGCCAGTAATCTGCTCGTAAAATGACGGTGCGTCAACAACCTCAATGCCACTTAGTTTGCAACTGAGAACCTCCTGCAAAGGGAAAACCCCGCGTCTCTCTGACAGTGAAACTACAATTTTTTGGGCTCCAACCCTCTTTACTGCAGAACAAAGCCCATCTTCACAACTGATTATATTATGATAAGGAACCATCACAGGTTCAGAGGCGCAGTTAAAATATCCTGCCAAAGTATACAAATGATTCTTTGCAGTAATAAGATTTCCAATCTGTCGCGCTAGCGGACCAGTACCAAGGATAAGAACCTTATTGACAAATCCAGGAAGATTAGAAGTGACTCGGATTATAAAATAGGACAAGTATTCCAAAATCCCAAATATAAGGAGCGAGACCAAAAGAACAATGCGACCGAAAAGTAGGAATTCTGTCAAATAAAAAAGACTGGTAAGAATGAAAAAGGATACTACCAGAGACAATGTTATTCTTATCAGGTATTCCCTTTTCCCTATTTCTACTGAATAAGTATATATTTCTAGTAAAAAAGAAGAAAACAACAGAACAATTACAAATACAATTATTCTTGCAATTTCAAACCTAGACATATTATTCAGGATCGGAATAAAACCAAACCGGATAAAATAGGCCGAAAAAAGCGCCAATATAGCAAATATCGTATCAAAAGCGATTGTAATGAGAAAGCGTTTCGTCACTTAGCTTTTTTTCCCCCGCCAGAAGACAATTCGGAATGCAATTGCCGTGCTTGTGCTATTTCAGGGAAATTTCCTAATTGCAGTGCTTTTTGAACTCTATCCAAGGATTTTTTTTGATCTCCGCTCCCTTTCAATGCAAGTGCAAAATGATAAAGTACTGTCGGGTTATTAGGGAGTGCGGCAGTCGCCTTATCAAGAACCTTCACTGCTTCGCCATATTTCCCATTCTTCAATAAAGCATACCCTAATGTGTCCATGACACCTGGATTCCCTGGCTCCAACTTGAACGCATTTATGGCTAGCTGTAGGGATTCTTCTTTACTGCCGTATCCGTCTGCAGCAAGATATGCAAGATTGTTTAAAGCTGGTACGTAACTTTGAGATTTGGCAAGCGCATCACGATACTTTTTCACGGCATCTTTCTTTTTACCTGTTTGCTCGTAAAGAGACCCCAATGCGTAATGCGCAGGCGCAAAATCATCATTGGTTCTTATTATTTCGTTAATAGTAGTTCCAGCAGCTATAAAATCTTTCATTTTTAAATAGAGATTACCAAGTTGCAGTTTTGCAGAAAGATTTGCAGGTTCAGCCTTCAAACCTTTTTTCAACTCGTCAATAGCTCTAGCAGTGTCATTCTGACTCTCGTAAATTGAAGCAAGCACCATAAAACCGAGGGCTGAATTCGGTTTAAGAGTTATCACGCGTTGAGCCTGGTCAATGGCTTTTGGCACTGCTTTCATTGCCATATAGGCATTAATTTTAAATCCGATGCCTGCCCCTTGACGAACTTGCTCAATGTCATCAAATACCTTGATAGCTTCATTGTATTTCTTTTCAGACATCAACAGTTTACCCTTAGCCTCTAAGGCGGAAACATTTTTAGGATCTGCCTTTAAGGCTTCATCAACAACACTGAAAGCTTTCCCAATATCTTTTTTCCGCGCATAATAACCTGCAAGAGCAATGAAAGCGGTAGTGTTCTTAGTATCTTTTGCTTTAAGATAGTAATTAAGCGCTTCTGTTTCACGCCCCTTCAACTCTTGTGTAGCAGCAATTGCCAGCAAAGCTCTCAAGTTTGTCGGGTCTTTAGCTAAGATGGCATTATATTCAGCAATTGACTTGTCGTGCTCCCCTTTAGCAGCATAATAGTTGGCAATATTAAAATATACCGGGAAGAACGATGGATCTGCCGCCTTAGCTTTCTGCAGATATTTTAATGCATCATCCGGTTTCCGCTGTGATAGTGCTGTTGAAGCGAGAGCATTATAAAGTGGCGCATCAGAAGGCTTTCCGGTAAGCCCTTTGTTTAACAAGGAAACGGCTTTAACCTGATTACCTTGGCGCATATAGTAGGAATAAAGAATCATTCTAGAATTGAGAACTTCTGGGTTCACATTTATTGCTGCTTGCAGCTCTGCCTCGCCTTCGCGCTCCTTGCCTTTACTGAGGTTGATCACACCCTTTTTAATATGTGCATCAATGAGTTTAGGATCAATTTCAGTAGCCTTATTGAGCTCGCGCATTCCATCCTCAAACTGCCCTTTGGCAAGATAAGCACTTCCAAGGACGTTATGCGCCAACGCATTTTGCGGATCAGCATCTAATACTTTTTTTACCTCAGTAACAGCATCATCCAAACGCTTCTGCTGCAGCAGAATCATCGCTATCATGATACGGGATCTATGATGAGTTGGGACTCGGTCAAGAATAGTCCGAAACTGACTAATTGCCCCCTCAAGTTGGCCATTAGCGTAATTGGTCAATCCAAGGTAATAATATCCATCCGTAGTTGGCTGAATCTTGATTGAGTTTTGCAGGGCAGCACTTGCTTCATTATATTTTTTCTTTTTGAAATTTAATATGCCAGCCAAACGAGCAGACTCACCTCGTTTAGGAAACTTTTGGGAAAGTTCAGTAGAAATCTGTTCAGCCTTTGCCATGTCACCTAGATCGCTGTAAACAATTCCCATTTTGTAAAGAGGGGCAGGATCATTCTTGCTTATATCCGCAAGTTTACGATAGAGTTCTAGTGCTTTATTCCTGTTGCCTTGAGACATTTCTAACTGAGCGAGGAGACTGAAGGCTTTTACATTGTTTGCATCAATTGCTAGGACTTCATCGACTTGCCTGCGGGCATCATTAGCTCTGCCAGAAGAAGCATAGACCAGAGCTAATTCAAGCTTTGAAGAAAGTCGCTTTGGGTCGACCTGAAGAGCCTGAAGCAGATAGCGCTCTGCCTCATTAGGCTGCCTGTTAACAGCAAAGGCTGTGCCTTTGCATTCCAACCCCTCTGCGTCCCCAGGCTTCTGGGCAAGATACTCATCAATCATTTTGAGAGCATCCTGAGGCTTTTGTGACATATTGAAAACTTTTGCCAACAGCAATTTTATATCTGCATTACCAGGGTTCTGATTTAATACCTTCCTGAACTCACGTTCTGACTGCTCCAGCTTTCCAGTATTCATGTAAGCTATAGCAAGTTGTTGTCTGGCATCTAAATAATTTTGATCTTTTTCCAAGGCATTTTTTAGAAAGACAATAGCGCCATTGGGATTGCCTTTCTTTATCTCATCGACACCCTTGGCATAGAGCTCTTCCTTTGACTTGCCGACGCAAGCCGTAATAGCAAGAAGCAGAACAAGACAAATGACTAATTTTTTCACTGTACCCCCCCAGAAGAGACAATAAAAACTTAAATGTAATCCAGACTATAATGAGATATTATTACAGAAAACATCAATATCAGAAATTTTACTCAGCATCAAGACTGATGACATCGAAAAAAAGCATTTGATTTTAGAAATGATATCACATATTAAATCCAAGTCATGCACAATACAAAAAATCTATTTGACCCATCTGAAGGTTCTTTTCCCAGAATCGCACCATTCGCTCTATTCATGGCATTTATAGCCATCCAGGAAGGAATGCGATACATTGGCAAACATGGTATTCTTGCAATACCTGAGGACCTCTTTCTCTACTTATATCCTGTAAAAACAGTTTCTGTTGGATTGCTACTGTTCTGTTACAGGAAGAGCTATACTGAAATCACGCGCAATTGCCTCACAAATATAGGAAATATCTTTACAAGTGTATTTACAGGCATCATTGTCTTGGTTCTATGGATTAACATGGATTGGTCATGGGCGACTGTTGGCACGTCCAGCGGGTTTAACCCATCACTATTATCGGACAACGTTACACGTTACACCCTCATTTTTTCCCGTATTTTAGGTGCTGCTGTTGTAGTACCCATAATGGAAGAGATATTCTGGCGCTCATGGCTCCTCAGATACATTATATCTTCGGATTTCCAGTCAGTTGAAATTGGGAAGTTTACTTTGCCATCATTTCTTATCGGCACTATAATGTTTGGACTGGAACACAATCTCTGGCTAGCCGGTATTATGGCAGGTGCGATCTACACTTTACTTCTTTATCGCACAAAGAGCATCACACTCTGTATAGTTGCACATGGTTTAACCAATTTTCTTCTTGGCATCTATGTTCTTCAAACAGCAAGATGGGAGTTCTGGTGATACCCCAGTAAGTTTGCAAGATTACCATCAATATTGAGGTTTAAGATTAGAGAGAAAGTGATTTAAATTTATCTCATAATAATATTGAGAAGGGCCATCCAATGGATGGCCCTTCTCAATTGTGCCTATTTGCAAAGATCTTAATCCTATTGATACTGAATATAAACCGGCTTGGGATTCAGTTTAAGCAGGTCCTGCGGGGTCATTAGTTGATCGCCCTTTTTGGTGTCGTTATGGTAGAAAAGTTTAAATCCTGTGTACTGTACCGGCTCACTGACAATGTAGTCCTTGTATGAGTCACGCTTGAGCCAGGGCGCGCCCCAGCCGTCCATATGCATGACCATCTGAACTTCAGGGCGTAACACAATTTTCCGTGAGTTTGTCACCCCGTTGCGAGTAAAGCGGTGAACAGTGAACACCTTCGGGGGTAGATTATATTTTTTCACCAGATCCCGGAGATAACCTGAAGCATAGTTGATATCCGCTGCGTCGTAGGTGCCAATTTTTGTACCGGGTTTTTTCCTGCTGGCAATCAGATTGAACTCGGGGTCAATCCCCAAATGGACATCAGGATTTTTCAGAATCCACTCAAAACGGGGCAGTATCGTCCTGATGTCATCGTGGCCGGTCTGAATATCGATAAACATTATAGCCCCAGCCTGTTTAGCCCAGCCATAAACATCTTCGATTATCTTGTCTGGCATAATCATCCGATATTTGCCGGCTTTACCAGGTTCCCCCTGGGCAACTACGGCGATAAGATGAAGGGCTGGTTGCACAGGCATGGAAGGATCGGCTTTTTCCCATTTAGCAACCTCCATCCTCAAGCGGCGGATCATTTCATCCTTTGGATACTCACCAAGAGCACCCATTTTTTTCGATAAAGGATTGCCATAGTAAGCAACAATTCGTTTCTGTGGAAGAATCGACCCTGGCAACGAGCTGGGGCAATTAACCGGCCAGCCACATTTCTTTGCATAATCAGGGTCTTCGCCAGCATTGTACTTTATCTTGACTGCTGGAGCAGCCGCAGAAACCGTTTTACCCGATGCAGTTGTAACTGAGGCAAATGCCGTTAGCGGCTGCTTGGCTGAAGATCGAGAGATAAAGGCAGAGCTTCTGGCAGGATATGCTTTATCTGTATTGCTGGACCCAGATTTCTCAGAACTATTCCCTTTGTTACAGCCGGCGATAACACACGACATCATCAACAGAAAAATGATTTTTTTCATAAGCTCCATCATCAATAAAACTAGTAAATTATTTTAAACAGGAAATGTTCAAGGACTTAGGAAAAACCTAAGCCCTTGTTTTTATTGTAGCGGGGGATTTGATACGAATTTACATCAAGCATCCCGACAGCACGAGCAGAATATTGCAGAATCCATTTTAAGTCAAGCAAACCAATCGTTTTGATTCACAATTGTAGTTATACCTTTGCCAAGGCCTGATCAAGATCGGCAATTATGTCTTTTACGTTCTCCGTGCCGACAGACAAGCGGATGAAATCAGGAGTTACCCCTGTTGCCAGCTGCTCCTCTGCGGTTAACTGCTGATGGGTTGTGGATGCAGGATGGATCACCAGTGACTTTGAGTCGCCAATGTTGGCCAGAAGCGAGAATAGTTTGAGGTTGTTGATGAACCTCTTTCCCTCCTCGATGCCGCCCCCTTTAATACCAAAGCCGATCAGTGCCCCGAACAAGCCATCCCGGTGATATTTCTTGGCAAGGGTGTATGTTGGGTGATCCGGCAACCCTGGATAGTTAACCCAGCCGACCTTGGGATGACATTTGAGAAATTCGGCCACTTTCAAGGCATTAGTACTGTGGCGCTCCATTCTTAGGTGTAGAGTCTCAAGCCCCTGCAGAAAAAGAAACGAATTGAAAGGCGAAATTGCCGGACCGATGTCGCGCAACAGTTGCACCCGAACCTTGATGATGTAGGCGATATTTCCCAGAGCCTCCCAGAAATTTATGCCATGATATGAAGGATCAGGTTCAGCAAGCTGTGGGAACTTGCCGTTACCCCAATTGAAAGTTCCACCGTCAACAATAACACCACCAATAGAGGTTCCGTGACCACCGATAAACTTTGTAGCTGAGTGAACGACAATATCAGCACCGTGTTTCAAAGGTTGTACCAGGTATGGTGACGGAGTCGTATTGTCGATGATCAATGGTATGCCATTCTCATGAGCAATTTTCGCAACCGATTCTATATCCAAGGTGTCGAGTTTAGGATTCCCAAGCGTTTCTGCATAAACCAGCTTGGTCTTTGGGGTTATTGCCTTCCGGAAATTTTCCGGATCAGACGGGTCAACGAACTTCACAGTAACCCCCATTGTTGGCAGGGTATAGTGAAACAGGTTATATGTGCCACCATAGAGGCTTGTCGCAGAAATAATTTCGTCACCGGCATGAGCAAGTGTAAGAATAGCGAGAGTTATGGCCGACTGTCCGGATGCAACCGCAAGGGCTGCGACTCCCCCTTCCAGCGCAGCAATCCGTTTCTCGAAAACATCGCTCGTCGGGTTCATCAGCCGAGTGTAAATATTTCCAAACTCCTGCAGCCCAAAAAGGCGCGCTGCATGGTCAGCGTCATTGAAGACATAAGACGTTGTCTGATAGATAGGAACAGCACGACTGTTTGTGGTCGGATCCGGAACTTGGCCGGCATGCAATGCGAGGGTCTCAGCTTGATAGCTTGTTTCATCGCTCATATACGTTCTCCAATCAATTTAGTATGGTATATGTCTCTTTCTATAATGTTTATAACGAATTGTCAATTTCATTAATGCGCAGGTATCCTCCAAACAAGAATGCCTTTAACATCACATAATCTTAATTGCCTTTCTTGAAATCTCAACTATTTCATGGGGACTTTCCAGGCCGAACCTGAGAGGTTTTCCAAACACAACAGTCACTATACCTCGTTTCGGCCACCCGGCACCTCTCGGGAAGACCCTTTCAAGTCCCTTGATTTTTATCGGCACGACAGGGATGTCCAACTCCTTTACCATGATTCCCAAACCTTCCTTAAAAGTAAGCATTTCACCAGTAGCAGAGCGTTCCCCCTCCGGGAAAACCAGGATGTTGCGGCCTCGGTCAACCAGCCCCCCCATATGAACTAAAGAACTACGGAAACCGTATGATTGTGGCAGGGGAAAGAGGTTGAGTGCCACAGAGCCATAGTCGTAGGTAAAGCGCTTCCACATTTTCTGAAAAACATTGCGAAAATTCTTGAAAAAAAACTCGGCCCAGACTGCTGTTGCCGTATTGTAACGCCAAGCTTTTGGCAGCGCCCTCATGATGGTCGGCTGATCCAGGTAGCTCACGTGATTGGCAATAAAAAGCACCGGAGGCTTCACTCCAGAAAGATGTTCAATTCCACTTACTTTAAGGACTACAAAAGTGTCAAGCAGGGGGAAATGAAGCGTGTAATCACAAACCTCACGCAATACCTGTACTGGTCTGGTGTTCGGCCAACTGCGAAATTTGTCGGAAGAAAAGCGCTTATCTCTTCGTGAAACGAGCGCTCGTAAATCGGAAATTTTTGTCTGAGGACCGATAAGGGCATCATCAAGATCAAGCCGAAACTCCTGCTCAAGGACATTAACCAGCTCAAGCTTGCCTAAAGAGGTAAGCCCCAGTGAGGCAACAAGTGATGCATCCTCAGTAATCAGATCCGGGCTACTGCCGGTAATTTTGGCAACAATTGCGGTCAAGCGATCTTCACTGTGAAGTGTTGCCGTCTCCATACCTTCCACAAGAAGTTTCTTAACAAGGTATTTTTGCACCTTCATGGTGGTTGTCTTGGGGAAGTCGGCCTCGGGCCAGAGCGAAAATCCGGTTATTCTTTGAAGGTCGTCAAGCCGAGCATTGGCTTCCTGGATTATTTCAATCGGCATACGACCGTTGCCATCTGGGATAAGCACAGCGTGGACCTCTTCCCCTTCCCCCTTGTCAAACCCGATTACACAAGCCTCTCTGACGCCTTGAATCTTGTTGAGCAATTCTTCAATCTCATCAGGATAAACATTTATGCCGGCGCCAGTAACGATCAGTTCCTTACGCCGCCCCCTAAGATGAATAAAACCATTGGCATCAGACTCTCCCAGATCGCCAGTACGGAACCATCCGCCCGGCATGAATGCCTGGTTGGTGGCTTCCTCGTTTTCGAAGTACCCTGGAGAAATGTTCTCCCCGCGGGCCAGCAGTTCCCCCTTTTCAAAGATAACTTCAACACCAGGCAGAGGAAGCCCCACCGATCCCGGAGTCTGCCGATCAAACGTATTGGCTGCAAGAACCGGCGAGCACTCGGTAAGCCCGTACCCTTCAACCACACGAAAGCCTAGATCGGCCCAAAATCGAAACAGATCTTGAGAAAGAGCGGATCCTCCTGAGACAAACAACTGGAAATGAGTTCCGAATTTATTCCTGATTTGAGAATTAATCAGCTTGCGAAATATTGTTGAAAATGGAGTAGCACCCCGGTAGAGAGGTGCCAACCCTTTTGCTGCCAACTCTCTCTCAATAGAGTTCTTTAAAAGTTGCAACAGTCTTGGCACTACGATAACCGCGTGGATATCCTCGCTACTAAAAGCCTCCATAAGCGCTGAAGGTTTGATGGTACGAAGATAGACAATTGATGATCCGTGGGATAACGGAATGAAAAGACCTCCCATCTGTTCAAACATGTGAGATAGAGGAAGGCACGAGAGAAATTGATACTCTTGACGTACGACCGGGATATGGGAATTGACTTGCCTCAGGTTTGCCATCAAGTTCCCATGAGTAAGGATCACCCCTTTAGGGGCACCTGTCGTGCCAGAAGTGTAGATCAACTCTGCAATTTCAGGTAGTTCTGCAGCATGAATGGCTTCGAACGGCAGCTCTTCCGAAAGTATATGCGGCAGGTCTTCAATGAACAAAGAAGGCACGCCGGCAATTGTTTCCCCTTTTGCCTTGCTCTGTATTGCCAATCTAGCAGACGTGAGCCGGGCAATTACTTGGGAGCGCTCAAAACCGGCGGCAAAATCGATTGGGACAACAATAACACCCCTAAGGATCGCACCCCAGAATGCCACTACCCACCAGGGTGAATTCGGTGCCCAGATTATAAGCCGATCGCCAGGGACAACACCTGCGGAAGCCAGCCAGCCGGCCATTCTTCGCGCATTATTATGAAGCTCGGCATAGGTCATTACCCTTCGTCTGATGCCAGTCCTGTAAATCAGCGCCGGACGGTCACCCCATGAAGGGAAAGTCCCGAATAGGTCGATCAAGTTATTCATGCATTAGAGTGTATAGTGTGGGGCAGGATACGCAACAACCGAAAGAGGAGAATTACTTGGCGATCACTTTGATGAATTTGGCGAGATAATCCACCCCAGACCAGATGGTTATGACAGTGGCAATCCAGAGGTAAAACATCCCAACATTGTGCATATTGACCGTAAGTAGTGGATGATCGATGGAAAAATACGGATGGTAGTCATAGTGGAGCAGGAGACCGATAATCGCTACTATCTGGAAAATTGTCTTATATTTGCCTAGATCACTCGCAGGAATAACGATCCCTTCAGTAGAAGCGATACCTCTGAGCCCGGTTATTATTATTTCGCGACCAAGTATTACCAGAACCATCCAGGCAGGAACTCTCCCGAAGGGGAGAATCATGATGAGTGCCGCCATGACAATCAATTTGTCGGCAATCGGGTCGAGAAACTTGCCGAAAACCGTCTCAATCCCCATTCTCCTGGCCAGATAACCATCAAGCCAGTCAGTTACCGAAGCAGCGGAAAAGAGAGCTGCAGCCCAGAAACCGGCGTCTCTTGTCGGTGAAAGAAGAAGGGTCGCTAAAAGAGGGATGGCCGCAATCCTGAGCAAGGTAAGGATGTTGGGGATATTCCATATTGGATTGTTAGCCACTGGCATTGAAAAATCAGTTCCCTTTGTAAGTGTTTTTATAACTCATTACTTTTTCGACGTAATTACGTGTTTCTATATATGGTGGAATCCCGTTATGCTGGGCAACCTTGGATAATCCGGCATTATAAGCTGCTAAAGCAAGGGTTTCATCACCCTTGCAGGTGTCCAGCAAAAACCGGAGATATTTAACTCCGCCGCGAATGTTCTGGGCCGGGTCAAAGGTGTCCGCGACCTTCAGGTGTTCAGCTGTCTTGGGCATTAGTTGCATCAGGCCACGCGCGCCCTTGCGGGAAACCGCATTGGGATTGTATCCAGACTCGGCATGTATCACCGCTTTTACCAGCGCCCTGTCAACACCGTACTGCTGAGAATACTTATTGATCAAGGTTTCGTATTCTGCAGGATTGCCCATGAGTCGAAAAGAAGTGCGAAGCCTCAGATCCTTTTTGATATCGCGCATGAAGATCTTGAACCGACCATCCGTGGGAGAATCGGTAAAGTGTACAACTCCTTCACTATCCTCGTACTTATAGATGTCGGCACAGACGGGTACCACCTGCAGTATGCATAAAAAAAACGCGATGAGAGCAAACATTTGGATAAAGATTGAGTTCATGAGTACTCCCGGCAAGAACCGCCAACACAGACCGGTTTGGCAATACTATCTTCTAACAGACCTTATTTCAAGCATTTATTAGAAATTCTATAACTATTCCAGCCACAATCCCTTGACAACTGCGCATCGGAGGTAAATAATCGCCTCCGGCATTAACAAGTATCTTATCGGCAGTATGGGGGAAACATGAAACTTCAAAGTGATTTCCTGGTCATCGGCAGCGGCATAGCCGGTCTCTCATTTGCACTGAAGGCGGCCAAACACGGCAGCGTTGTCATTGTGACCAAGCGTGAAGTAACCGAGTCAGCTACCAATTACGCGCAGGGTGGGATTGCCTCGGTTTTTTCTCAAGAAGACACCTTTTCAGCACATATTGACGATACACTGGTTGCAGGGGCCGGTATTTGCCACGAAGACGTCGTCAAACTTGTTGTTGAGGAAGGCCCACAAGTAATTCGTGAACTTATCAACTGGGGAGTTAATTTTACCACAAGTGGCGACACCTACGATCTGACTCGTGAAGGTGGACACAGTCAACGGCGCATTCTACACGCCGAAGATGTTACCGGCCGAGAAATTGAACGGGCCCTTGTAGCGGCAGCACGGCAAAACCCAAACATAAAGATTCTTGAGAATCATACTGCTGTTGACCTAATTACAGAATCAAAGATCACGCACAAGCGGATCAAGCCGAACCGCTGCCTCGGAGCTTACGTCCTCGACAATGAATCCGGAGTGGTCAAGACCTTCTCCGCGAAGATTACCCTGCTAGCTTCAGGAGGAGCGGGAAAGGTTTATCTGTATACCTGCAACCCGGATGTGGCAACAGGAGACGGGGTTGCCATGGCATACCGAGCCGGAGCAACCATCGCTAACATGGAGTTCATGCAGTTTCACCCAACAACCCTTTATCATCCACATGCTAAATCCTTTCTGATTTCTGAGGCCGTTCGTGGGGAGGGCGCGATACTCCGCAGACGAGATGGCACTGCCTTCATGGAAAAATATCATCACCTTAAAGATTTGGCACCGCGTGATATTGTGGCCCGTGCAATCGACAACGAGATGAAGGTACATGGTGATGACTGCGTCTACCTTGATATCACCCATAAAGAGCCGGAATATGTTAGATCTCGTTTCCCCAACATCTATCAGACCTGCCTCGAGTACGGCCTGGACATGACCCAGTCTCCGCTGCCAGTGGTTCCGGCAGCTCATTACCTTTGCGGCGGCGTGGCAGTGAACGGAGATGCTGAGAGTGATATCAAACACTTATATGCAATTGGTGAAGTCGCTTTTACCGGACTGCACGGAGCCAACCGCCTTGCCAGCAACTCTCTGCTGGAGGCCGCAGTCTATGCCGGAAGGGCCTACCAGCATTCAAGCTCAATCCTCCAGGAGATCTGTCACTCGGATCTCGTAGTCCCTGAATGGGACAGCGGTACAGCCACTGACAGCGACGAAATGGTGGTTGTCTCGCAAAACTGGGACGAAATCCGGCGCTGCATGTGGAACTATGTGGGCATAGTTCGCTCCAATAAACGCCTGGAACGCGCCCTTAACAGGATCAGGTTAATTCAAGAGGAGATTGATGATTACTATTGGGATTTCAAGATTACCTCAGACCTGATTGAACTGAGAAACATAGCCACAGTAGGCGAGCTTATTATCCTTTGCGCTCAGCAGAGGAAAGAATCGCGTGGCCTTCACTGCACCATTGACTATCCTGAGCGTGATGATATCCACTGGATGAAAGACACCTTTGTCAGGAAGCAGTTCTGATGAAGTTACCCCATTACATTAGATTATAAGACTCACAGGAATTTACATGACCATTGACGACATAAGAAAACGAATCGACCTTATGGATGACGTACTGCTCCGGATTTTCAACGAGAGAGCTCGTCTTGCACTACAAATCGGCCATATCAAGAAGGGCCTAGATCTACCGGTCTACGATCCTTCGCGGGAAAAAAGGATTTTCACCCGGATGAAAGGAGAGAATCCAGGACCGCTTGACGACGGTGCCATAGTCAGGCTGTTTGAACGTGTTGTTGATGAATCGAGAAGACTTGAAAGGATCATGTCACAGGCTGAGGGGAATGAAGATGTTAATAATTACTAAAATAAACGCGCCCGAAGAATCACTTGACGAAATAAAGGAATTCCTGATCAACAAGGGATTTGACATACACCAGTCAACTGGTGCCAATAGAACTATCATTGGAGTCATTGGCGATACGGAATCACTCGATGAGCACCTGATTGAAACCATGCCCGGTGTCAGCCAGGTGGTAAGAATCAAGAAAGACCCTGCTGAATGACCTTCCCCGTCATTGACCCGGTATTCCTTCGTATTGGCCCACTGGAAATGCGCTGGTATGGCCTCATGTACATCTTTGCATTCAGCTCGGCCTATCTGCTCATCAACCATGCAGTCAAAAAAAGAGCGATCCCTCTCTCAAAAGAAGGAGTAGCAGATCTCGTATTTGCGGTAGCCCTTGGCATAATACTCGGCGGCAGAATCGGTTACATTCTCTTCTACAACCTAAGCTATTATATTGCCAACCCTTTAAAGCTACTGGCTGTCTGGGAAGGAGGCATGTCATTTCACGGTGGCTTTGCCGGTGCTGTCATAGGTGGTATCATTTTTTGCCACAAGCGGAAGCTTAATTTCCTGGAAATAGCTGACATTGGGTTCCTGACAGCACCAATAGGCCTTATGTTCGGCAGAATCGGCAATTTTATCAATGGAGAGCTCTATGGCAGGGTCACAGACGTACCATGGGGGATAATCTTTCCTGGGGGAGGGAACCTGCCCAGACACCCTTCGCAGCTTTATGAATCTTTTTTTGAAGGCCCGCTTACGTTATTGCTCCTCTGGCTTATTTGGCGGGCGAAGCGCCCAGCGGGCACGGTATTGTGGAGTTTTATAGCGCTATATGGCCTGTTTCGCACATTTGTTGAATTTTTTCGGGAACCAGATCAGCAGATTGGATATATTGCGGGGATATTTTCCATGGGTCAGATATTAAGCTTACCAATGATTATTGTCGGTAGTGCTATGATCGCCTATCTTAACCGCCCGCGCAACCTGTAATAGAGGGCCGTGGGGAACCAGTACCGTCACAAAAGTTTTTTGGTCATCTCTAGGACATTGCCGTCTGCCATGCTCCGGTAACAGACCGAATCCATCAGCGAGCGGATCAATGAAATCCCTCGTCCTCTGTCTTCAAGTACGTTCTCCGAATTCGGCGTGGGAATATTGTTGATATCAAACCCCTGACCGCTGTCGTGAACCTGAATAACCAGCTCATCTGCCGCAAAAAAGATAACCACTCTGACGACTTTGTCAGGATCGCTGGCATTGGCATGTCTTATGGCATTTGCCATAGCTTCGGTAAGCACTAGATTGATATGATAGGCAAGCGTCTCCCTATCCCCGCTGTATCGATACAGCTCATTGGCAATATCCTCGCCGATCTTACCGATAAGGCTAAGGTAGCGGGTCTGGTTGGGAACCTTTATATCAACCTGAATCTTTTTCTCTTCCATTGCATCCTCTTGTTCAGAAGGTATCCAAGGCTTCTTCAGATGAGCTGAAGATCTCAAAAACGCGGTGGAGTCTGGTAAGCTCAAACATCGACTTGACCTGCGGCTGCAATCCGGAAAGCTTCAGGTTCCCCTGGTGGGAAATCGCATTCTTGAAACCGGAAACAAGCGCCCCAAGCCCGGAACTATCAATAAACCGGACATCTTTTAAATCAACAAGGATATTTTTTTCCTTTCCCTCAAAAAGGGCGGCAAGTTCGGCCTTAAGATCTCCCGAATTATGGGCATCAAGCCGCTCCTCTCGTACAAAAATGATTGTAACCTCGTTTTTTTTCTCGGTTAGTAGATTCATAATTCGCTCCTAATCAGTCGTGTGTTTTTAAAATACTATCAAATATCGATTCAATCACAATGATTGTATGATACTTTCCTCTTAAACTCCTGATCAAACAACCTTCATAACAATCAAAGAGACATCATCAACAAAGACATTCTCCTCGCCAAAGCCGCGCGCAGCGGCAAGAATTGCCTCAAGGATAGTCTCAGGATCACTGGCCCGCAGTGAAGTGACTAGTTTCGACAGACGTTCCATGCCAAAAAGCTCCCCGTCACTTCTGGCAACCTCGGTAACACCGTCAGTATAGAACACAACGATATCGCCACTGGTAAGCGAAACGACCTTTTCCTCAAACTCAACTTCCGGACGGACCCCCAGGATAAGCCCTTCGGCATCAAGCTCTTCACAGACTCCAATACTGGCGCGAACCAGGAGAGGCTGATTATGCCCGGCACTGGCATAGGTAAGAGAGCTATTGGCCTTATCAAATGTGGCATAAAACATCGAAATAAAGAGTTCCGCACTGGTAAGGTCGTCATACAACAAGCGATTCAAAACGGTGAGGATGCCACTTGCACCTTCAGCTCTCTGAGCCTGCGCCCGGAGCACACTCCTTGTCTCAACCATTATTAGTGCCGCGCCGACACTGTGTCCGGAAACATCAGCGATGACAAGATCCAACAGAGACTCCCCTCGCTGGAAAAAATCGTAATAATCACCACCGACATGGGCAGCAGGCAAGCATCTGCTAGCAAATAACAACCCTGGCACATCCGGCGGGCTGGAAGGGAGCAGAGACAATTGGATCTGCCGAGCGAGCTCCATATCCCTGGTAACACGGGCAGTTTCAAGCAGAGCCTGCTCTTTTTCCCGCCGTTCGCGATCCTTTGCCTCTCGTTCTCGTTCAATCTTTACCGCTTGCGCAAGTTGACCTGCCAGACTCCCCAACAGCCTGAGAAAAGGCTGAGTAAACATCCCGACAATTGACTTGGAAAAGACGGAAAGCATACCAAAAGGCCGGTCGCCTTCGGTGGCAATCGGAATATGGGCAAAAGAACGAACCCCTTCTGTTTCCATTATGTCCCGCGATTTGGGCTTGGTTATATTGCGCGTATCATTGATAAATTGCGGTTTATTGCTCAGAAAGGCCTCACCGATATAGGTATCTATTTCCGGAAGCCAGTCCCTCTCAACGATAGTGCTCCCGGCAAATCCCCTGAAACACCGAACACTTAGAACTCCATCCTGATTGGTCAAACGGATAATGACCAATTCGAACTTGAATTCATGCTGCAGCAATTCCAGCAGGTCATCCATTATAATGCCCAGATCAAGGGTGCGATTCATGATTTCTGATGCCTTCAGCCTCACATACAGAGCCTCTCGGCTTTCTTCAAGAGAGCTCCGAACAGTACTGAAGGCATCGTAAACCGACTCCATCCGTGAACCGATGTCGGACAGATAGCTTTCAACGATCGCTCCGGCTGCAGCAGCACCGACAGAACCGGCAAGAGTTCGTTCAATGAAACGCTTCAGGTTAGGAAGCTCGAACTCCGACACCCCGCCTTTTTCGTCGATTTCACGGTCTCCCATATATTCGCTGATTGCATGATGGGCCTGCTCCTGCCCGATAAACTTTGATAGCAGCCCAACAAATTCAACAATCGTTATCGGCTTTGAAAGACGCTTTGTCTCGACGCGCTCAACTTCACTGCGTTGAAAGACATCAACAAATTTCCCTACCTGTTCACACTCAGTCTCCCCCTGCCCTAGTAGAATCGAGCAGACGAGATATCCTCCGACATTGAAAAGAATGCTCCAGAATATACAGTGGGTCCAGATGTCGAAACCTGCGAGGCCAAAGAGTTCGGTCGGTTTCAGAAGGGATATTCCGAAGGGGCCGATCTCAAGCATGTCAGTCTGCCACCAGCCGGATTTGATGAACGACGGCAGCAACAGTGTATAGAACCAGATAATAAAGCCGAGAAGAATGCCGCTGATGGCCCCGGCCTTATTACCTCTGTGCCAGTACAACCCTCCCATCAGGGCCGGCCCGAACTGGGCCGCTGCGGCAAAAGAGATCAACCCCATATTTACCAGCATGTAGGTCTCGCCTAATATCTGCTGATAAGCATATCCGAGCAATACCACGAGAAAAATGCCGCAACGCTTTAGATTAATCAAGAGGAAGGGGAACCAGTTTCGGGGTTCAAGTTTGACAATGATCGGCATGATCAGGTGATTGAGCAGCATCGTGGAAATTGCCACAGATTCCAGCATCACCATCCCTGCTGCAGCAGAAAATCCACCAAGAAAAGCCACCAGTGCAAGCCAATGATGTCCGGCGTTAAGAGGCAAGGTCAATACGAAAAAATCTGCCCCCTTGCTTCCGCCGGTTGAAAGAATCCCGGCTAACGCCATCGGAAAAACAAAAAGGTTAATGGCAAACATATATGCCGGAAAGAGCCACATCGCCTTTTTTATATGTTCTTCAGACGAGTTCTCGATGACCATCACATGAAACTGGCGAGGAAGAAACATGACAGCGCCCATAGAAAGGTAGAGCATGGTAAACCAGGTATAAGCCGACGTTTCTTTAGGAGAGCCAAAAGTGGTCAATTGGTCAAAAAACGCGGGGGCACGATCATACATGGCGTGAAAGATTTCAGTGACGCCACCATACATCGAGTAGCAGACAAACACCCCCACGGCCAGAAAAGAGAGGAGCTTGACCATTGACTCAACAGCAATTGCCGCCACAAGACCTTCATGCCGCTCAGACGAAACCAGGTGCCGCGCACCGAAGATAACCCCGAAAAGGCCAAGCACAACCGCTGCAATAAACCCGGAATGCTGCTGCCCCGGAATGGTCCTGTGCAGTGCCGGCGCCTGTTGATGAATATAGGTTGCGAGGATGCTGAAAGTTGTCGAAACTGCCTTTAACTGCAGAGCTATATATGGAATTATCCCCAGCAAGGCGATTAGTGTGACAAGGGCGCCAAGCCATTGGGATTTGCCGTAGCGTGAACTGATAAAGTCAGCAATTGAGGTTATATTATTCTCTTTTGTTATCCTGACGATTTTTCTTAAAACAAACCACCAGGAAAAGGCAGCAAGTGATGGCCCGAGATAAATAAGGAGGAAATCAAGGCCGGTTGTAGCTGCTTTACCAACGCTTCCGTAGAATGTCCAGGAGGTTGCATAAATGGCAATGGAGAGCGAATAGATGAAAGGGTTGGAAATTATACTTCTCCCCTGCTCCTTCCGGCCATCGGCATAATAAGCGACCATAAACAGGAGCAGGATATAAAGAAAGGTAACGCCTATGATTAGTTCGATGCTGAGCATTGCAGAGATTACTCTCTCTCCTGGTCGTCACGACTGTCTATTGCCTTTGTAAACAGGACAATTACAACAATAGAAATAAGCCAGCCAATTATCAGATACAGATAAAGCAGCGGAAATCCCATGAATTTCGTCGCCTTATCAAAAATACTGATAAACGGGTAGTTCATCATGATAATGCCCAAGACAAAGAAAATAACCCAAGATTCCCGGAGCCTGAGGCGGCGAACTAGTCCTTTCTTTACATTGGGCCACATCATGCAATCATTCCCAGTGAAGTCAACACAGTATCGACCCCGTCATAAACATCGCCTGAAGTTGGCACAGCCAAGTAAGGCTCTTGAAGAGGATCAGGCCAGTCAAAAGAGTCACACATGGCCCGGTATAATTCCGGCCTGCCATCGGAAAACCGATCGGGAACTGCCTTACGAGCGGCAAGGCGCTGTATGATTACCTGTTCCGACGTATCGGTCATCAATAGGCAAACCGCAACACCGGCCTCTTCAGCACCTTGCCTGAATCTCTGCCTGTCGCCAACACGTCGAAAAGTCGCATCTACTATGACGCTTTCGCCATTTGCTAAGATAGCAACGGCTCGCTGCAACAGCTCCGAATAGGTTGTTGCATCCGCCTCGTCACTATAGATACCTCGGCCATATTCATCCTCAGCCGGCATGCCCGAACTAAAAAGCTCTTTGCGCAAACGGTCGGAAGACAAATGTTCCACCCCGAGTTCTCGACCAAGATGAGCAGCCAACGTACTCTTGCCACTGCCAATCATGCCTCCGACCATGATCAAGGTTGGCGGGAGTGAGTGACGCACTACATACCCCCGTGCCAGGCTGAAATAGCTCTTCGCCGTTTCCTGCGCAATGGCTCTATCCTCAGGCGCCACTTCAGAATCGCGTATAAAAAGACTGGCAACCTTGCCCCTAACAAAAGCACGGTATATCTTATAGAACTCAACCACGGCCAGGCAGCCGTAATCACCTGTCAGCCGGCAATACTCATCGAGAAAAACCCGCGCAAGGTCACGACGGTAATGATAATCCAGATCCATAAGCAAAAAAGCAATATCCGAAGCAGTATCGATATACCGAAAACGGTTGTTGAACTCGATACAGTCAAAGATCCAGACTTTGTCACCAATGCATATATTGGCGAGATGCAGGTCGCCGTCGCAATCCCGAATGAATCCGCCGGCCACACGTTGAGCGAACAGTTCTCTATTTTCAGCAAGGAAGCGAGTCACCCATTCACGGAGGAAGGCGAAGCCTTTTTCGGAAATAGCGTCTCCGACAAACGGAGCAACTTGGCTGAAGTTTTCTATCCAGCTCTGCTGGACCGAATCTGCTGAACCGTTCTGGGTAATCTCCTCACTTTGTCCTGCATTTAGATGGAATTGGGCAATAGTAGATGCAATACGCAGAATGTCAGTATCGTTAAGGTCACCACTTTCGACCAAGCGATCAAGCATACGCTCGTTAGGGAGCCGCCGCATTTTTACGGCATAATCTATAACCGCGCCATCTCCGGTAAAAGCAGCGCCTGCGGGACTTTGCCTGACTTCCACAACCCCCAGATAAACTTCGGGCGAGAGGCGCCTGTTAAGGCGGACCTCTTCCTCACAGTAAAAACGCCTTCGATCAATTGACGTGAAATTAAGAAACCCGAAATCAACCGGTTTTTTTATTTTGTAGACATAAAGATCGGTAAGGAACAGATATGAGATATGAGTCTGCCGGAAATCGACAGACTTTGGGATATCGTCATAAGCCTCCGGTCTTAACAGCGACTGAAGAAGAACGTGGTCCATTTCCTCTCCACAATGAATCGAATTTACTGCAGAAACTTTAACATACGACACCATAAAGGCAAGCCTGACGGGGAGTTATTTGATTTGACGGCTCATCCTAATTATGCTACGTTTCACCCTTGTGAAAAGGGACGGTTTTTCGCCCAGTTCCCCTTCTCGCCGAACTCAAATTCCACAGAAAAACCAACTGTCGATCGGATTCCCGAATCTGCTCTTATCGGGTTTCATTGAGCAATAGTTATTCAGGTGTCATCAGATGATACGAGCCAGAATCCTTGCCATCGTTGCCGTGAGTGCACTTAGTTCCGCTTGTGCCACAACAGAGCGGGTTGCTATGGCCGACGCTCCGAAAGCCCACGCTTATATTGCTGATTCACGAGCAATGTACCTCTTCTCCCAAGCTCGCCTCAACACGCTTGAAGGAGACTATGACGGTGCCCTCGCGCTACTTAGAGCAGCCGCGGAAAGTGACCCTGAGGCTCCCTACATTCATAATGCCATGGCAGGAGTCTTCCTGAAGATGAATAATCTTCCGGCGGCGCTTGCTGAATGCGAAACTGCCCTCGGGATTGATTCTGAAAATTTTCAAGCGCACCAATTGGCAGGCAATATCCTTGCAGCTATGAAGCGGGACAAAGAAGCATCAGTTCATTTCAAAAAAGCTATTGAGCTGAATGACAAAAAAGAAGAGATATACCTGCATCTGGCTGTTTCCTACGTCAAATCCTTTGATTACGAAGAAGCGGTAAACGTCCTGAAAAAGCTCATCACTGTGGCTCCGGAAAACGCTTTCGGCTACTACTACCTCGGCAAGACTTATGACCAAATGAAGCTTCACAAAGAAGCCCCTCAGTATTACCGGAAGGCGATCGAACTTAAGCCGGATTTCGATCAGGCGATGATCGACCTTGCAGTATCCCTTGAATCGCAAGGACAAACAGGGGATGCCATTGCTGCTTACCGACAATTGCTGGAGGATAACCCCAAGAACTCTTCCATTGCTCAACATCTCGTTCAACTACTGATTCAGCAGCGAAGACTGGAAGAAGCCTTGTCATTGCTCAAGAAGCTTGACGAAAACAACCAGGGTGGCCTAGAAGCAAAGCGAAAGATTGGACTGATCAACCTTGAGCTAGAGCGATTCGACGAGGCAATCGCCGTATTTGAGTCGATTCTTAAACAGGAACCGGAAGCCCATCAGATACGTTTTTACATCGGCAACGCCTATGAAGAGAAGGGGAGTATCGATCAGGCTATAGCCGAATACCTTAAAATCCCGACTTCCTCCTTCAACTACTTTGAAGCAGTTGGGCACATCGCTTTTCTTTATCGGGACAAAGGTAATGTTGAGCTGGCAATCTCTTACCTAAAAGAGATAATTCGACAAAACCCTGAGCGACTCGAACCATACCTTTTCCTATCCGGAGTTTACGACTCTCAGAGCAAGTTTGAGGAAGGCCTGACCGTCCTTACCGGCATTGAATTAAAATTCCCGGATGATCCGGCTCTCCAGTTCCGTCTTGGCGTCCTTTTTGACAAACAAGGGAAGAAACAGGAGTCGATTGCCCGGATGAAACGAGTCCTGACCCTGACGCCGGATGATCCCCAGGCGCTTAACTACCTCGGTTATACCTATGCCGAAATGGGTGAGAATCTTGACGAGGGGCTTCAGCTCCTAAAGAAGGCCAACTCCATGCGGCCGGACGATGGCTTCATAATGGACAGCCTTGGCTGGGTTTACTACAAGCTAAAGCGTTATGACGAAGCGATAAAGTACTTGGAAAATGCGTACGAGCTTATCGATGAAGACACCACCGTCATTAGCCACCTTGCCGATGCCTATGCCGCGAAGAAGGACTATAAGAACGCGCTGGAACTCTATCGGCGAGTTCTTCAACTTGATACGGAAAACCGCGATGCTGCTGAGAAGATTCGAAAAATCAAGACGGAGACCGGCGAAAAATGAACCGTTGGTGGGCCTCTTGCCTGCTGTCGTTGCTTCTTTTTTCAGGGTGTGCGGCTGATTCCGAACAACCACCCTCCACCAGGAACCCGGCAGCTCCTCCTGCCTATGGCGACAGCCTGATTGACAGTACTATCGGCGAACCCACCACCCTCATTCCGATCCTTGCCTCTGATTCAGCGTCTCACGAAGTAGCAAATCTTATCTACAACGGCCTGGTGAAATACGACAAGAACCTTGAACTCACCGGAGATCTGGCTGAATCTTGGGAAATATCCAGGGATGGCCTATCGATAACCTTTCACCTCCGTAAGGGCGTCAAATGGCATGACGGCACTGAATTCAGCGCTCGTGACGTCATGTACACTTATCGGGTTACCATCGACCCCAAAACTCCGACCCCTTACGCCGAAGACTTTAAGCAGGTAAAAACCGCGACAGCACCAGATCGCTACACCTTCAAGGTAACGTACGAAAAACCGTTTGCCCCAGCCCTTGCATCCTGGGGCATGAACATTCTTCCCTCGCACCTACTTGAAGGAAAAGACCTCACAAAGAGCCCCCTATCCAGGAAGCCGATCGGGACAGGCCCATTTGTATTCAAAGAATGGGTTGCCGGCCAAAGGATTATTCTTGATGCCAATAAGAATTATTTCGAGGGTCGTCCCTATATCAACAGCTACGTCTACCGAATAATCCCTGACAATTCGACCATGTACATGGAGCTTAAAGTAGGCGGCATCGACATGATGAACCTTTCTCCAGTGCAGTTCCAGAGACAAACCAATACCAAGGCTTTTCTGGCGCGCTTTGCCAAGTATCGTTATCCGGCCTCATCCTATGTCTATTTGGGATACAACCTGAGACATCCTCTTTTCTCCGACAAACGGGTCAGGCAGGCAATAACTGCAGCCATCAACAAGGACGAGATAATTAATGGTGCGCTTCTGGGGATGGGACAGGCAACGCACGGGCCGTTCAAACCAGGCACTTGGGCCTGCAACCAGCGACAAAAAGATATCCCTTACGATCCGGAACACGCAATAAAACTGCTGTCTGAAGCCGGATGGAAGACCAGAAACAGCCAGGGGATCCTGCTCAAGGATGGGAAACCATTCCAGTTTACAATCCTTACCAATCAAGGAAATGACGTGAGGCTTAAAACTGCTCAGATTATTCAACAGCGATTGAAGCGGATCGGAATTGATGTTCGAATCCGGGTGGTGGAATGGGCATCACTGCTCTCACAGTTTATCGACAAGGGGAATTTTGAAGCACTGGTCATGGGATGGACAATTACACCAGATCCAGACCTGTATGACGTCTGGCACTCAAGCAAGACCGGGCCCAAAGAGCTAAACTTTGTCGGCTATAAGAATCAGGAGGTCGACAGGCTGATCGAACAAGGGCGAAGCACCTTTGACCAGGAAAAGCGCAAGCAATGCTATTACCGGATCCAGGAGATTCTGGTGGAAGACCAGCCCTATTCTTTTCTCTATGTTCCCGACGCCTTGCCCGTCGTAAACTTAAGATTCCGAGGCATTGAGCCGGCGCCAGCCGGCATCTCGCACAATCTCATAAAGTGGTACGTGCCCAAAATGGAGCAAACCCACTGATGTACAGCTACTTACTCAAACGAATCCTTATGCTGTTGCCGCTGATGCTGGGCATCACCCTCATCACTTTTGTCGTTATTCACCTCGCCCCAGGAGAACCGGTGGAGATGCAAGTGGCGATGAACCCGAAAATTTCGGCAAAAACCAGAGAAAAGATGCGCGAATTCTACGGCCTGGACAAACCGCTCCATGTCCAGTACGTAAGCTGGCTTAATCGGCTTGCCCGTCTGGATTTCGGTCGGTCATTCGCTCCGGATAACCGACCGGTCATCGATAAAATCAAGGAACGGCTGCCGATCACCATCTCACTCAACGTTGTTGCCTTGATTATCGAATTCGGCCTTGCCATCCCGATCGGCATCCTGGCCGCGGTCTATCGAAATTCGCTGTTTGATAAAGGTATCACCATTTTTGTCTTTCTGGGATTTGCAGTACCAACCTTCTGGTTGGCACTGCTCCTTATGTACTTTTTTGGGGTAAAGCTGAACTGGCTCCCCATTTCAGGGCTACACTCCCTTGGCAGTGACCGGTTGCCATTCGTTCAACGCTTATTGGATCTGGCGAGACACCTGGTGCTGCCGTTGACCATTGCATCTTTCGGCAGCCTTGCCGGCGTTTCCCGCTTTATGCGATCAACCATGCTGGAGGTTATTGGTCAGGACTACATGACCACAGCCCGGGCAAAAGGACTCAGTGAGCGGGCTGTTATTCTCCGCCACGGGCTCAGAAACGCCCTGCTGCCAGTCATCACCCTGCTAGGTTTTTCACTGCCGGGTCTTATCGGGGGCAGCGTCATCTTCGAAACAATATTCGCAATCCCCGGCATGGGTCAGCTTTTCTATATGGGAGTTATGGCGCGAGACTACCCTTTGGTAATGGGGATTCTTGTGATTGGTGCCGGATTGACACTTATCGGCAATCTACTGGCGGATATCGCCTATGCGTTTGCAGATCCACGAATAAGGTCGGTCAAGAATTGAGCTGGAGGATAAACAGAGTATGGAATCGTAAGGGAATTTCGTTCTGTCGATTCAGGAGAACATCTTCTTTTTGGACAACGCAGTTCTTCGCCGTTCCTGGCCGGAATAAGAATTATCAGACGTAACATCCATCCCGCGCACTGATCCTGCCGGTGCCGTTATCCAGCCATCGCTCCGGCGAAATGCCACAACCTCTCCGGAAGCGATGCAGGACTCAAGGAGTTCCTCTTCGATAAACCTTTCGTTGCCCAAGTTGTCACGAACCTGTATATACACCACTAATCTCCGCGCAGTCGGTTTGTATGAATAAAAGTATATAGTCG
This sequence comes from Geoanaerobacter pelophilus, assembly GCF_018476885.1. Classification (NCBI taxonomy): domain Bacteria; kingdom Pseudomonadati; phylum Thermodesulfobacteriota; class Desulfuromonadia; order Geobacterales; family Geobacteraceae; genus Geoanaerobacter; species Geoanaerobacter pelophilus. Next base: position 101,797 of record NZ_JAHCVJ010000001.1, read on the forward strand.
CCCAATCACATGTCAATCGATGATTCTACAATAAAGGAACTCTGCGCGTACCTACGAACTCAAGGGTCTTCTGCGCCTGATCAAGCCCTTGTTCAGCTGCTTTCTGAAACCACGACAGCGCTTCTATCTTGTTCTGCTTAACCCCCAGGCCATTATAATACATAAGCCCTAAATGAAACTGAGCAATGTCAAGACCTTGCTCTGCAGCCTTTTTATACCATTTGAAGGCCTCTTTACGGTCTTGTTTTACCCCGTCGCCCTTATCATACATCAGTCCGAGCGCAAACTGGGCTTCATCAAATCCCTGCTCGGCAGCCTTACGGTACCACTTCAAGGCGATTTTTCGGTCCTGAGCGACAATGATCCCTTTGTAATATATTTGTCCCACTGCATACTGAGCGTCGGCAACACCGCGCTCCGCCGCCTTGCGATACCACTTCAAGGCCTCTCGGGTATCATGTGCAGCGCCTTCCCCCCTATCATACAGCTGCCCCAAACTATACTGGGCCCGAGCATAGCCTTGGTCTGCAGCCTTTCGATACCATTTGAAAGCCTCATTTTTATTCTGTTCAATTCCGTCACCCTTGTCATAAAGAGCGCCAAGCTGGAATTGGGCTCTGGCAAGCCCTTGCTCAGCCGCCTTGTGATACCAGAATGCAGCCTTTTCTTTATTTTGTTCGACCCCTTCACCAGCATCGTATTTCAAGCTCAAGTTAAGCTGGGCATTGGCATGCCCCTGATCCGCAGCCTTCTGATACCAGCGGACTGACTCGGTTTTATCCTGCTTTACTCCATCCCCCCGCTCATACATCTGAGCCAAGGTAAACTGCGCATCCGCAAGCCCCTGATCTGCGGCCTTTTTATACCATTTGGCAGATTCCTTCTTATCCTGTTTTACTTCTTCTCCAATGGAATAAAAAAGACCAAGGGTTGTCTGCGCTTTGGCATAGCCAAGTTCAGCAGCTTTACGATACCACTTTACCGCCTCTCGCCGGTCCTGTCGGACCCCCTTGCCGTTTGAGTACATCTGGCCAACCTGATAGAGTGATCGTGCACTGCCATCGGTTCTGAATTCTCTTATTGCCGTCGCAAAATCCCCTTCATTGTAGGCTTTCTGAGCAGAATTAAAGTCTGCAAAGGTGGCCTGCGAAACGAGAATGACTGCTATACCCATCAATGCGCCTTTATAGAACATACCATCTCCCCTTTTCTCCAAATTCAGTTCAATCATAACCTGACTGGTATATCAGCAACAACTGTAATTTAATTTTTGCAATATTTCCGGATAAATATAAAAGACTGCGACACTGGACATCCTTGACAGACTCAGGGTAATTCTGTATAAAGCTTCAAGCTGTTTTACCTTGCAGATAAGGGATTTATATGTTCATTATTGCGAACTTTCTCAAAGCAGTCGCCAGCATTGCCGACACTGTCCTGACGATTTACATGTATATCCTGATTGCCAGGGCCATCCTCTCCTGGGTAAATCCTGATCCATATAATCCGATCGTAAATTTTTTGTACCGGGCTACTGAACCGGTATTGCAAAGAGTGCGCAGAGTCCTGCCAAATACCGGAGGACTCGACCTGTCTCCGTTGATGATCCTGCTGGCAATATTTTTTATCCAGAAATTCATTATCGCATCACTTTTTGAATTGGCCGATCGAATGAAATTCGGCTTGGGAGTCTGAACATGCAGATATCTCCCTTAGACATCCAACAGCAACAATTCAAGGGTAAAATGATCGGCGGACTGGACCCCGATGACGTTGATGCCTTTCTCCAGCAGATTTCCCAGGAGATGGAACGACTGATTCGCGAAAATACCGAACTGAAAGACCAATGCCGTAAGTCGGCTGCCGAAATGGACGAACTACGCCAGCGTGAGACTAACCTCCGCGAAACCATGCTGGCAGCTCAGAAGATAACTGAAGAGATGAAAGCCAATGCCCAGAAAGAAGCTACTCTTCTTATATCTGAGGCTGAAATCAAAGCAGAACGAATTCTTGCAGACGCCGAAAACAGACTGTTGCAACTCAACACCCAAATTCAGGACCTTCGCCGCGAAAAACTTCAGTTTGAAACATCTTTCAAATCCATCCTTGAAAACCACCTGAAACTTCTCAACACCAATGTCGCTTGAGCCATCTACCCGACAGTTAAATATCTCATCCACAAATGAAGGGGTGACCTTTGCAGTCCATGTCCAACCGCGTGCCAGCCGCATGGAGATTTGCGGGATGCAGGGTGATGCGCTTAAGGTCCGCCTCACCTCTCCTCCTGTTGAAGATGCCGCCAATCGCCAGTTGGAAGAGTTTATCGCCAAGACCCTCGGAATAGCAAAATCGAAAGTATCGGTCATCTCCGGGACAAAATCTCGGCAAAAAAGACTGCTCATCCGCGGAGCGGATGCAACAACCATTGCTGCAATTCTTAATGAACAGACTTGACAAATCCAGGTTCCAATAACTATATTGCATGTAGAAACCTGTTTAAAAAGAAGGAGATCAACAATGCCACTTTACGAATATCAATGCACCGCATGTAACCACCACTTCGAACTTCGCCAGAAGTTTTCCGACGAACCGGCAAAAATCTGCCCCAGCTGTGGCGGAGAAGTACAAAAGTTGATATCCTCTGCCGCATTTTCTTTAAAGGGAGGAGGTTGGTATTCCGAGGGATATAGTAGTAGCGCAACTAACGCTGCTCCTGCCTGCCCTTCCGGCGGGAGTTGCGCCGGATGTCCTTCGGCTGCTGCGGCCTAACAGTTTTTTTGACCTGTAAAAAGACCTCCATTAATTGGAGGTTTTTTTTTGCAGAACATTGTAAACCTTTACAAAAAACTACAACCTGTCTTAATATGCTAAAAATTTATTTAGGAGCAGAGAAGATGGCAAACCTGATTGATGGCAAGGCAATAGCCTCTAAAATTCGTGGAGAAATCACAGCAGAAATTGCTGCCCTCAAGACAAAAGGAATAACCCCGGGACTGGCGGTAGTGCTGGTAGGTGAAGACGCAGCAAGCAAAGTGTATGTAAGCATGAAGGAAAAGGCTTGCCAGGACGTTGGAATCTTCTCCGATGAGCACAAGCTATCTGCAGATACAACAGAAGCCGAACTTCTGGACCTTATCGACAAACTGAATTGTGACCTCAGAATTCACGGCATCCTTGTCCAACTCCCCCTACCTAAACAAATCAATACTGAGAGAGTACTCGAGGCGATATCGCCTCATAAAGACGTTGACGGGTTTCACCCATACAATGTCGGCAGACTTGTCATCGGGAAGCCGGTCTTCCAACCTTGTACCCCGTACGGCGTTATGGTAATGCTCAAGGAGACCGGCATTGATCTGAACGGCAAGGAGGTGGTGGTTGTCGGTCGGTCAAATATCGTCGGCAAGCCAGTGGCGCTCATGTGCCTGGCACAGCATGCAACAGTTACTATCTGTCATTCAAGAACCAAGGACCTGGCGGCAAAGGTCGGCAACGCCGATGTAGTCATAGCTGCTGTCGGAGTACCGGAGATGATCAAGGGCAACTGGATAAAGCCAGGAGCAGTTGTCATAGACGTCGGTGTCAACCGTGTCGGGGAAAAGAAACTGGTTGGAGATGTGGAGTTTGGCCCTGCAGCAGAGCGCGCTTCTGCCATAACACCTGTCCCAGGTGGAGTCGGCCCGATGACGATAACAATGCTCCTCCAGAACACCGTGGAATCGGCAAGGCGTACCTGCCGATGATCGTAAGCCAGCAGAAACCGCTGGATGAGATACTCTCGGAGCTAGACGGCATTTCTCGTGTCTTCCTTATCGGCTGCGCCAAGTGTGCAACCGTTTGCAAGGCGGGTGGAGAGGAAGAGGTCTGGCAGATGCAGGAAAGTCTCACTGCCGTTGGCAGGGAGATAACCGGCTCCATCGTTATCGACGAAGTATGCCACATGCTCCGCACGGCCCGTGATTTGCGTTCCCGCAAGGAAATGGTCGACGAAGCTGAAGCCATCGTTGTCCTTGCCTGCGGAGCAGGGGTTCAGTCTGTTTCAGCAACCACTTCCAAGCGCACGCTTGCCGGGCTAGACACCAAGTTCCTGGGGAACATAAAACGACTTGGCCAGTTTGAACAGAAATGTTCCCTCTGCGGTGAATGTCTGCTCTCAAGAACCGGCGGGATCTGCCCGGTTACGGTCTGCCCAAAAAGCCTTCTCAATGGGCCCTGCGGCGGCATGGACAACGGTCGCTGCGAAGTTGACCTTGAATCTGAATGCGCCTGGAAGATGATCTTTGACCGTCTTTCCGATCGTGGAGACGCCGAACGTATCAAGAAGACCGTGTCAGCAAAAGACAACTCTACTCGCAGGCAACCCGGTCGCCTGAAACTGGACAAATAGATGATGTCATCATTCCAGGCCAAACTGGAGAGCAACACTTTTGTCATTACCGCTGAGGTATCCCCTCCCAAAGGCATAGACTGCTCTGATTTTCTGTCAATCTCACGTTCGCTTGCTGCCATGGTGGACGCTATTAATGTCACAGACAACCAGGGTGCCAACATGCGGATATCTCCTCTTGCCGCCGCGGCACTGTTGGTTCGGGAGGGGATTGAGCCTATCTACCAGGTCACATGCCGCGACCGGAACCGCCTAGCCCTGCAGAGTGATCTGCTTGGAGCTGCGGCATTGGGTGTAACCAATATCCTGGCCTTGACAGGAGACTTTATAAGCTTCGGTGACCATCCCCAAGGCAAACCGGTATTTGATCTCGATTCCGTCCAACTGCTTAACGTTATTGCCGGCCTCAACAATGGTAAGGATATGAACGGGCACCAGTTGACCGGCAGCACCACCTTCTTTTGCGGAGCTGCAGCCTCGCCTGATGCCGAACCGCTCGAACTTACCCTGATAAAGATTGAGAAGAAAGCGGCTGCAGGAGCCGGATTCCTGCAAACTCAGGCGATCTTCGACATCCCAAGATTGGGCCGATTCAGGGAAGCGGTTAGTCACCTGCCGGTTAAAGTAATTGCCGGGATTCTGGTACTCAAATCAGCCGGCATGGCACGCTATATCAATAAGAATATTCCCGGTCTCACGATCCCTGATCATATTATTGATGAACTTGCCGACGCTGCTGATCCGGCGGCAAAGGGGTTGGAAATTGCCTGCCGTTTTGCCAAAGAGGCAGCACCTCTCTGCAATGGCATCCACATAATGGCCATGGGGCGTGAAGAGTTGATTCCGCAAATCATTGCCGCGTTAAAACCATGATGTTGACCTTTATTACAGACTATCAGCTATCGGCATAAGGAGATTCTCTAATGCAAGTGAAAAAAGCTATTTTCCCGGTTGCAGGCCTCGGCACAAGATTTCTTCCGGCAACAAAATCCTCTCCGAAAGAGATGCTACCGCTTATCGACAAACCTCTCGTGCAGTATGTCGTCGAAGAGGCCGTTGCCTCGGGGATAGAACAGATCCTTTTCGTAACTGGCCGGGGCAAACGCGCTCTGGAGGATCATTTTGATATCGCCTTTGAGTTGGAGGCGCACCTGTATGATAAAGGAAAAGACAAGGAACTTTCTCATATCCGAGAAATTGCAGAGATGGTGAACATCTTTTACGTCCGTCAGAAGGAGGCTAAAGGCTTGGGGCATGCCATTCTCTGCGCCCGGGATTTCATCGGCAACGAACCGTTCGCGGTTCTTTTGGGCGATGACATCATCGATGCGCAACGTCCTTGCCTCGGGCAACTGCTGGAGGTGTACCGCAAATACCGCGGACCGGTTCTGGCTTTGGAAAAGGTGCCGATGGAACTTATCTCTTCCTATGGTTGCGTGAAGGCCAATGCTATCTCGGAACGGATCTTCGAAGTAACTGACATGGTTGAAAAACCGAAACGGGAAGAAGCGCCGTCGGATCTTGCCATTATTGGTCGCTATGTCCTGACCCCGGAAATCTTTCCTATCCTGGAAAAGCAGGCACCCGGCAAGGGAGGAGAGATCCAGTTGACCGATGCCATTCTGAAACTGTCACAAGACGAAGCGGTCTATGGGTGTCAGTTTGAGGGGATACGTCACGACTGCGGCGATAAACTTGGTTTTCTCAAGGCAACTGTAGATATGGCCCTAAAAAGGGAAGAATTCAGCAATGAGTTCAGAGAATATCTGAAAGGTTTGAATTTATAAGGACATAGTCAATAGAGCCGGCCGCGAATTGAACCGCTGCTGATGCCATAATGAAAAAAAGCGATCAGGTGAAACTGATCCTTGTCATAGCCTTTTGGCAGGGCTCCAACCGGACCAATCATGCTCAGGGTACGCCTGACTTCATCGTCCAGGATCCTGCTGCCTGAGCTTTCCAGGATCTCCACTTTCTCAATTTCTCCTCTGCGATTGAAAGTAATGCGCACCGGGGTGACCCCCTCGACCCCTAATTTTACCGCCTCGGCTGGATAGCGCCAAACTCCGTAAACTGCCGTCTCAAATCGTCTCAGGAAAGACCCGAAAAGGATATCGTCGGTATTGAGAAATTTGGTATCACTCTCCTTGACTTCTTCTTCATATTTTTTGCGGTAGCTCTCCTCGATCTTCGCCAGTTTGCCCGCAGATGGATAAAGCTTCGCAATATCTGAAGCAACCGGCTCCTTTGGCTTGAACAGGCTCTCTTTGGACAGTTTTTCACGCTCTTTTTCCACTGGCTGTTGCTGCGGTCTTATCTGCGGCTTTTGTGGGGGTACCTCACCAAAACGACTCAGTTTCTCCCGCTCGCGAGTACCACGAGGAGCCATCTCCTCCGGTACCCTCTGGAACGATTCTGATTTCCTCGTTGCCTCTTTTTGTCCTTTCGGCAGTTGCTTAGTAATCTCGGGGAGATCCTGTAAATCCACCATTATCGGCTCTTGGGTGGCCTTCTTGCCAGCCTGGGGCATGGCCATTATTAGAAGGAACAGGCCAACATGGACGATGAAGGAGAGAGTAAGCGCGAGCCCCAACGATTTTTCACCGGGATTATGATGCATGCAAGATCAGTCGATTCAAGAGGGTTACCAGCCTATGGGGATTGTATTCCGGCATCCGGCAAAATGCAACCTCTACAGCCTGAAGTATGGTAGCCGGTAAATCATTTGACACTGGTAACCCCTTGGCCTATTATCCGCTGTCGCATCAAACCAATAGGATACGGATATATAAATATGACAGGCAATGGGCTACTTTGGCTTGGTTTCGGCGGTATCATGGCGATCATGTTCGCTATTGATATGGGCATATTCAACCGCAAAAGCCACGAAATAAGGTTCCGCGAGGCCTTGGGATGGACCATAACCTGGGTGCTGTTGGCGCTGGCGTTCAATGTCTGGATTTATTTCCAAATGGGCTCAACCAAAGCTCTGGAGTTCTTCACCGGCTATCTGATCGAAGAGTCCCTGTCGGTTGACAACCTCTTCGTTTTCATCATGATCTTCTCCTATTTCCATATTTCCAAATCCCATCAGCCCAAGATCCTGAAATGGGGAATCATCGGCGCTCTTCTGATGCGGGCCATCTTCATTTTTGCCGGAATTGGACTCATCGAACGATTTCACTGGATGCTCTACATTTTCGGCGGGATACTCATTGTCACCGGGTTAAAGATGGCATTCGGCAAGGAAGAGCAGATCGAACCGGAAAAGAACCTGCTCGTGCGGCTGGTCAGGCGGTTCATGCCGATAACCAAAAGAATTCGCGATGACCGCTTTTTCATAAGAAAACAAGGGATAACGGCCGCCACCCCGCTCTTTCTTACTTTATTGGTGGTTGAATCCAGCGACGTCATTTTCGCCATTGATTCCATCCCGGCAGTATTGTCAGTGACCCGTGACCCGTTTATCGTTTATACATCAAATGTCTTCGCAATCATGGGGCTGCGCTCCCTTTACTACCTGCTGGCACACGTGATGGAGATGTTTGTCTACCTGAAACTCGGCATCTCCTTCATCCTGGCTTTTGTCGGCATAAAGATGATCCTGGTGGACATCTGGCATGTACCGATACACTTCTCACTGGGGGTTATCGTCGGCGCACTGGCAATAGCGATCCTGACATCGGTCACCATCGGCAAGCAGCATGGCAAGCATTGAAGCAGTAACGAGTTCGTCCGTACTTTCTGTTACGACTGGTCGGGCTCGCGAGCGAAAGACATCCGAACCCGGCGAATACGCCGGCGTTCCAGCGCTTCAACAGTGAACCTCATCTCCCCGAACTCGACACTGTCCCCAACATTTAGCAACCGTCCTGCCTGAGCAAGGACAAATCCGGCAATAGTGGTATAAGAATCCTCTTCAGGCAATGAAAGATGCAGATGCTGGTTGACATCCCGCACAGTCAGCATCCCGTCAAGCAGATAGGTCTCACCCTCTGTTACTATTTGAGCCTGCGTTTCCTCATCAAACTCATCGTCAATTTCGCCGACAATTTCTTCGAGGATATCCTCAAGGGTGATTATTCCCTCGATCCCACCGTATTCGTCAACAGCAAACGCCAGATGGGTTCGGGCGGACTGCATCTGCCTGAGAGCCACGCTCAGCTGGGCTGTGGCAGGAATGAACATGGGCGGATGAACCAGCTTTTCCAGATCGAACGGTTGCTCTATGCTCTGCTCCAGGTATGGTTCAATATCTCTCCGGAATACGACGCCAACGATACTGTCAAGATGCTCCCGATAAACGGGTAACCTCGAATACCCCAACTCCCTGAACGCCTTTTTGGTTTCATCCAGTGTGGCGTAGACATCCAATGCGGAGAAAGCATTGCGAGGAACCATCACTTCCATGACTTCCGCATCGGAGAACTCGAAAATCCCATGCAAAAGTTTCTGCTCTTCCGGCTCCAGATTGCCGCTTTTTTGCGAAGCGTCAATGAGATGCCGGAGTTCATCAACTGTGTACACTGAAGCATGGTCAACCGTAGAGTGAAGACCGACCATCCGCACCGTGCGGATGCCTGCCCAGTCCAGAAAGCGTATCGGCCAGCGAAAAATCTTCTGGAAAAACCTCATCGGCCAGGCGATAGCCAAAGCAACCTTTTCGGCCCGCTCAAGGGCAAGGGTTTTGGGAGCAAGTTCGCCGAGAACTATATGCATTACCGTTATGGCTGTAAAGGCAAGGGTAAAAGAGATCGTATGGCGGGCGGCAACCGAAACAATTCCCCGGAGTGGGACATCCAGGAGACGGGCAAACGCCGGTTCGCCGATCCAGCCGAGAGCTAGCGATGACATGGTAATCCCGAGCTGGGTGGCAGAGATGTAAATGTTAAGGTTATCTACCAACTCCAGCAAGGTTTTGGCACGGTTATCCGTCCCCTCCTCGACAATGGTCAAGACCCTCGAACGGCGTACTGCCACGAGTGAAAACTCTGAGGCGACAAAAAAACCGTTTGCCAGCACAAGCAAAATAACCAGAACAATATAGAGCGCTGTTGAAAACATGATATTGGAGCGTCCTCGTTCGCTGAAGTAAGTTTTACCACCTCAAGGTCACATTGTAAACCTTAGCACATACAGCGATTCCGCGCCAAACCCGGACGGGAAATTTGATTGACAAACAAGGGCTTCGGGTCTATAAAATTTCTAGAATTCCTCGTTAGGATGAGGCGTTAGCACAAACAGAAGCTACTGCCCAGAAACGTCGAAAGACGCCAATGTGGTAGACCAGGTCTGGCCGGATTAAGGCTTTACTTAAGGTAGCTGGTGATTACACCTACGTTGTGCTCTGCCGAAACTCGACCAGGGGGAAGTCCTGTGCCGCCTTATGCATAAGACCCTTCCCTGTGGAAGGGTTTTGTCGTTATTGGGGGGCAATATGAATGTTATTATTGGTGAACTGTTCATCAGTTCCCTGCTTGGCAAAAACGCCATAAATGATCTGGGGCAGGATATTGGTAAACTCATCGACCTGGTGATGGTCCCGGGTGAAACCTTTCCCATAGTATCCCACATCATCCTAAAAAACAGGCGGGGACTCTGTTCAGCATCATGGGAACAGATATCGCTCTTCAACCGGGCCGTAATCTCAGTCTCCATGGAAACAGCCGACTCACTCCCTCTCCATACAGACGCAGATGGTGAAATTTTCATCAAGCGCGATATCCTCGACAAGCAAATAGTCGATGTGGATGGCGCCAAGGTTGTGCGAGTCAACGACGTCAAGCTCGGTCGCTTTAATGACTTGCTCTGTATTTTTTCGGTCGACATCGGCTTTCGCGGCCTGTTGAGACGTTTGGGATATGAGCGGTTCGGTGACTCAATCGCCGGCATCCTCAAGCAACAGATTCCGGACAACGAAATCAGTTGGCAGTTTGTGCAACCTTTGGAAATGCATACTTCCAGGTTGGCCCTGACTGTTGCCAGGGACCAGATGAAGGAACTCCACCCGGCTGACCTGGCAGACATCATCGAGCAGATTCCGGTAACCAATATCCAGACAGTGCTCAACACCATAGACTCTGAAACTGCCGGCGATACGCTCTACGAACTGGAGCCTGAGTTCAGGACCAAGCTCATTGAGCAACTTGGCAGCGAACAGGCCTCAGACATTCTTGAGGAGATGGCCCCAGACGAGGCTGCCGACGTCCTGGCCGACCTCCCTGAAGAAAAAGCTCAGGAACTACTGGGACTGATGGAAGCTGACGAAGCCGAAGAGATCCAGGAGTTGATGGAACATGAGGAAGACTCCGCCGGCGGCTTCATGAACTCCGAGTTTCTCTCAATCGCCGGCGACATGACCATTGAAGATGCCCTTCGTCAGGTTCGGCTGGTAGCGCCGGATATCGACACCGTCTATTATGCCTATGTCCTTGATGATGAAGACAGGCTCGAGGGGGTTGTCAGCCTCAAAGATCTCCTGGTTACCCCGGCCAACACGGTCATATCTGAACTTATGGAAGACAACCTGAAAACAGTACAGGTCAACTCCGAACCGGAAGAGATCTATCATCTGATGACTAAATACAATTTGCTGGCAATACCGGTATTGGATGAAGAAGGCAGGATGGCCGGGATCGTCACGGTTGACGACATATTACAACACTTCCTGCCACACCTCGTACGTCGCAAGCGCCACATGTATCATTGATCAGGAGCAGCCATGTTTACCGGTATCAGTTTGATGAAATTCATAAAACCACTGGGCCAGGTCAACAGAAAGAACATCTTACTGTTCCTTGCCATTCTGGGACCTGGAATAATAACCGCCAACGTCGACAACGACGCCGGTGGAGTAACCACCTATTCTCTGGCAGGCGCGCACTTCGGTAACTCCATCCTCTGGGTAATGATACCGACAATGATTGCCCTGGTGGTGATCCAGGAGATGTGTGCCAGAATGGGAGCAGTTACCGGCAAAGGGTTGTCGGACCTGATCCGTGAATCGTTCGGCGTCAAGGTAACTTTTTACGTTATGGTCGCCCTGCTGCTCACCAACCTTGGCAATTCGGTTTCAGAATTTGCCGGCATTGCCGCCAGTTTAGAGATTTTCGGCATCAGCAAATACATTTCTGTACCAGCTGCCGGCCTTCTAGTTTGGCTTCTTATTGTGAAGGGCTCATATAAGCTCGTAGAAAAGGTCTTCCTGATCGCCTGCACGGTTTATATAGCTTACCCGATCGCAGCCTTCATGGCCAAGCCCAACTGGGGAACCATCATTACAGCTACCGTTGTGCCCACCCTTAATACCGACAGCGCCTACCTGATGACCATCATCGGCGTGGTCGGCACTACCATTGCGCCCTGGATGCAGTTCTATCAACAGGCCGCAGTCGTTGAAAAAGGGATTACCATTGAGCAGTACAGTTTTTCCCGCCTCGATGTCTTCGTCGGCTGTATCATGGCAATAGTTGTTGCCTTTTTTATTGTTGTTGCCTGCTCTTCGACCATTCACACCCAAGGTCTCAAAATCGAGACTGCTGCTGACGCGGCATTGGCGCTGAAGCCCCTTGTGGGGCAATATGCCTCGACGCTTTTTGCCTTCGGGCTTTTCAATGCATCCCTGTTTGCGGCCTGCATCCTGCCGCTATCAACCTCTTACTATGTCTGCGAAGGCATGGGCTGGGAATCGGGTATCGACAGAAACTTCAAGGAAGCTCCTCAGTTTTTCTGGTTATTTACGATTATTATTATTCTCAGTGCGGCACTGATCCTTATCCCCAATGCCCCGCTTATTAAAATCATGTTCCTGTCTCAAGTTGTCAACGGCATCATGCTTCCATTTGTCCTTGTCTTCATGCTCATCCTGATAAACAACAAGCGGCTCATGGGTCGTCACTGCAACGGGCCGGTTTTCAATATTATCGCTTGGATGACCGCCATAATAACCATTCTGCTAACCCTCCTCATGACTCTGGATATGATATATCCCGGCAGCGTCGCTAAAATAATCTCGTGACGCTCAAGTAATGCTCGACCTGGTCGATACGGTTATCAAAAGCGAGAAAACTCTCTTGACAGATTTTCCCCAATAGCTATACTTAAATCAGATGAATGATCTTTAACAATATGCTCTGGGCTGCAGGTAAGACAAGTTAAGGAACCTGACTATTAATGTCGTGAACAGGCTCAAGTCCAGACGTGGTGTGCATGCCCTCAATCAACAGGGAAGCCTGAAACGTCTTCTCGGGCAAAGATAGAACCCTGGTCAGTGACTTAATCAGCTACGGCAAACTGGAGCGTAAATGCAAAAACCCGGTCCCAAGACCGGGTTTTTTCTGTTTAATCTACTAAGATTTGGATTGATATTCCTCTTACCTCAAGTCTTGAGGAACCCCGGCCTTGTTGGCCTGGTCGGTTAATGACTCAAAACGTTTTCTCGCAGCACCTTCCTGCTCCTCAAGGAGTTTCCTGGTATTTTCAAGAGACTTGTACTCGGAACGCGACATTGAGCCGCTATTGCTAAGTCTGGCATTTATCGCATCCAACTGATCTTTGTAAGATCTGAGGTCTGCCTTCAGCTTGCCAAATTCGTTAAACCAATAGCTTTCCTCTTTCCCGCCGAAAAGCTGCTTTTTTTCAGCTTTTGCCGGAGTTGTCGCCCCGCTGCCTCCCTTCAGGTTTACTGGAGGTTCAACTACAGCTTTTGTCCCTTGAGTATCCGCAACCGGTGCAGCGGAGTCGTCAGGCTGGTCCGATTCAACCTTTTTTGCCTTATTCCGGTATTTTTTCGGTATTTTCCCATAATCTTCGGTAAAGGCAGTAACACCTTGCTCATCTTCCCACATGTAAACGGCGCACGAAGCATCAACAGCAACCAAGAGTGCAAGAACCAACGTTGAAGCTAGCAGAATTCTCATGATGTTCCCCTTCTTCGATATTTATCCTACCCCGGAGGCCAGATAAAGTCTCTTCCGGCAAGCAGATGAAAATGGATATGAAATACCGACTGACCAGCACCGGCATTGTTATTATTAACAACTCGGAACCCTTTTTCAGCAAAACCCTTTTCGCGGGCAATCGCTGCAGCTACCTGAAAGACATGGCCGACTAGTTCACAGTCTGTCGGCAACATATCCAAAGCGTTCACAAAGTGCTTTCTCGGAATAATCAACAAGTGTACCGGTGCCGCAGGCGAAATATCTTCAATAACAACAACCCTGTCATCCTCAAACACCTTCTTGGCAGGGATCTCACCATTTATTATTTTGCAGAAGATGCAATCTCTCATTCACTCCCCCTCTTGATCGGATTTACCTAAATAGATAAGAAACTCGCGGTTGCCTTTTGGACCTGTGATTGGCGATTCGACAACCCCTTTAACCTTAAGACCCAGCTCGCCAGCCAGGGATTTAACCTTGTCCACAACCTCCTGATGCTTGCTTTCGTCTCTTACCACCCCACCCTTCCCCACTTCACCGCGGCCAACCTCGAACTGCGGTTTTATAAGGGCAATAATAGTTGCCAACGGCTTGATAAGAATTATAACGTGCGGAAGGATCTTGTCGAGCGAGATGAAAGAAGCATCAATCACTGCGATATCCGGGATTTCATCAAGAATGGCGGGTTCAAGGTAACGGATATTGGTTTTTTCCAGGTTTATTACACGCTCATCCTGGCGCAACTTCCAGGCAAGCTGCCCATACCCGACATCTACTGCGTAGACCTTTCCAGCTCCCCTTTGCAGCAGGCAATCAGTGAAACCTCCAGTAGATGCGCCGACATCGATGACAATCTTTCCCGTAACATCAATAGCGAATTGATCAAGCGCCTTCTGCAGCTTCAAACCACCGCGACTGACATACGGGTGGTCTTCACCTTTCAGACGGATGACAGCGTCGGGAAGAACCTGTTCACCGGCCTTGACGGCAGCATGATCACCGACAATCACCATTCCGGCCATAATCAGGGCCCTGGCACGCTCCCTGGACGGCACGAGCCCCTGTTCCACAAGGACCTTGTCAAGCCGTTCCTTTGCCTGTTTCATTCAGTGCCTCGGACAACCATTAAGAATTATTGACTCTTTCCATGTACTGTATTAAATTACCTCAACTTGAGCCAAATCTGATCGATAATTACCACACTACGCCATGAAAACGAAGAAAATTGCTCGCACCCTTATTCCATCCGCAGCACTGCTCTGCCTGACCCTGGCCCAACCTGCCCACGCCTACCAATCGCCGGAGGCGCAGAGTTTCATATCAGGCTTCAACTCTTTCAAGAACAAGGATTACCAATCAGCGATCAAACAGTTCTCGACGCTCCTTGGCCAACCTGAATCGCAACTAAGGGAACTGTCTCTGGTTTTTCTCGCCCGAGCTTATTTCAAAGAGGGCAATACCAGTGAGTCGGCTTATCTTCTTTATCTCTGGAAGCAGGAGTTCCCGGACAGCAATCTGAAAACTACCCTTGAACAGGACCTGATGCGCGAAACCGCCAAAATCGATATCAACGCAATTCTGGCAAGGAAAGAGCAGGAACGGATTGCGCGCGAAAAGGCTGAAGCTGAGCGAATTGCCAGGGAGAAAGCAGAGCAGGAAAGACTGGCTGCCATCAAGGCTGAGGAAGAGCGTAAAGCCCGCGAGAAAGCCGAAGCCGAACGTATTGCTCGGGAGAAGGCAGAGCAGGAAAGACTGGCTGCCATCAAGGCCGAGGAAGAGCGTAAAGCTCGCGAGAAAGCCGAAGCCGAACGTATTGCTCGGGAGAAGGCAGAGCAGGAAAAACTGGCTGCCATCAAGGCCGAGGAAGAGCGTAAAGCGCGTGAGAAAGCCGAAGCCGAACGTATTGCTCGGGAAAAGGCTGCTGCTGAGCGGCTGGCCAATCACAAGGCATCGATTTTCGCTGCAGTCAGTGCGCCAAAACTGGTGATGGCTGTCTCTTCTGGTGACCTGGTTGCGGTTGCAGGCAAAGAGATGGTTATCCCGCTGACCATTACCAACCCTGGGATTATGGCAGACAGCTTCACTCTGGCTACCGCCTTCCCCGAAGGCTGGCAGTCCCGCTTCGAGATAGAGGGTAAACCAATCACTACCACAGCCGAGATTGCCCCAGGCGCCTCGACCACAGTACAGCTTAAGGCTAAGCCTCCGGTAAGCGTTCTCGAAGGGCAGCAGCTGGCCTTGCCGATCCGCTTGACCTCGCAGGTTGCCGGTGACCGCCCAATCTCAACAGAGATTGCCATGACCGCATCCGCGCCGATTGTCAGGGCGGTGGTCAAGAAGGTTGACTCGGTCGATGGCGACAATTCTCGGGCTCAATGTCTGGTTTCCGTGCTTAATGTCGGTAGCGCCGAGGCTTCATCATTGAATATAACCATCAACCACCCCGCGTCCTATGTCCCGGTAACAGACGGCTCAGCGACATTCAGCAAGGTTTCCGGCGAGACCATCAGAATCAGCCAGTTGAACCTGGCATCAGGCGGGCTTCAGGAGTTCCTGATCAACTTCAAGGTTAAAGGCGGCACCAGCAAGGGGATTTCCTGCAAGGCAGAACTTACGCTCGAATAAACCTCTGAACGGCATCTGCAGTAATAAAAGGAAAGGGCTTCACGGATAACCGTGAAGCCCTTTCTTTATAAGTCTACCAAGGTGTTACTGTACAACAAAATCGCTGGATGTCAATGTTACCGTACTTCCTCCAGATAGGGTAACCGACCCGATCGGCATAACGGTGAACGTCGCCGGAGAGGGATTGTAGGCATAGGTAGCGGTAAAGATCGGTGTACTGCTCGTCAACGCCGTATTGGGGGCAAGATTGACAAAAGTCGTAACGGCATTCTTTTGCTCGACTGCAACTGCGGAGCCGTATGAAGCTATCGCCGAGGTGCTTGTTCCCGGAGCGGCAACGATATTGAACCAAAGCTTTGTCACCGTGTTGCTCCCCAGTTTTGCAGCACCAGCCGGGGTCAGAGATACATTCACATTCTGGCTCGAAGTCTGAACATAACAGGTCTTTGTCACCGTACCTATGGGAGTGCTCGATCCCTGACGGGTTGCTGTTATGGTGACATCACCTGCGCTGTTGCATCTGAGGTACACTGCCGCCTTTCCAGCAAAAGTGCCTGCCGCTGCTACGGATGGAGCTGCAGAAGTGCCATAGGCTCCTGTTTTGGACCAGTTGCCGTCAAACACGCGTATCGTGCCGGCACCAGTTGCCGTGAAATTGACAATCGTTCCCGTTGGGATAGATGCATCCGAAGCAATTACAAAAACAGGTCCAAGCGCCTCTTTCAGAGAGGCATATGAAGCAAGACCGTTACCGAAGGTGACCGTTTTGGTATCACTACTGCCCTGACAATCGGCTTTTACTACCACGTCGCCGTTGACAGAGCTCAGGATAGTTGCCTGTGCGGTGTTTGCAGGAGATGCGAGGATCTTTGTCGCATAGGTCGTGGCGAGATTACCGAAAACAGCATTACCCGAAACGATAGAGAACGTCACATCGGTACCGACAGGCAAATTAGTCGTCGAGGTGACACTCAGGTTAATAATGTCGGTACCACTGGCTACAGCACTGCTCTTGTCGACGGACAGCGTGATCACGGGAGCCCCGCCAAACGTGATGGTTGTTGAAGCGCTAACGGCGGCACAGGTAGCGGTAACGGTCACGCTACCCAGAGTTGCACTTTTGATCTTCGCGGTTGGTGCGTTCATGGTAGTGTTATAGGTCGTCGAACCGTCCTCAAAGGTTGCGATCCCAGAGGTTATCGCAAATACAACAGGAGTGCCTGCCGGCTTAACCGGAAGAACAGATGCGGTCAGGGTAACAATATCGCTGCCATTTGCAATCGCCGATGCCTTATCCTTTGTTATGCCAACCGTCACCGGCAGTGGATCCTGGTTTACGGGGATTTGGGTTTTCATGCTAGCAAGCAGGTCGCCAACAGTTACAGGAGTAGAAGCACCAGTGCTCATGCTGGATATTGCACTCAGGGTACTTTGGTAAGTTCCTGATGTGGGGGATGAAGTAACTATATCAGCTACTCCGTAAAGATTACTGATTTTACTGTTTGCAGCGGTTATATTGGCCGGGCTCAATGCTCCTGTTCCCAGGTATTGAACTGCAAGCTCTGTGAGTGGCGTAACTGCAGCAGTTAACGGAGTCCCACTTGTTGCATTGGCAACATATGCCCTTAAACCATTTTGAGTTTGAATGTTCAGCTGGGTGGGGAGTCCGGTAGATTCATCGACATATGTGCCCCCTGTCACCTGTACCATTAATGGGCCGGTGTAATCACCGATGTTAATACTATATGTGCCATCAGCAGCCGTTGTAGCATCACTTCCAATCTGGGTGGTTACTGCCTCCCCAACAATTTTATAGGCGCGCACCGTCCCGCCACTTACAAGCCCCTTTGATGCAACCCCACTAAGTTGAGTCACAGGGCCAGGGGTACTGCCCCCTCCGCCGCCACCGCAGGCAACGAGCAGCGTCAGGACACTGATAATCAATAAACCCGCCTTTACCAGACTTTTCATGCAGGAAACCTCCAATTGGGTTGATGTTTCACTATAGCAAGAAGCATGGAACAATGCAAAGAGTTGGCAACGCTAGCCACAAACAGCAACGGGGAGCAGCAGCTCCCCGTTCAGTTCAGGATATTGGCACAACGACGCTTAATTGCCGGTTGTTGTCATCACCTTTTTGATTATTTCCCAGCCTTTCAGAAGATCGAGGGCACGGAGCAACTGATAATCAGCCTTTACCTGTTCATCGGTCTTGTAGAGCGGCAACTTTTCCTTCTTGGCATCCTTGTCCTTCTCTTTTTCCTTATCCTTGTCCTCAAAGTGATTCTCAAGGTCTTTTTCCCGAATGTGCATCGCATCTTTCTTCTCAGCAGCAGCTGCGAGTTCAACTTTTTCTACAGTTATGTCGGGAGTAATCCCCTTTGCCTGGATAGAGCGACCGCTTGGAGTGTAATACCTAGCTGTTGTCAGACGAAGACCGGAATTGTCCGAAAGCTCAATCAATGACTGAACTGAACCTTTGCCGAAACTCTGAGTCCCCATGACAACGCCCCGCTTGTGATCCTGAAGAGCACCGGCAACAATCTCAGACGCGCTAGCGCTGCCGCCGTTGATCAGCACCACGATCGGATAACCAGGCTCTTTGCTCCCCTTGCGAGAGGTGTAACGCACCTTTGACTCTTTTTCGCGCCCTTCGGTATAGACAATCAGCTCACCTTCCGGCACAAAGTGCTCGGCAACCCGGACCGCCTGGTCAAGCAGTCCGCCTGGATCGTTCCTCAGATCCAGCACCAGTCCACGCAGGGTTCCGCCATTTTCCGACTTCAATGCGCTCAGCGCTTTGGCAAGATCATCATCGGTCTTTTCCTGGAACTGGGCAAGTCTCACATAGCCATAACCATCATCTAACGTCTTATACTTGACGCTCTTCACCTGAATGATATCTCTGGTAAGCGGGAAATCCTTGGGTTTGTCGAACCCTTCACGCATTATCGTAAGAGTAACCTTGGTCCCTTTGGTACCGCGCATCCGCTTTACCGCCTCGTTGATGCTCAGATCCTTGGTGTATTTGTCATCAATCTTGATGATCTGGTCTCCGGCCTTTATACCAGCCTTGTATGCAGGGGTGTCCTCAATGGGAGAGATAACCGTCAGCATGCCGTCCTTGATCGAGATCTCGATACCAAGACCTCCGAACTGCCCCTTGGTATCAATTTTCATCTCTTTGTAGCTCTCGGGAGGCATGAAAGAACTGTGTGGGTCAAGAGAGGCCAGCATACCATTTATGGCTCCATAAATGAGCTTTTTGGTATCAACTTCCTCGACATAACTCTTTTTGACAATCGCAAGCACATCAGTGAACAGCTCGATCGACTCATAATCGCCGCCCTGCGGTGCGGTGTGTCCTTTGGAGCCGATACCGACCACGACAGAGAAGGCTAGTACAGCGCCCAGACAAATGGCGGTAAAACGTATTTTACGGTTCTTGAACATCATTCCTCCAGAATTTAAGGTTTCATGACCTTGATAATTCTAATCAAAACAAGCTTGCTGCAACTAACTCACCTGAACCAGGGAGCAGGATCGATCGGCTTTCCCTGATGTCTAAGTTCAAAATAAAGCATTGTGCCCCTTGATGAATCGACATCACCAACATTGGCAATTGCCTCATTACGGGCGACTTGCGCCCCGACCTTCTTATTCAACCTTGAAGCATGACCGTAGAGGCTGAAATAGCCGCCGCCATGGTCAATAATTACCATATTGCCATACCCTTTAAAATAATCTGCGAAAATTACCTGGCCATCAAAAACTGACCTTATTTCCGTCCCTTTGGCAGCAGCTATGGAAATACCGTTGTTAACAGTGTAGGAGTTGAATTCCGGGTGCTTATGCCGCCCGAATTGTGCAAGAATATCACCTTTTACCGGGATTGCCAATCGGCCCCTCTGAGCAGAAAACCCTTTATCGGCAACAGGCGGTAGCGGTTCACGTTCTCCAAGGGCCTGCTTTTTTGAAGGTTTTTGATTATAGCTTTTTCTGCTGTTTGCTTCAAGCCTTTCCATCATCGCTTGGAGTCGGCGGGCATTAGCCTCCAGTTCTTTTATGGATGCCTGCTGACTCTTGGATTTGTCCCGCACTTTTGAGAGGTATGCCGCTTTTTTAGCCTTTTCTTCTTCTATTTCTACTTTTTTGCTCGCGATACTGGCGATTATATTCTCTTTTTTTGCCAGATCACGTTCGAGAACGTTTTTGAGACCTTTCAACTGGTCAATCTTGGATTTGTATTCGGCAAAAAGCTGCTGGTCACTGTGCAGTACTGCCTGCATATAACGTTGATTCTCCAACATCTGAGGAAAGGATTCAGCAGAAAAAAACATCCGGGTAGCTCCTAACTCCCCGGCCTTATATAATGAAACAAGGCGGCGTCTGATCTGGTCACGCTTTTTGTCGGCGGCAGCAGTGGCCTGCACGATCTCAACACCAGTTTTACCCAGCACCCGCTCAACTTTAACCAGATCATTCCCCAATGCCTTGAGGTTTGCTTCTTTTTGCTTAAGGCTTTGGTCGATTTTAGACAGCTCGCCTGATACCTGTTTTTCTAGCTTCTTGTTCTTTTTAAGTTCAGTCTTTTTCTCCCGTATCTCCTGTTTAATACCGTGGAGATCATCCCGCACATCAGCGATAGACAGACCGGCAAGACCTGTAACCAGAACAATTACGATAAGTGATATTCGGCCCATATCAGAAAGTTATAAACCGCTTTAAAGAGGCAAGGCTGCCGATGAACCCGAGTAATATGCCGGCGAATAGTATTACTGCCAGATATGAAAGCGGTAGAAATTGCAGCCCGGAAGAAGTCGGCGTTAGCCTGAGAAAGTCGGCCGCGTTATAAAGAAAGGTATAATATGAGGCGGAAAGCAGAATCAAGGCCAGGAGAGAACCGACAAACCCCTGAATAATCCCCTCTATGAGAAAGGGCGCCTTGATGAAAAAGCGCGTTGCGCCAACCAGACTCAGTATTTCCAGCTCATCTTTACGCGCATAAATCGTTAGCTTGATCGTGTTTGAAACTATAAAAAGCACCGATATCAGCAAAAAGCCACCGATCAAAGTTACTACAAATCTGGCTAACTGCATGAACGTCGTCAGCTTTCTTACCCATTCTTCGCCGTACTGTACTTCACTGACGCCAGGTATCTGTTTCAAACGACTGACAAAGCTTTCGACTGATTCACTGTCTCGCCCCCCTTTTTTGAGAGTGATCTCGATTGAGGCCGGGAGAAGATCAGCTGTAACCCCTTCCATTAAAGACTCCTGGCCCCGCAGCCTGGCGCGGAACCTCTTGAGAGCGTCTTCTTTGGTAATGAAGTTCACCGAATCAGTGTATTGGAGGGACTTTATCCGGGAAACAATTTGTGAGAGCTCTTGAGACGCAGGTTCCTTTTCGAGATAGACTGTCACCTGCACCTGACGGGTCCACTCATGAGCAACCCCTTCTAGGTTTACCAGCAAGAGAAGAAACACGGCAATTATCAGAAGACCAATGGCAATTGTCAGCATTGTCACCAGATTGATAAATATATTCTGTTTGATATTAAGTACTGCTCTGCCAATAAAATAGCGGAGTCGCCCAAATACACTGGGATTTGATACCCGTTGACGGGTTGCCATTTTCTTAGCGCCGCTCACGGGTGTCCTCCACAATCATACCCTTTTCCAAAGCGATAAAGTCTCTGTGACTGGCCTCGATATAACGGCGGTCATGGGTAGCCACCATGACTGTTGTTCCTCTAATATTCGCGTCGCGAAGGATTTCCAGAATCTGTTCCTTGTTGAGGTCATCAAGGTTTCCGGTCGGTTCATCGGCAATCAGTATCTTCGGTTCGTTAACCAGTGCCCTGGCAATGGCAACTCGCTGTTGTTCACCGCCGGATAGCTTCAGCGGTGTTGCATTTATCTTATGCTCAAGCCCAACCCGCTTGAGCGTGTGATAAACCTTCTTGCTAATATCCTTTGCATTCCAGCCAAGCACTTCAAGGGTTAGCGCAACGTTTTCGAGCACAGTCCTGTTTGGCAAAAGTTTGAAATCCTGGAAAACAACACCGATAGAACGACGTAGCATGGCAACCTGAGTTCGGGTCATGCGTGTCAGGTTCTGGCCATCAATTAGGATCTGCCCGGAATTTGGCTGAATGCCGGCAAAAATCAACCTGAGCAATGTTGACTTACCCGCTCCTGAAGCGCCGGTGACAAACAGGAACTCCCCTTTGTGAACATGCAGATTAAGACCCGGCAGGGCGGTATCGCCCTGATAAGAGACTGAAACATTATGGAGTTGGATCATAAAATCACTTCTGTATGGCTTTGATTATCTGTGGGAAGTTGCGATGGGGTTTCACTTACCATTCATTATAAGCGGTACCAGTTGTTCCTATCAGGTTCGACCCGCTATGGACATCATAAACAGACCCTTCCACTTTGCTTCCGTCCGTGGGCTGGGGAGGAGCCATTGTTTGCCAAGTATCGTTTTTCTTGGTAAAAGGGTCCGTCGGCAAAACGCGGAGATATTTCTTGTCTACCATCTCGGTTAAGGAATCCGGGAATTTCCCCTGATCAGCATAATACTGGTCAATGGAAGTTCTGATGCTGTAGAGATTTTCCCTGAGGACCGCCTCCTGAGCCCTAAGGATGCCCATTCTGTAGTTAGGCACAGCGATAGCGGCTAGAATGCCGATGATCGAAACGACAATCATCAGCTCAATAAGTGTAAACCCTTTTCTGCCCTTGAGCAGCCTGGCCAATCTCATGCCCGTTTTACCAATCCTTGTATTTTGTGCCATCTATAGCGGTCTCTTCACTAAGCGAATAAACGTCATACACATCTTCAACGTCATCTGAAGCGGTCTTGCTATCAGGTTCATCCTTATAGGCACGCAGGCCCCACTTGGGTTCTTCGCCTTTCTTAACGGGGTTAAAAGGGTCAACCGGGATACGACGGAGAAACTTCTTCTTTGTCTGGTTTTTGTCGAGTCCCCCAAAGTCGTCGCCCTCTACCAGCAACTTCAAGCTTTTAGGATACCCAGAACTACTGGCATTGGTTTGCAGACCTTGCGTAATCTTCTGCGCCTTTATCGCTTCATCATAAGCCTTCTTGTATTCGTCAAGTGCGGTGCGGATAGTTCTGAGGCTGCGTCTAAGCTCAATCTCCTTGGTTCTCTTGGCAGTCAACTGCACGGAAGGAAGAACCAGACCGGCAAGTATGGTCAAAATAGCCATTGTGACAACAAGTTCCACAAGGCTCACGCCGGATCTGCAACCAACATATCTTCCAATAAACTTTTTAAGGTTCACGTTACTTTACTTCTACTACAGTGTTGTACGGTAGGGTTTCTATCTGCTTCCCCCCCTGCCCGATAAAATTAACTCCCATCAGGCCAAAACTAGCAGGTCCCTGGTTTCTCGCCTTAAAGGTAACAAGAGCTATTTTGCCACTTCCATTAATAGCTGAACCGTCATCAGCTTTTGAAATATTGAAGGTTACCTGGCCGGTACTATTATCATTTGTCGCCCGGAATACCGGTTGTTTACCATCACTTTTCAGAAGATCACCGGCTGATGCGCCAACAAATTCCACGAATATCGGGTCATAAGCGAGAACAAACGGAGCACTCTTAAGACCGCTGACGGCTGTTGCCTTTATCTCAATAACAAATTGATCTTTAATCTTTACCAAAGGAGGAGCAGCAATCGTCACTGAAACTCTGGATGGTTTCTGTTCCTGCTGCGGCGCCGGCGCTGGTTGTGATGCCTGAGCAGGTTTATCATTTGACGCCTTCGGTGTCGTCTGAGGAGCGACTGCGTCCTTTGCTGCTGCCGGTACATTTGCCGGCAACGGTGCTACTGCAGGCACTGCAATTTGTGAAGCGTTTTGGAGAGTCTGGGCTGGCGGCTGTTGCGCTGACGGTAATGGCTGAGGCACGGCTTTCCCGACAACCGGGACAGCTGTAGTCGCAGGCTGGCTTGAATTAATTGTTTGGCCTTGTACCGGCGGCGTTACAGGCGGCGCTGGCGGAACCGGCGAGACAGCTGCAGGGGTAGCAGTTTGCAGCGGCTGTGGAGAAGCCTGCGTAGCCGGTGATTGCGCAGGGCTTGGCGACGAAACAGGTGGAGCAGGCTTAGGAGACGATGGGTAGAACAGCTGCGGCGGCTTCGCCGGTCCCTTGGCATCGTCTGTAATCTCTTCGGTATCAGAGACAAAAGAACCATAAGGCTTCTTAATGGACGGTTCGTCCTCGCGGCCGGACCAGAACTGAGCAGCATCTCCTTCGGGTACAGCGACGCCTCTTACAATACGCGGAGTAATGGCAAGAATTAGTTCTGACTTGTCGTTTGAGTCGTCGTTTCCTGTGAGCAGCGGACCAAGAATCGGAAGATCCCCAAGGATTGAAACCTTCTGCTTGGACCTGGTCTTGCTGTCCTGCATAAGGCCGCCGATAACACTGGTTTCACCGTCTTTGAGCGAAAGTACCGTATCAAGATTCCGGGTGCCGATGGTAACTACGGTCGTCAGAGAGGCAGAGTCACCGATCTTTTCTTTAGAGATGATGGAGCTGACCTCCAGACTCAGTTTCATATTAACTTCGTTGTTCAATTGAATGGTCGGCTCGGCATTTACCTTTACCCCAACGTCTACATACTGGACGTTGACACTAACCCCGCCGCCGGTCGGAGAAGAGGTTGTTGTTATCGGTACCCTGGTACCAACATTAAACTTGGCCTTTTCCCTGTTCTTGACCCGAATCTTAGGGGAAGCCAGGGTTTCGGCATTGGAAAGGGTCTTGCCAAAATTGAACGTAGCGCTGGGGACCGTCATATACCCTTGAAAATTCTTCCAGCTGAAGGCTTGCAAGAGATTTGACGGACTTACCACAGAAGTAGTGGTTGATGGAGTCGTTGATGACGCTGTAGTTGTCGTGTTCGTCAATGCGTCGGAAAAGAATGCACCTTGCGGAGTCCAGGTATTCATAGAAAGGGCGTATTTGCTCAGGACAAGCCCCAAGGACTCAGCATTTTTCTTAGAAACTTCAATCACTTCTACTTCAAGCAACACCTCTGCATCCGGGACATCGTTGGCGTCAAGAATCCTCCCGGCAACCTCTATTACATCCGGGACATCACGAATCACAATAGCATTCATCTCTTCGTTAACATAGATCTTCTTAACTTGCAGCATGGTCCGGATCAGGTTTACCGCCTTTTTTGCATCAAGCTTGTTCAAGTAAAAGGTTTGAATCATCAAGTCTTCATACTGCTTAAGCTTTTCAGGACTCTTTGGGTATAGGATTATTGTGCTTTCGTTGAGTGTTTTCTTCCCCAATTTTTGAAGTCCGGTTATAACATCCAACGCCTGCTGAAAAGTGGCATTCTCCAGGTAAATGGTGATATTCGAATCCTTAATACCTTCGTCAAACACGAAATTGATCCCGGAAAGCTGGGTAATTATATTAAAGACATCCTTTAACTTGGCGTCCTTGAACTTGAGGGTTATCGGCTTCGATGACTTAAGATTCAACTCAGAGCCATCAAGCTTGGATTTGCGACCTTTCTGCAATTTGGTAATAGCTTCGCTTGCTTTTTCATTATCCGGATTAAACTCAAGCGCCTTCTGATATGCCTGAATGGCTTCGCGGGTTTTTCGGTTCTTTTCGAGTTCCTCGCCCTCTTTGAGGTATACCTGCGAGTTCCTGAGCTTTACCACCTTTTCGCTGGCCTGACGCGCCCTATCAAGCGAAGAATCAAGGGCTACTGCAGCCTGGAATTCTCGGAGAGCATCATCCAGATTGCCTTTCTCCTGATATTGCTCACCTTTATCCATATGCACCCGCGCAGCTTTCTCACTAACACCAAGAAAACGCAACCGGTACTCTCCCTCTTCAGGGCTTGCGGAAGCAGCCTCAGCGTATTTAACAACAGCCTCGTCAAGTCTCCCTTCAGCCTCAAGCTTCTGGGCCTTGCTGAACGTAGATCTCCCGCCGGAGCAACCAGCTATAGCCACCTGACATGCCAGCAATATTATGAAAATGGGTTTAAGTTTATGCATCAGGTACTCTCCTTGCTAATTTACACTGGTTCAATACCCATTTCTAAACTGCAGCTACCTGCCGACAGTCCCTCTCGACTGCCCTGGTGCTGCCAACGGCTTGTTTTCTACAAGAGGGATAATTATTTCAGCTCCATCCGGAGACGTTATGACCAAAGCTTCATCAGTAATCGTTGAAACATCATATTTCCCAGCCAAACGATCACCTTTGTGCGCTAGGAAAATCTCTTTATTACTGGAAAGAAAAATTGTCTTTTTGTCCCCTTTTTTGAGAAACCCCAAGAACGTAAATGCAGCCATGTCGCGCTGCACAGGTGTTGGCTCAGCAATCTGCGGAGCTACAGCAGGAACCGCTTTTGGAGTTGTTATTGGAGGAGCCTGGCGCTTGGGAGGTGGTGGTGGTAGAGGCAGTGGTAACGCTTTTTGCTCCTCATGAAATATCGGCTTAAAAATATTGCGTTTGTAGCCGGTAAATCGGGCATTATTTTGTCCCAGTAAGTCCAGACGCAACCTGATTTCTTCTGGAGCAGGCAGTGCGTTATTTGCTTTTTTAGGAGTTGCAATAGCTCCAGTAGTATATTTAAGAGTAGCTACGCTTTTTTGTTGCGGCATTCGCAAATAACTGGTCACGGATGCCCCTACGAGCAAAACCAGCAATAGAGCAAGAAGGGCTTTTTGCCTGTTCATTGCCCCTCCAGCTTTAAATATACGGTCAGGTTAAGCTTCAGAGACACGATCTCCTCGGTTAATTTGGGGTTACTTAGTGAAATACTGTCTATTGAGACAATATCGCGAAGTCGGCCTACATCTCCGATGAAACTCTTGATCGCTGCGTACCTGCCAGTTACAGTGAACCCTATTACATACGAAAGCATCTTTTCTGTCTTAAGAAGTTCAGGCTTGTAAGTGATCCCTCCCAAAGAAAGCGAATTCGATCTGGCAACTTCATAAATCTCACCAACTATCCGCGCCAAATCCTTCTTTGGTGCAATCATGGCTTGCCAACGAATGATATCGGCGCTCCCCTTTTCAAAAGCCGCGCCCCTATCAAGAACCGTTCCCGATGATTTGCGTTTTTTGAACCACTCGTCATGTAATTGTACAAGCTTGGGCCGTTGATAGAAGTTAAGAAAGAGCATAAGCCCGATATTAATTATGACTATAGTGACAAGAACAATAATTGTCCTGATGCGTACGTTAAGTATCTCCTTAAAATAAGCCTTATTTATCATATCTTTACCTGACAGCTGATACTGAAAGTGATCCCCTTTTGTGCTTCACCAACCTTTGTATCATTCTGAGAGAGCAGATAAATATCGGAAAAGTTACTGGAACCTTCCATATTCTCAAGTAACTTTCTAAGATTAGCAAAACTTGAGGTTGTCCCTGTCAGTTTCAATGCCTTTTTCTTGGTATCTGGCTCAATTGCGCTCAGAGAAATGCCTTCCGGCACGACATTTTCAAGCATTTCAAGTAATCCAAGCCAGTTAAAAGACTTGCGGTAAATTACCCCGTTGGCAAAGCGTATCCGAGAGACCAAGTTCTGATATTCAGCCTCCGGTACGTTTCTACCCTTTGTCGAGGACTTTTGCTCCAAAGCTCGCAATTCGGAGTTGATTCTGTCTGCTTCTCCCCAATTGCTTGATATTTCGATAATGTTAACCGCTGAAAAAGCAATCAAAATAACAAAAACAACTGCAAACAGCAGGTTAAGCTGGCCGCGATTGATGTAGGTTCTTGTAGCTAGATTGATTGTCAGGCGCATCAGAGATTCCTCACTGCAGCACCAAAGGCAGCCGACATTTTGAACAGGGTTGCTGCATCAATATTGCATGACGGCGACAGACCCACAACCTTTGCCACATCAAGCAGAATCGGCTCCTGCTCGGTTGCATCCGCCATAATTGAACGGAACTCTTCAGCATGAGCATTATCAGTAAAGCAGTAAACCTTGCCACCAGAAAACCCTAGGTTTTTATCCTGACAAACAAGAAGAGAACTCGATATTTCGCGATAAACCCGGTTAACGGAAAAACCACGCCCTGCAAGTTCCTTTGTCCGATAAAAGGTAAGTATCCCCTGGTTAAAAAGCATTATGCTCAATACTCCCGCCATATGGGTGACAAAGAGATAATTCTCGCCAAGTGCAAGTTTATAAGCAAAAAGCTCGAACAAGCGAAATGAGGTAAAATCTATCTGATTAGGCTCAAGCCCGGCTTCAACCAACAACTCTTCATACTGCTGGATTACCTGACGGCAAACTATCGAAACAAGGGCAGATATTTCACCGGAGCCTCGTTCCTGCAGAACCTGAAAGTCAAAATGAGCATCGTTGATATCAAAGGGAAAGTTTTTTTTAAGTTTCCAGCGGATTATATCAACAGCCTCTTCCCGGCTTTTGAAGCGGGTATCAAGATCCAAAAGTACCACGCGACCAGAGGCATCGGGAAGCGAAACCGCCGTTCTTGAGGTCTTCGCAAGTAGTTTTAGCGAAGTTTCGCGGACTGTTGCGACAAATGATGACTGCTGAAGAACATTCAGCTCCCGAAGTGAAACTCTGACTGTGTCAGCAGGGAAAACCCCCTCCTGTACAGAATCTACTACCGGTTTCGAACGAGAGCCGCCAACCAGTGCCATGCGAACTCTGTCCGTAGCTATTTCTAAACCAATTGTCTTCCTGGAGAACATCATCACTCCACAAATGTAACCCGGTTGATCTCCCGGAGATTTGTTTCACCCCTCAGCACTTTTTCAACAGCTGATTCGCGAAGAAATACGGTGCCTGCCTCTCTTGCCGCTTTTTTCAGGAGGATCGCCGATGACTTTGCCACAATAAGTTCACGCAATTCATCATTTAAATCAAGTAGCTCAACAATTGCTGAACGGCCTCTATAACCTGTACCGTTACAGTCATCACACCCTTTTGCATCGAAGAAAGTAGCATCACGACATTTTTCAGGATCTATGCCGGATTCAATCAATACTTCATCTTTAATGGTTGTCGGAATTTTGCATTTTACACAAAGTCGTCTTACGAGCCTTTGCGCCATAACACAGTTAAGACATGAAACAAAATTGTAAGGGTCAATCCCCATATGGATAAAGCGCCCAAGCACATCAAAAACATTGTTGGCATGAACCGTTGTAAACACAAGATGCCCGGTAAGAGCCGACTGTACGGCGATCTGGGCCGTCTCTGGGTCTCGTATCTCTCCAACCATTATCTTATCAGGGTCATGTCTTAGAATTGAGCGCAGGCCTCTAGCAAATGTGAGACCTTTTTTTTCATTAACAGGTATCTGTACGATACCTTTAAGTTGGTACTCTACCGGGTCTTCAATAGTTATGATCTTCTCTTCGCCGGTATGGATTTCAGATAAAGCCGCATACAGGGTAGTGGTCTTACCGGAACCTGTCGGACCTGTGACGAGAACCATCCCGTACGGCTCTCTTACCATCTTCCTCAACCGCTTGACTTCTCTCATTTCAATTCCGAGAGTATCAAGAGTAAGCCCTTTCATGTCCTGGGCAATGCTCTCCTTATCAAGGATCCTTATTACAGCATCCTCTCCGTGAGCACTCGGCATGATGGAAACCCTGAAGTCGATCGATTTATCGTTGATTTTAACCTTAAACCGACCATCTTGCGGAATACGCCGTTCAGAGATATCAAGTTCGCTCATTACTTTTAATCTGGAAATGATCGGACCCTGAAAATGCAGATCGATTGGGTCAGTAGCCTTGTAAAGAACCCCGTCAATCCGGTATTTGATAATTACACCATTCATTGCGGTTTCTATATGGATATCACTGGCTCGTCTGTTCAATGCATCGAGAATCGTTGAATTTACGAGCTTGATTATCGGGCTGGTGTCTGAGCTGATTTTTTCAACAGATAGGACCTCTTCACCCTTCTCTGTTTCTGTTACCAGCTGGAGCATGAAATCTTCGGAGACTTCTTTAAGGACCCTGCTAGTTCCTTCGCCACGTTTCAGTACCTGAGAAATCTGCGAGGCACTGGCAACTTTAATGATTATTGGCCGATCGAGAAGGATTTCCAGCTCATCAAGTTTAACGACATCGGTAGGATCAGATATCGCGACCACGATGGATTCATCTTCCTGGGCTAACGGAACAAAGCTGAAGCGGTACATGATGTCGGGAGGAAAAGAGCTAAGAAGCTCCTCGTCAATTCGGAAACCTTGGAGATCGATAAAATCCACACCAAACTGCTCTGCAAGGGACTTCGCGAGAACATCTTCGGAAATTAGACCATCATCGAGGCATATCTCCCCAAAACGGTGTCCGGTGCTTTTAAGTTTGTCTATGGCATAACGCAGCTGATCAATGGTGAGATCACCATTTTCCAACATTAAATCGCCAAGTTTTTTCCTGGTCATCTGTAATGCCATAATCAACCTACCGTTCCGGCGATCTTAAAAATCGGCAGATACATAGTAAGAATAATAACACCAATCACAATCCCCATTATTATCATAATGGCAGGCTCAATAGCAGTAGTCAGCACATGAAGACGTGCTTCTATTTCCTCTTCAAAATACTCTGATATATCAGAAAGCATCTCTTCCAGAGCCCCAGTAGTCTCACCGACACCTATCATCCGAAGTGCTATCGGCGGCATTATCTTTGCGCCTTCAAATGCTGAAGAAAGACTAACACCTTCTTCAACTTTGGCAACCGCATCCAGCAACCGGCGCTCAAGTACACGGTTATTGAGTGTGCCAACCGACATTTTCAGGGATTCGACGATGGGTATACCACTGCCAATCACTGTTGCAAGAGTGCGTACAAAACCTGTCAAGGAGTATTTCACATACAATTCACCGAAAACAGGCAGGCGAATTTTATAACCATCAACAATGTATCTGCCACTGTGCGTGGCACTCCACCTCTTAAAAAGAGTAGAGGCGACAAACATTGCAGCAACAATAAGCAAGAAATACTTTTTCAACCAACTGGTGAATAAAATAAGGGCTTGGGTAGGTGCCGGGAGCTGAGAACCCGCATCTGCATATACCTGGCTGAATGTGGGGACTACATAGACCAGGAGTAGCAGTACTGCAGCAGATGCAACAGTTATCAATATTGCAGGATAGATCAAGGCGGAAATTACTTTTTTCTTGATAGCCTCAGCTTTTTTAATAAATGCAGTAAACCGTTTTATAGTAAGCGGCAAGTCGCCGGTACGCTCTCCGGCGCGAACTGAGGCTACATAGAGATGAGA
This sequence comes from Geoanaerobacter pelophilus, assembly GCF_018476885.1. Lineage (NCBI taxonomy): Bacteria > Pseudomonadati > Thermodesulfobacteriota > Desulfuromonadia > Geobacterales > Geobacteraceae > Geoanaerobacter > Geoanaerobacter pelophilus. The sequence continues at coordinate 133,056 of NZ_JAHCVJ010000001.1, forward strand.
AAATGCTCCGGGATGCTTTGCCATTGCATCGGAAAGAGCTGCTCCTCCCTTGATCTCCTCACGTACAGTAGAAAGGACTTCTATTAGCTTCCCATTGCCTCCACGATCCAAGATTGTATCCAGGGCTTGAATAATAGGTAGCCCTGCCTTCATAAGAACAAGCAGTTCCTGGTTAAAGGTCAGAAGTTCCTTATTGTCTACCCGACGGCGCTTAGTCCCTGTTTCCCAAAGAAATTGAAGAGACTTCTTTTTCACAGAAAAAACAAAAAACCCTTGTTCTTCAAGGGTTTGCTTGAGAACCGCTGGATTAGCAGCCTCAAATTCTTTTTCTATGATGCGTCCGTCAGCCGAACCTATCTTGCAGTAATAGAGCGGCATAGGCCTTTATCTGTACCATAGTTCCAGGTAAAATTAAACTTAAAACACCTCATAATAAGCCTTCCCTCGGTACTTCAAAGTAACATCATCATTAACTGTCATTTTTTGTGGCAAGATAAACATAAAGGTGCACCGATTAATCTAAGGTGATACTGACTTTGCCTTGGATCGTCAGACGCTATATGAATATTGTGGCAGGTAACTGCACACGTAATTTTCCCAGACGAATCTAAAGGGAGGGACTCTCTGTTCAATGCAGGTTTTTTACCTACTCCATGGCCAAAATCTAGCCCATGGCATTGTCGACATACCTCATTAAAATCAAGAGTTAACTTCTTTTTTGTTGAGGTGAACGTGAACCAGCTATTGAGGCTGTCCTCAGGCTCAACGTGACAAACTTGGCATTTTCCAGCAACGCCATGCGGAGAAGGTGCCTTTACGGTCGGGGCCCCCATTTTTTCACTCGAAACGGCTGAAGAAACAGGAATAACAATCCATAGAATGAGAGCAATCATTTTTTTCATTTAAAAGCCATTATTCCTTTACCCGTATAGATAGCGGATAATTTTCTTTAATATGATTTAGGGTTATGATCAACACCGTGACAGGTGAGAAAGCATTCTCCCCTAAACGTACCGGCACCTTTTTCTTTAAACTTAAGCATACCACTAGAGCTCGCAGATACAATATCAGTATTGAATCGGATTAGATACCGGTTTTCGGTACTCCCGTGTGAGGTGTGACATGTATGGCATGAGGTCCCTCCATTACCCGGCATGCTGCTCTTCTTCCCCTTGATATGCATAGAGTGAAATTTGAAGCTTTCATCAGCAAGAATGCTATTACGATTATGACATTTATAACAGAGTGAATAGGCAAAGATACTTTCAGTTTCATTATCTCTTGCAGAATAATTTTCTCTTAGAATATATTGGTAGATCGAACTATGTGGCCCTGCTGGGGAGTTAGCATCATCACTACCGTGGCAATCGCCGCATTTTAAAACAGAAACATCATTGGCGGTCGTCTTCTTTTCTTTGTATGGCCTTATTAGGCTGACTACCGCCAAATTTTTTCCTTCTCCCTCTATTGGATGAAAAGAAGGGTTGGAAACGGCAAATTCTATTCGTTTATTCACAAATCTTCCCGGAAGATTGGCACTGTCAGAATGGCATAAATAGCAAAGTTGATACTCAGTAGTTACATCAGTCAAAATGTTACCGTTTTTTTTGCCTTTGATGCCAGCAAACTTATTTGATGAAGAAACGAGATGGGGGCTATGGCAATCAACGCAATCTGAATGACGTGGCGCTTTATGGTCGATCTCAGGAAGTATCTCTTTATTAGAATGAAGATTCTTAGATTCTAAAATGGGATGATGATAGGTTTTTTTCAGTTCTTTTTCGAAATCAACCAAATCTGCCGTCGACCGAATTAATCCTGTCTTTCTTTTTGCTGGATTTCCATGACATGAGAGACAGCCCTCCTGACCACCACCAGAACGAAACTCAAACCCAACATGACAGCTGCCACACCCATAAGGGAGCTTCTGCCGGTCGAGATGAAATGGTGTAAAAGATGAAGCGGCTTGTGCTGTCGCAACTGATAAAGACATAACCAGTAATACAATTGATATCAAGTAAGCCATACGCAATGTCCTGTTCAGTATTACTGCAAAGGGAATGGGTTGGTAGGGATACTGTGGCAATCCATACAAACCGCATCGTGGTCTAACGATGCATTGTTATTAGCACCATAAACCCAGAATGGGGCAATCTTCCTACCTTCATTTGGCGGCACTTGATAAGAATCTTCAGTTGACTGATTCTGATGGGGATCATGACACGTTGTACACTGCATGCGATTCGCGGTATCTAACTTAACAATCCTAGGCATCTGATAATTCTGTGTCTTTTTTAAAACATCACTCTGAATAGCCCTCAGCACAGCATCATCATAAATAAATGATACCGGATGATGCCCAGATTTTATCTTGCTCGCAGTAAAAAGTGATATGCCTGTGATTCTGTCATTTGCCCCCATGTTTATAGGGGAGCCGTTTAGGATGGCGCCGAGAGGTACCCCACCGGCTGTTACCCCATCGTGGCAACTTAGGCAAAGTCTGGATGTACCATTTGGCTCACCAAACTGTGCAGCAGAAGTGCGTCTTATAACAAGTGTAGCGGAGGAATAATGGCCGAAAAAAACAGAAGAATTGCTCCTATTCCATAATGTAGTCTGGGGAACGGCTCTATGTGGAGTGTGGCAAAACACACAAATCTCAGTATTTTTGTCTCTGGCTGATTGTGGAGGAGCAGCTTTATAAAGAACATTTTTGTTTAAGGAGGATAGATTATGCTTGTTCCCGCCAACAACCATATCTGAGATTTTCGGTCCCGCCGCCAATGAGCTGACTGCATTTCCCAAAAAAACTAGTACCGCAACAATAGATATTTTCCGAATGTTATTCATTCTTCCCGCCTGTCTTCAAATACTTGAATACCTGAACCCGACGATTAAATGTATCAGCGACGAAAATATGGTCACTTGCATCGATACATATCCCATTTGGCAAGTAAAACTGGCCAGGACCTTGGCCGCTGCGCCCGAAATAGAGCAACAACTGACCATCTTTATTGAATATCTGGATATTGTCGTGGTTTGCATCAACTACATAAATGTTACTGTCGCTGTCTAAGGCCAGCCCCTTTGGACGGGAGAAGCTGCCAGGGACATCGCCTGCCCCGCCGATACGCCTCAGAAAATTCCCATTTTTGTCATAGGACCGTACTACAAAATTCATGGCATCCGTTATGTAAACATTGCCGGCATTATCCACTGCAACGTGGGACGGTGTGTTCAATTCTTCCCCAGCTGCCTGCTTAGGGAACTCACCTAAATATTTATCTTGTAAAGTGAATCGATGCAATTTATTAGCCAACGCATCTACTATAAATTTGTCCCCAAAGTCTGTAATGGCAATGCCCGCAGGACGCCTAAACCCATCTGGCGGGACTAATGCATTGAGGAACGATCCATGAGAGTTGAACTTGTACACTTTGGCATTGATAGAATCGGACACATAAAGGTTCTGTTCATGATCAACGGCAACAGCTACAGGACTGGCGAGCTGTTCATCTCCAGCTTGCGTAATGTACGAGACTTCACGAGATTTCAAGTCGTAGCGGTGAATAACGCCTGAAAAAGTATCTGATATATAAAGAACGTTATCTTGACTTACAGTAATTGCTGACGGGGTCACCAGCTCTAAAGTTAAATTATTATCACCAGTCAACATTTCGGTAAGTCTTTGAACCCGGCTTTTATCTGGGAAAATGTCTTCCGGACCTTTGATCTCCCTAAGGAATCTTATTCTCATAGGATCAGGTTTAGGAGGCCAATAGAGGTTAACTGATGGATCGCTCATCAGTAGCGGCTCAACAGTACTACACCCTGAAAAAAAAACTGTCAGAGCAAATAGCAAGCAGTATAAAGTTAAGCGGTACATACTCGGAATTAATCCAGACCCATAATTATTACTCCAGAAAAATAGGGCGTGAAGTCTAGAAGGCATTAAATAGACAAGACCATTAGCCTTAAAATAATAGTGCAACTCAAGCCATATTGCGACATCTCAAGCATACAGCATTCCTATGAGCCAGACACAAAAAGAAGAGACTAATAGTCCGCCCCATTTGACTGCAGAACTAGGTATAAATTGTTGTTTACCTGGAAACGTCTTGAAAATGAAACCGATACTGCAAAAAAACCATGCCCAGAAACCAAATACGGCTACAATTGCCCACTGTTCATTAATCATTATTTCCCGCTTCCCCAAAAACTCCGAATAATTGAACCAAATTTCAGCTTCCAGACCATTACAACAGCTTCTCTTACAATTTTTTTTGACATTTTAGAGGTCCCGGCATGCCGGTCGATAAAAATTATGGGGATTTCACCAATACGAAAACCTCTCTCCATACATCTGTAATTCATCTCGATCTGGAACGAATAACCGTCAGATTTAATATCGTCCAATTCAATTTCTTCAAGAACCGATCTTTTGAAACACTTGAAGCCGCTTGTGCAGTCGGAAATGTGCAACCCGGTTATTGTGCGAGTATAAACACTGGCAAAATAGCTCAACATAAGCCGCCTCAATGGCCAGTTAACAACACTGATCCCATTAAGGTATCGGGAACCAATTACCACATCGTAAGTAGTAAGCATCTCAAAAAAACGTGGAAGAGTGGCTGGATCATGAGAGAAATCAGCATCCATTTCAACTATGCAGTCTGCCCCCATGTTCAAGGCGAGTTTGAACCCCTGACGATAGGCCGAACCAAGGCCAAGCTTTCCAGATCTATGAAGAACCGTTACACGGTCAGTAACAGCAGCAATTTCATCTGCAAGAGCACCTGTCCCATCCGGCGAGTTATCATCAACAATCAACACCGAAACTTCCTCACTCTGGGAAAGCACAGTTTCAACAAGTTTTGTTAGATTATCCCGTTCATTATATGTAGGGATGACCACTATAGCCTTCAAGATTTCGAACCTTTGTCTGTCTTTTTTTCCGGGGGATAGATTATTTTGGCTTTCGCTCTCAAACCGTCTATCCATAGCTTATAGAGTCGATCCTTCTCCGCATTAACCAACAGCAACCTAATCTTATCCTTCATCTCTTCAAAGGGCAACTGCCTCGGTGGCCTTTTATCAGTAAGCTTAATTATATAAAACCCTTTGAGAGACCTGATTACACTACTTGCCTCGCCAACTTGCAACTTTTGAATTTGAGCATCAAAGTCCTGATCATCAGCCTGACCGGCATGAAAATATCCAAGATCGCCACCCTTGATACGTGACATGTCATCCGAAAATTTTGCTGCAAGGTCAGCAAAATCGGCTCCGGTTTTGAGCTGCTGATAAACACTGTCAGCCTTCTTTTTAAAGACTTCGCGTTCCTCTGAAAGAGCCGAAGGAGGAACCTTGACCAGGATTATACTAGCACGGTACTCTTCGGGCTTCATATAACTAGCCTTCTTCTCTTCATAATATGAAACTACCATGGCATCACTGACATTAACCTTATCGTCTACTTCAAATTTCTTCATATTTTTTGATACTATATTACGGCTGACAAAACGCTCCATTGTTTGTTCGCTAAAACCTGCTTTTTCAACCGCCTCTAAATAAGCCTCTCTCATCGGGAATTTTGCGACCAACAAGTCAATTTCGCGCTCTAAAGCCTTCTTATCGAGCCTCTGGCCCTTTGACAGACCGTCCTGATATTGCAGTTCCATATTTATGAGGGTTTCCATACCCTTTTTATTAATTTCTAACTGCTTCTCTTCAGATAGTCCACCATGAAAAGACCTTTCCATTGGAACTATTTTAGAAATTTCCTGATCCAACTCAGCCTTGGTCAGATCGACTCCGTTGACTGAAACTACAGTAGAAGTACCTTCATTTGCAAAAGCAAGTGATGCAAAAAAAACAAAACAACACGTTATCAACAGTACTGTGATAAGTCTCATAAATTCCTCTTTCATGATAGGTTAGGCAAAGGATATACGATTTACGAGGATCAAGTCAAGGATAAGGGATTAATTAGTTGTTACCAAAAAGGCCACGACATTATGTCATGGCCTCATTAGTAATGGCGGGGCAGACGGGGCTCGAACCCGCGACCTCCGGCGTGACAGGCCGGCACTCTAACCGACTGAGCTACTACCCCATAAAATATTTAAGAATCGCCTACCCATTTATCTAGTAGCGCCTCCCAGCACAAGAAGCAGTTGCCATGAGGAACTTAATTAACACACTAATTCTTGAATCGTCAATTGTTAGTTACTCTCTCAAAAACAATATTTTCTATAATTAAGCTAACCCTAGCGAGCTTGTATGTATTTCTATAGAGGTGTGCGGTTGCACAAAGACTGCACGTTTGCATGTAAAGAAAAAGGACCTAAGCAATACAGCCTAAGTCCTTAATCTATTTGGTGGGCGAAGCAGGGATCGAACCTGCGACATCCAGCTTGTAAGGCTGGCGCTCTCCCAGCTGAGCTATTCGCCCGTTGAATATAATATGGCGGGGCAGACGGGGCTCGAACCCGCGACCTCCGGCGTGACAGGCCGGCACTCTAACCGACTGAGCTACTACCCCATACGCATTCAACAGAAGCAGATTTATAACAAAGCACCGCACCTAAAGTCAAGCATTTTTTCTCTTAATGTGAGAGAGACGTTTCTGACCCTTTGCGACTAACATCCGAGGCAGCAAGAAGCCAGGAAGCGCTGAAATCTCCGGATAGAGAGGCAGCCAGCACTTCATCCATGTGAGATACTAATTTTACAGTTACCCCCTTCAGAAGCTCGTCAGGGATTTCATCGAGATCCTTTTGGTTCTCTTGCGGGATAATGACTGTCCTAATCTGGCCACGACGCGCAGCAAGCAACTTCTCTTTGAGTCCGCCAATTGGCAACACTCTTCCCCGAAGCGTTATTTCACCGGTCATCGCAATCCTCGCGCGCACCGGCATTCCTGAGAGAGCAGAGGCAATTGCTGTCGCCATGGTAATCCCGGCAGAAGGGCCGTCCTTGGGGATCGCTCCTTCAGGGACATGTATATGAAGATCGTAATTTTTGTAAAAATCTCGTGCCAACCCAAGCATCTGTGCCCTTGAACGGACATAACTTAAAGCGGCATGCGCTGACTCCTGCATCACATCACCGAGTTTCCCGGTTATCGTCAGTTTGCCATTTCCAGGCAAAACTGCCACTTCTATGCTTAGCAAATCGCCACCAGTCTCCGTCCAAGCAAGCCCGGTTACCAGCCCTGTCGCCTCACCCAGCTCTGGACTGGTAGGGACTATTTTCCTTGCCCCGAGAAACTCACGAACCTGAACTGGCCTGATAACAAATTTTTTCCGCGATCCGGCTGCCACTAAACGAGCAACTTTGCGGCAAACCCCGGAAATTTCCCTTTCAAGATTACGAACGCCCGATTCTCTTGTGTAGTGCCTAATAATCTCAGAGAGCGCACTATCGTTAAAAGAAACACCACGATCCAGCAATCCGTTGGCAACCAGTTGCTTTCTGACCAAATGACGCTTTGCGATCTCCACCTTTTCTTTTTCGGTATAACCTTCCAGTTTCACAATTTCTAGCCTGTCCAGAAGAGGCCTAGGGATGGAATGTAATGAGTTAGCAGTTGTTATGAACATGACTCGGGAAAGATCATAATCTATATCCATGAAATGATCTGAAAACACCAAGTTTTGTTCAGGATCTAGCACTTCAAGCAGTGCGGATGCCGGATCACCACGAAAATCCGATGAAAGTTTGTCAATTTCATCAAGCAAAAAAACAGGGTTGTTAGTTCCGGCCTTTTTCAGGCTCTGAACGATCCTGCCCGGCATCGATCCGATGTAGGTTCTCCGATGCCCCCTGATCTCTGCCTCATCTCGTACCCCCCCTAAAGACATTTTGACAAAGTTGCGGCCAGTAGCTCTCGCAATTGAACGCGCAAGAGAAGTCTTGCCAACACCTGGCGGTCCGACAAGACATAAGATAGGCCCCTTCAAGTCCTTGACTAAAGAACGTACGGCAAGAAACTCAATTATTCGCTCTTTGACTTTCTCAAGACCGTAATGATCGGCATTCAATACCTCCTCAGCCTGCAGCAGATCATCCAGTTCTTCTGATAACTTTCCCCAGGGAAGCGTAAAAAGCCAATCAAGGTAATTCCTCGAGACAGCTGCTTCTGCAGACATTGGAGACATATACTGCAGCTTTTTTAATTCTGCGAGAGCCTTTTTCTTGGCTTCCTCTGAAAGCGGGATCGTCTGAACTTTTTCCTCAAGCTCCCTGATCTCCTGCTTGTAGTCATCCTTATTCCCTAACTCTTTCTGAATGGCTCGCATCTGCTCATTCAGATAATACTCTTTCTGGGTCTTCTCTATCTGTTTCTTAACACGTGCTTTTATCTTTTTGTCAATCTGGAGGATCTCAATCTCACCCTCCATCAGCACAAGCAGCCTTTCAAGCCGTTGAACCGGTGAAGGCATGGATAGAAGTGCCTGCTTGTCCGGCAGTTTCATCGAGATATGCGATACCAAGCTGTCAGCCAATTGACCGGGATCCTTGATGCTCTTGATAGACTCAAGATTCTCCTGTGGTGCATTGATGTTGAGCTTAAGGTAGTTCTCAAAACTTGCAGTAACCACTCGAACCAGTGAGTCCAATTCGTTTGAGCCGTCTATAGTATCAACAATATCCCTTACATCGACCTGCAGATAATCTTGCAAATTAATAAATGCAGTAATCTCACCCCGCCTTTTACCTTCGATCAAAACCTTGACTGTACCATCGGGCAGTTTAAGCAGTTGTAAAATCTGACACACTGTCCCGACAGAATAAATTTCATCGGTAGAGGGATCTTCAGTTGACGCAGTCATCTGTGCTGCCAGGAATACCTCTTTGCCGCTGCTCATGGATATTTCCAGAGCCCGGACTGACTTTTCACGCCCGACAAAGAGTGGGACAACCATATGCGGGAATATGACCATATCCCTTAATGTTAAAAGAGGGAATCTTTTCAGACCCCCTCCCTTGACTGAACGGACACTCTTTTTTACAGGCTTTTTTTCGTCTTTCATGCAGACTCCGCCATATTTTCATAGACGATAATAGGGTTTTCTTTGCGATAAATAACATCTTCATTAATCACAACTTCTTTGACCATGGTCTGAGAAGGGACCTCATACATAATATCCAGCATGGCGTTTTCAAGTATCGAGCGCAGTCCTCGCGCCCCAGTCTTTCTTTTCAAGGCCTCTTTGGCGATTGCCACCAGCGAACCATCAGTGAACTTGAGCTTCACATGCTCCATCTCGAATAGCTTCTGATACTGTTTAACCAGAGCATTTTTAGGTTCCTTGAGAATCTGAACCATTGCCTCCTCATTCAACTCAGCCAGAGTTGCTAACACAGGGAGACGGCCAACAAACTCGGGGATAAAGCCAAATTTCAACAGATCTTCCGGCGTTACTTCGGCCAGCAATTCACCGCTTTTCTTCTCAGACTTCTTTTTAACCTCAGCCCCAAAGCCAAGGGTCTTTACCCCTATCCGCTGCTGAATTATGTTGTCCAACCCGGCAAAAGCACCGCCGCAGATAAAAAGGATATTGGTCGTATCTACCTTCAAAAATTCCTGCTGAGGATGCTTACGCCCCCCCTTGGGAGGAACACTGGCGACAGTCCCTTCGATAATCTTGAGCAATGCCTGCTGAACTCCTTCACCGGAAACATCTCTTGTTATCGAAGGAGAATCCGACTTACGCGCTATCTTATCGATCTCATCAATGTAGATAATTCCCTTCTGGGCCTTTTCAACATCATAATCTGAGGCCTGAAGAAGGTTCAATATGATATTCTCAACATCTTCACCAACATAACCGGCTTCAGTCAGGTTTGTTGCATCTGCCATGGCAAAGGGAACCTTAAGTATCCTTGCCAAAGTTTGCGCAAGCAGCGTCTTACCCGATCCAGTAGGCCCAAGCAAAAGAATATTGCTCTTCTGCATCTCAACTTCTGATGGTTTTCCCATCGCTTCAACGCGTTTGTAATGATTGTATACCGCCACCGCAAGCGTCTTTTTGGCACGATCCTGCCCAACTACATATTCATCAAGAACATCCTTAATCTCCTGAGGCTTCGGCAACTTGCGAACATCAGGACTCATAGCTTCTTCAAGCTTTGATTCCTCGGCTATAATATCATTGCACAACTCAATACATTCATCGCAAATATATACGGTGGGGCCAGCAATAAGTTTCTTTACTTCGTCCTGGCTCTTACCGCAAAACGAGCATATCAGGTTCTCGGTCCTGTCGTCTCTTCTGCTCACTTGGCACCTCCAAGGGTGTTTCTGTTCATGATTGAATCGACGATACCATAGCTACAGGCTTCTTCTCCAGACATAAAGTAATCTCTTTCTGTATCTGTCTGAACTTTTTCCAAAGGCTGGCCGGTATGGCTGGCAAGCATTTCATTCAAGCGTTGCTTAAGTCGCAGAATCTCTTGAGCCTGAATCTGAATGTCCGTAGCCTGCCCCTGGAATCCTCCGAGAGGTTGGTGTATCATGATTCGTGAGTTACTAAGGCTGAATCTCTTGCCATGCTCGCCTGCTGCCAGTAAAAGAGCCGCCATTGATGCAGCCTGACCGACGCAAATCGTCGCTACAGCAGGCTTTATGTACTGCATGGTATCGTAGATAGCAAGCCCGGATGTAACAACTCCTCCCGGCGAATTTATGTACAGATGGATATCCTTGTCAGGATCTTCTGCCTCAAGAAAAAGCAGCTGAGCAATGACGAGATTCGAGAGCTGATCGTCGATCTGCCCACCTAGAAAGATAATTCTGTCCTTAAGCAGCCTGGAGTAAATATCGTAGGAACGTTCCCCCCTACCGGTCTGTTCCACGACTATGGGCACAAGCATCAATTTGCTCCTTGATTAAAGATTAAAATGTTGGTTTCAAGCTTTTGCGGTCTCAGTAATCTCTGCGTTTGATATCAACAAGGAGAAAACCTTTTCATCGAGGAGATAATCATGAAGAGTTTCTCCTGCCTGTTGATTGTTTTTGTAGAACTCTCTAAGCTTATCGAAATCGTGGCCGTTTTCTTCAGCGATTTTTTTCAGCTGTTTTTCAATATCAGACTCCTCCACTTTCAGTTCTTCTTGGCGAGCAAGAACACTTACCAGTAGTGAACTCTTGACTTTATGTTCTGCAACGTCGCGGAATTCAGATTTGTAGCTAGCTTCATCCATACCCATCATCTCCAGAGTCATTCCCTGAGATGCAAGTCTCTTTTTGGAGTTTTCAAGCATGAGATCTACCTGCCTATCGATCAATACATTCGGAGCCTGAACAGGGTTTTTGTCAACAAGGGCCTTCATTAGCATTTCGCGCAAGTCAGCTTCAATCCGCTCTTTTTCCTGCTTTTCAATAGACTCGGATATTTTGGAACGCAACTGTTCCATTGTCTCAAAATCTCCCATGCCTTTAGCAAAGTCATCATCAAGCTCAGGGAGTTTCCGATTCTTGATCTCTTTAAGATTGATGGCAAATGTCGCTTCCTTGCCGGCAAGATCTGCTGCATGGTAATCGGCAGGGAACGTCACCTTGATGTCCTTTTGGTCACCAGCAGCCATTCCGATTATCTGCTCTTCAAACCCAGGAATAAACTGGCCAGCCCCGAGTTGAAGCTGCGCATCCTCTCCTTTACCGCCATCAAAAGGGACATCATTGATCGACCCGACAAAATCAATAGTAACCATGTCTCCTTGAACAGCAGTCACTCCAGCCTCAGCTGGCGAGAACTCTGCCATGTTTTCCCTTATCTGCTGAAGACGCTTCTCAACTTTATCCGGGTCAGCAACAAAAAGCTCTTTGTCGGCCTTCAAACCCTTATAGTCAACAGAAGTGATCTCGGGGACAACTTCAACCGTTGCAGAAAACTTAAGGCTATCACCGCGAACTATATCATCACTTTCAAGTTCAGGATACGAAACCGGGGTCACGTTATGGTCTGCAAGGGCCTTATAGTAGACTTCATTGAAAAGAGTGCGCAGCACATCATCCGCCATGACATCGCTATAATGTTTCTCGATAACAGACTGTGGCGCCTTCCCTTTCCTGAAACCCTTCAGAGCAGCGTTTTTTCTTATTTTTTCATATGCCTTGTCTATTTCAGATGCAACTCGCTCAGAAGGTATCTGGAAATTGATCTTCTTTTTAACTGAGCTTAACTCTTCAATTGTGATCTGCATTGATTGGACTCTCCTGATAGTATTTACTTATTTAAAAACAGAATTCATATATTTGTTAAAGTATTAAAGCATCTCAAATGGCAGTTGTAGCACGTAGAAGCTCAAACGATAAATTGGCAGGTAAACAAGTAGGTAAAACCTGAAGCAGGTTGGTGCAAAAGTTAAAATCAAACCATTGATGAAAAATGAAATCTCTCAAAACACGATACTGCCGTATCAATTCTCCCGGTACCACAACTTCATATCGAGCCTTAAATTGTGGCGATTCAGATCCACTTAACTAATAATATACTCTTGATTGCATCAATTGGTGCGGACAGGGAGACTCGAACTCCCACACCTCTCGGCGCCAGATCCTAAGTCTGGTGCGTCTGCCAATTCCGCCATGTCCGCTCAAAGCGTTAACATTAATATATTAGCTTAACAGATTCAACATAAAACTGGCTCCTAGCAAAAAAGCCATCCTAGAAGGATGGCTCTATTACAGATTTCGACAAAAACAAACTAAAACATGCGAGACGTAAACAACCTGCAATAAGATTCTATTCTTCCACCTTGTCGAGCTTATACTCTATTCCATCGATGAGCGCCTGATATGATGCATCGATAATGTTGTCGGAAACGCCAACCGTACCCCAACGGCTTTCTTTGTCCCCAGATTCTATGAGAACACGAATCACTGAAGCTGTCCCCTGGCCTCCAGGTAAAACTCGAACCTTATAGTCAAGAAGGCGCATTTCCTTAAGCCTTGGGTAGAACTTTTCAAGTGCCTTTCTCAGAGCGTTGTCTAGTGCATTGACAGGACCATTCCCCTCAGCCGCAGTATGTTCAATTTTGCCGCCCACCTTGACCATAACCGTAGCTTCGGAGATTACTTTTTGATCTTCATGACGCTTTTCGTCAATTACCCTGAAACCGATAATGGAGAAAAACTTTTTATGGGTTCCCAGCGCTCGCTTCATCAAAAGCTCAAAAGAGGCCTCTGCGCCCTCAAATTGAAACCCACGGTGCTCCATCTCCTTGATGTTATCGAGGATTTCAAGGGTTACCGGATCTTTGCTATCAAGGTTAATATTAAACTCTTCCGCCTTGGCCAAGATATTTGACCTGCCGGAAAGGTCGGAAATCAACACTCTGGTGCAGTTTCCTACCAGTTCAGGCCGGATATGCTCATAGGTTTCCGGATGCCGTTGAATAGCGCTGACATGCACTCCGCCCTTATGGGCAAAGGCAGCATTGCCCACATATGCCTGATGCTTCGGTGGAGAGAAATTAGCCAGTTCGTAGACGAATCTAGAGAGGTCTCGCATCTTTCTCAACTGCTCTTCGTTGATGCAATCCCGTTTCATTTTTAATTTAAGTGCCGGAATTATCGAACAGAGATTGGCATTACCACAACGCTCTCCAAAACCGTTAATGGTTCCCTGAATCTGAACGATCCCCTCATTGACAGCAACTAGTGAATTTGCGACAGCGCATTCCCCGTCGTTATGGGTATGAATCCCCAATGGGGTCTTGATCTGCTTCTTAACGGCTTTGATTATTTCTGCCACCTCGAAGGGCATAGTACCGCCATTTGTATCACACAAGACAATGCAATCGACCTTGGCGTCTTCTGCAGCCTGGAGAGTCTTAATGGCATATTCCGGGTTTGCCTTGTAACCATCAAAGAAATGTTCTGCGTCATAAAATACTTCGGGAGCATTCTTTTTCAGGTGAATGAGAGAATCGTTAATCAGCTCAAGGTTTTCCTCCAAAGATATCCGAAGAGCTTCACGAACATGAAAATCCCACGTCTTGCCAAAAATTGTGATTACATCAGGTTCGGCCTTGATCAGCGTAATGATGTTATTGTCCTTGTCAGGAGTAACTTTGGCGCGACGAGTAGAGCCAAAAGCAGCAATCTTGGCTTGAGAAAGCTTTTCCTTTTTTATCTCTTTGAAGAAGGCCACATCTTTTGGGTTGCTACCCGGCCATCCCCCTTCAATGTAGTGAATGCCGGATTCGTCCAACCTATGGGCAATCCTGATTTTATCCTCAAGAAGAAAGGAAATGTCCTCGGACTGAGTACCGTCCCGCAACGTAGTATCGTATAACTTAACCATGCCCATTAGTTACACCCCTTATCAACAAATCTTCCAGGTCCGGTCTTTCACAAGATCATAATTGTCAGAGGGCTGCACAGACGCAAGCCGCACAAAAAAAACCTGAAGAATCAATAAATTATCGGAAATAATGAAAGTTAGTTTCCTGACATGCCGAATGCGTCGTGCAAAATCCGCACGGCAAGCTCTGTATACTTTGCATCGATCACAACCGAAACCTTGATTTCAGAGGTGGAGATCATCTGGATATTGATCCCTTCCTTCGCAAGCGACTGGAACATCTTGGTCGCTACTCCTGCATGACTACGCATCCCTACACCAACGATGGAAATCTTGGAGATATTCTCGTCAGTGACAACATCCTTTGCCTCAACTTCTTTGGCAGTGTCTCTGGTTATGGCAAGGGCTTTTTTGAAGTCAGCCTTGGTAACGGTGAAAGTAAAGTCCGTGTTGCCGGCCTCGCTGACGTTCTGGACTATCATATCCACTGAAATATTGGCATCCGAAAGAGGGGAAAGTATTTTTGCTGCAATCCCTGGTTTATCCGGGACATGCATAACGGCTATTTTTGCTTCATTCTTGTCATAGGCAATGCCTGAAACGAGTACTGCTTCCATATCTTTATCCTCCTTGGTAACCATGGTTCCGGGATTATCATTAAAGCTCGAACGAACATGAATATCTACGTCGTATTTCTTGGCAAACTCAACTGAGCGAATCTGGAGAACCTTTGCCCCAAGACTAGCCAGTTCCAGCATCTCTTCGTAAGATATTTTCTCTACCTTACGGGCATCCTGGCAAATATTCGGGTCCGTAGTATAAACGCCGTCAACGTCAGTGTAGATCTCGCACACATCAGCTTTCAGAGCTGCAGCCATCGCAACTGCCGAGGTATCCGAACCACCGCGCCCCAGGGTTGTGATGTTTCCTTCGCGGTCAATCCCCTGGAAACCGGCGACAACAACAATCACGCCATCCTTGAGATCTGCTCTCACCTTTTCATCAGGAATCTCTTCTACCCGGGCCTTACTGAAAACACTATCAGTAATTATCGGCACTTGCCAACCATGATATGATTTTGCCTTGTATCCCAATGACTTGAGACACATTGCCAATAAGGCGATAGACACCTGCTCCCCGGCAGCAACCAGAACATCATATTCTCGGTTGTCAGGAAATTCGCAGGTCTCATTTGCTAATGCTACCAATTTGTTGGTTTCGCCGGACATTGCAGAAACAACAACAATCATGTCGTTCCCGGCATCATAGGTCTTAGCAACCCTTTTTGCGACATTCTTTATGCGGTCTATGGAACCCATGGATGTTCCGCCGTACTTTTGTACCACTAAAGCCATCTCTTCAATCCTCCTTAGATGGATAATTACAGCAAAGCTGAGGGATTCCCAATGATCAGGGAGGTTTTGTATTTAGCAAGAATTTCCCGGCAGGTCAAACACTTTTCTACGGTAAAACAGTGGCGATACGCCGTAATAGTCCACGTGAGCGATCGCCGGCTGGCTGGAAACAGAGTCTACGCCTCTCCACGCCTTCCAAGCAGAAAACAACCCTTAGATTATCCTGCGGCATAAGGCTTCCCAAGCGATCCGCCCATTCTACAACGGTTACTCCCGGCCCATCAAAATACTCCTCAAACCCAAGGTCAGAAACTTGTCCTTCATCGTTCAGTCGATACAGATCAAAATGGTAAAGCGGAATGCGCCCCTGGTGTATATTGAGGATCGTATAGGAAGGGCTGCAAACTGGCTCATCGGGCGAAACCCCAAGCCCATGAGCAATGCCTTTTACGAAATGGGTTTTCCCAGCGCCAAGATCACCGATAAGAGCCACAAAGTCACCACTCTCCAGCAGGCCGCCAAGAATTCGCCCGTAATTGAAGGTATCAATGGCGCTCTCGGAGATCAACTCATTCACACATCACCCTGGGCGATCATAGTCCGAATCAGGTCAATTCTGGCAACAATACCGACAAGTGACCCGTCCTGCACTACCGGAACGGCATTATAACGGTTGGCGCTCATAAGATCAGCGATAGTACTGATCTCAGTGTCTGGAGAGACCGCAGCAAGCTTACCGGAGCAAATATCCCCTACGGTATGCCCGGTGATTTTCTTCAACTGCTGTTCCAGCACTTTTCCGCTTTCAAGATAGAAGACACCGTCAAACAGTGAAAAAACCGTAGGGATGTGCAGATTGCGGTCCTTTTCGATCAGGTCAGTCTCTGTCACCATGCCAACCAGGACACCATCTTCAACAACGGGAATGCTGCTGATCCGATGTGTTACAAAAAGCTCGGCCAACTCCCTGACATCTGTCTTTCTGGTTACAGTGATGACATCCTTGGTCATTACATCAGATGCTTTAAGCATTTATTTCTCCTTTTGTGCGTGGCGGTCCCAAACCAAATGAAAATCAAGATAGCCGCGGACTCTGCTTGCCATAATTTTGCAGGTCCAAGCCAGCCCGGCTTTTACAATCACGCAATAGTCGCTGCAAGGCAACTGGAAGTTTTGCAACAACATCAGATGCGATGAGACCTACTTCTCCCTTTTCTTGTGCAACAAGGTCAGCAGCATAGCCATGAATGAATACAGCAAGCCGGCAGGCATTAAATGGAGGATACCCCTGGCCTATGAGGCTAGCGACAATCCCGGTAAGAACATCACCCATGCCGCCCGAAGCCATCCCGGGATTACCACTGCCATTTATCGCCACTTCCCCGTCAGGCGACGCAATGATGGTTCTTGCGCCTTTAAGAATCAAATACACCTTGTGTAACTGAGCAAACTTAGTCGAAACCCCGATTCTATCAGCTTCAATCTCGGCAATTGAAAGACCGGTAAGTCGAGCCATCTCCCCTGGATGCGGAGTGAGAACCACCACGGAAGCTGCTCTCTTGCCAAGGACAGAAACATTTTCGGAAATAGCATTCAAACCATCAGCGTCAACTACCAGAGGAAGAGAAACTGCTGTCAGCAACGCCTGAACAAGAAGTGCCGTCTCAGGTTGCCGCGACAACCCAGGTCCAAGCGCTACAACATTCTTGCCGGCCAGACCAGCCAAGATATGAGCTAGGGACTCTCGTCTCAAGTATCCTCGCCCGGCATCTTCAATGGGTAGAGTCATTGCTTCGGTTGTTTTTATTTCAAATATCTGGTTCAGGCTCGAGGGTACAGCAAGGGTTACCAGCCCTGCCCCGGAACGCACGGCAGAAGCTCCCGCCAGCACTGCGGCTCCGGTATGCCCGGTTGAACCGGCAACAATAAGCACGTGCCCAAAACTACCTTTATGAGAAACTGGTAAACGCGGCATGAGAAGAGCTGTTGCAGAACCTGCATCAACAAATTCATATCCGTGGGCACGCTGCACAACTTCAGAAGGGATTCCAATATCCGCAATCATTAACTCACCGGTGCAAACAGCCCCAGGGTAAAGAACATGCCCTAATTTTGCCGCAGCAAAGGTAATGGTCAAATCAGCTCTGATGGCAACACCGAGGATTGCCCCTGTGTTGCCATCAACACCGGATGGAATATCGACTGCAATAACCGGTAGCCCCGACGAGTTAATCAGCTTAATCGCCTGACGGTACACGCCTGAGATTTCGCTTTTGAGTCCGGTGCCAAAAATCGCATCCACTACCAGCGCATATTGCCCCAGGTCTGAAAACGCAGCCAACGATTCGTTGTCGCAACAGCACTTAAGCATGACACTATTCGGAAGCCTGCTGAGACTAATTTCCGCATCCCCAGAGATGTCGCTGCGATGAGCAAGGATAACCAATGAAACGTCCCAGCCGAAAGCATGCAGCTTACTGGCGATTACATAACCGTCGCCACCATTGTTCCCCTTACCAGCGAAAATAAGCACACTTTTCCGAGTAGCTGTGGAAAAACGAGACCTGATGGCATCGGCGCAAGCCTCTCCGGCCCGTTCCATCAAATGAATGCCTGGGACGCCATAATTGTTGATCGCGGCATGATCAATTTTCTGCATCTCTTCAGAAGTTATGACCTTCATTTTTTTAAACTTTCACCATCAAGTAGGGATACAAATGCCCGAGATTTAAACCTCAATACTATATTTCTTTATCAGGTCGTACAGGGTAGGACGACTCACACCAAGATCATCTGCCGCTTTCGCTATATTCCCTGCATTTGCGGAAAGCGATCCCCTGATAAGGTCTATCTCAAGACGCTCGCGTGCTTCTCTCAAGGTAAGCGCCCCGCCCCTAGCCGCGGCACTGCCTGTTTGAGGGGTAAATCCCAGATCCTCAGGTTCGATAAGATTGCCGGTTGCCATCAGAACCGCCCGCTGAACCTTGTTTTCAAGCTCACGAACATTTCCAGGCCAGGTATATCCCCTCAATGCATCCATGGCAGACGCGGAATAACCACGAACCTTTTTCCTGAAATCTTCGTTGAACTTTCGCAGAAAAAAAGTAGCCAGCAGGGCAATATCTTCTCCGCGACTTCTCAGAGGAGGTAGTTCCAAGGTAACAACACTTATCCGGTAATACAGATCCTCACGAAATGCCCCTTCGGACATCGCTTTGGTGATATCTATGTTGGTAGCTGCAATTATCCGGGCATCGACTGGAATATCTTCCCGGCCACCGACCCGCTGAACAAGCTTCTCCTGAAGAAAGCGCAGAAGTTTAACCTGCAAGGGGGGCGGCAACTCGCCGATTTCATCGAGAAAGAGTGTGCCTTTGTCTGCATATTCAAATTTTCCCTGCACTTTTGCCATGGCGCCGGTGAAGGCCCCTTTTTCATGACCGAAAAGCTCTGCTTCCAAAAGGTTATCTGGAATAGCACCGCAATTAATCGGAATAAACGGTCCCCCACTGCGGAGACTTGCTGAATGTATAGCGCGAGCCACCAGCTCTTTACCGGTTCCGCTCTCACCATTTATCATCACTGCAACATCAGATGCCGCAATTTTCCGAATTGTTGAAAAAACAGTTTGCATCTCAGAGCACTGGCCTAAAATGCCCCCATATTCCCCGGGGCGGTTTTTAAGTTCGCCCTGCAATCGCTTGTTCTCGTTCTCAAGTAAATGGAGTTGAAACGCTCTTGAGAGGATAACTTTCAATTCATCAAGGTTCACCGGTTTTTGAATGAAATCATAGGCTCCCATTTCTATTGATTTCAGGGCATTTACCCTCTCATCATTACCGCTGATGACAATGACTTTAATGGAGGGATCGATTTTGAGCATTTCCGTCAGACACCGAAACCCTTCATCTGAGGTCTCGACAAATGGTGGAAGCCCCAAATCAAGGGTTATTACCGATGGCCGGTGTTTAGTGAAATAGGCCAAAGCCTCTGCCACATTAGCTGCAAGCATTATCTGATAATCCTTGCTGAGCCCCCATTTGAGCTGTTTTCGGATATCCTCATTATCATCTACAATAAGCAGTTTTTCCATTTTACTAAACCCTTCCAAATTGTCAGTAAAGAGGTCCTGAACGTGGAAGCCAGACAGTAAAGACTGATCCGCTACCCAGCGTACTTTCTACTTCAACTCGTCCCTGATGAGCTTCAATAATCTGTTTCGACTGATATAATCCTATGCCTAACCCCTTGCTCTTGGTCGTTTTAAAAGGGGTGAACAGCTGCCCTCTTATAAAATCTGGCGTCATCCCACATCCATGGTCAATAACCCGGATATACGCTTGTTGCTCCGCCACTCCCACTTCCACATTAACCGCAGCCCCAGTTTCTGAAGCATCCAAGGCATTAATCAAGAGGTTGATCAGCACTTTGCTCAGCTCCTGCTGATCAGCCACCACAATAACATTACAACCAGATACCTTTATATCACCACATGGGATAGAGGCAACTGCTTCAGCGGTAATATCAAGAAGGTCCACTTCCCCCAGATCAAGTTGATCTCTCTCAGGAAGATCCTTTAACTTAGCAATAAGGGCTTTCATTTTGGCAACAGTGTTACTAAGTGTGTCCAATAAATCTTTCTGAAATTCCGGCTCGCCAATATAGTCAACGGCGTTATCGGTAAGAAGAGAAAGGCTGTAAACCAGGTTTTTTAAGTCATGCATGACAAAAGTAGTAATTTTACCGACAGCTTCCATTTCCCTCGCCACAGCAAGTTGTTCGGCAAGCCCTGCACTTGCAAGAGCAAAGGCCGCTTGGCTTGCCAGTGTTTTCATCAGATCGTAGTCTTCGTAAGTATACTCTTCTCCTTTGTTTATCGGTCGCAACAGAACAACAAAACCCTGCAGTTCACTCCCCATGAAAATCGGCACAGTGAAGGCAATTTTCTCTGAAGAGAGTGAGTTAATATCCCTATCATCAACAGCAGATTCATAATAATCTGCATTAAATACCCATCCTCGTTTTGCCATATACTTGATAAGTGAATTATCCCTAGTAAGAGTGAACCGTTCAAGACCAACACGATATGCTCCTCTGTTGAAATATACCTGCTGTTCGGGAGCCCAGATATAAATCATGGCAGCCCCCATGGCAAAGGTATCGCAAAACCCTGAAAGAATTGCATGATCCAACTCGGTATTGTTTCGAGTTTCAGCAATCCTGCTTGTGAAATTAAGCCACTGCACTCGGTAATCATACTTATTATCAAAGAAATTCTTGTTTATGAATACCTTGATTTTACGTTTCATTTGCTCCGACAACAGAAGCACAACCAGGAAAATACACCCTAGGAAAAAAACCGAGATGAAAACTATCTGTTGAGACGCTTCTCCGAAGTATTTAAGCCCCTCGCCAAGCATGCCGAGAAGTATCAGGTAGCCACCAACAATTACCAGCACGAGTGACCTGAACGCCATTTCCCGTGAAAGAGTGACCCTGATCCTTCTCCTGGCGCGACGAAGCGAATAAGCCAGAAACAAACCTGAAACAATAAGTGACAGAGTACGTAATGGCGCAAGGTTCATGTTGATTGAACGATAAAGAAGCCCCTGGCTATAATAAAATATAAAAAAGCCTAGAAGGGTTCCAACTCCGACGATGCTAAATTTTATCTGCCATTGTTCTGGGCGTAGTGCCGAACGAAATGTCGTTTCCAAATTAAAAAGAGCTGATACTAAGTAAATAAAAACAACAATATAGAATATAAAACCTGGATTACTCAAAAAAAGCATTCGCTCTGACAGGAAATCAGGTGAATAAAAAAGACGGTCCGGAGGAAGAAACAGCCCGGATACTAATAAAAGAGGAGATAAAACTATTAAGAGACGAGATATCGCGGAAGCATCTCTCCAAGAAAACTCCCGGGCATAGAAGAGGCTGAAGAAAAAAAGCTGCACCGGTAATGCACTTTCAAGAAAAATTACTGAACTTTTTAATGGGAGATATTCAAATGAAGGGGTTAATGATAGAGCTTCCGCACCCTCAAGAAAAGCAGCGGTGATAAGAGAAGTAGCAAGCAGAAAGGTAGGGGCATTTCTTCCACCTCTTAAAAAAATCAAAGCGGATACGCATAGAGAAATAACGCACGCTATCCAGGAAAAAGCCGTTAGAATCATATCCCCCGTCAACAAGAAAAAATAAACACTGAATGAGATCTAGCAGCGAAAATAGCTCTTATACCACTCTACAAATCGGCCGATTCCGGTCTCTATAGAAGTGGATGGCTTAAAACCTACGTCTCTTACCAGGTCATCCACATCGGCGCAAGTTGCCGGAACGTCGCCAGGCTGGAGCGGCAACAAGATCTTATTGGCTGTCATCCCCAGGCAGTCTTCCAGCACTTCGATGAATTTTAACAATTCCACTGGGCTGTTGTTGCCGATGTTGTATATCCGGTAAGGGGCAAAACTTGTCCCCGGATCAGGGCTCTTGCCATTCCAAGCGGAGTTAGGCTCAGGAGTATGAAATATTACCCTGAAAACACCTTCTACAATATCATCCACATAGGTAAAATCCCGCTGCATTTTCCCATCATTAAAGACATCTATCGGTTTACCTTCCAAGATAGCTCGGGTGAACAGAAAGAGAGCCATATCAGGTCTCCCCCACGGTCCATAAACAGTGAAAAACCTGAGCCCGGTGGTCGGAAGGCCATAAAGAGAGGAATAGGTATGCGCCATCAACTCGTTGGCTTTTTTGGTCGCTGCGTAAAGAGAAACAGGATGGTCTACGTTATGATGCACAGAAAACGGCATCAGGGTATTGCCGCCATAAACCGAGCTTGAGGAAGCATAAACAAGGTGTTTTATCCCATGGTGACGACATCCTTCGAGGATGTTCATGAACCCTTGAATGTTGCTGTCTATGTAGGCATGGGGATTAGTCAGTGAATAACGTACACCGGCCTGTGCTGCGAGATTAACCACGATATCGAAGCGTTCATCTTTGAAAAGTGTGAAAAGAGCCTCTCTGTCGGCAAGATCACCTTTGATAAAGCGAAATCCTGGAATTGCTTCAATGAGCTTCAATCTATCAAGTTTCAAGTTAACATCGTAATAATCATTAAGATTGTCAAAGCCAATGACTTCATGACCTGATGCAAGAAGTTTTCGGGTCAAATGAAACCCGATAAATCCTGCAGCACCTGTAACAAGAACCTTTTGAGACTTAATCTCCGACACGCCCATCAATACAACCTCCTGATAAAAACTTGTCGGTACTATACAGTATTGCTGTTAATTTTCAACCAGCATAATAAAGCTAACAGTTCATATGTAGCCTTCATCCGGCACTCTTGACATATCATTCCCAGGCAGCCCGGATTTCAGTTGACCACTAAACGAGAATTGCGCTATAACGCATAAAATTTCGTTTTAAATCGCACGGAGGTAATCAATTCATGTCTCTAGTAGATCAGATCAGAGCGAAAGCAAAAATGAACCCAAAAACCGTTGTATTGCCCGAAAGCTATGACGAACGCATGCTTTTTGCGGCTCAACAGGTAATGGAACAAGGTTTGGCGAAGATTGTAATCCTGGGCAACAAGACCGAAGTACAAAACATTGCTACGGCAAAAGGAATAAACCTGTCAGGAGTCGAAATTCTGGAACCGGCAACCGCGCCAAAACTTGCGGCATATGTTGATTCGCTTGTTGAATTACGCAAGAGCAAAGGACTCACTCGCGAAGAAGCCGAAAAACTCTTGACAGCAAAAGACAATCTGTACTTTGCCGGAATGATGGTTCGCGAAGGAGACGCTGATGGAGAAGTTGCCGGAGCAACCGGCACGACTGGCGATGTCCTTAGGGCAGCATTTCAGACCGTCGGCACAGCACCCGGCATTAAGACAGTATCATCATTTTTCCTCATGATAACCAAGACACCCTCTTTTGGCGAAAACGGGATCTTGCTTTTTGCCGACTGTGCTGTTAACCCAAATCCGGATGCTCAGGCACTAGCAGAAATTGCCGTTGCCACAGCTCGTAACTGCAAGTCTTTTCTTGATGTGCCGGCAAGGGTTGCCATGTTGTCCTTCTCCACAAAAGGTAGCGCAAGCCATCCTGATGCCGACAAGGTCTTGAAGGCCCTTGAGATCGCCAAAGGCATTGATCCTATGATGCAGATTGATGGTGAATTACAGGCTGATGCGGCTCTACTACCTAAAGTAGGAGAGAAGAAGGCTCCTGGGAGTACTGTTGCAGGTAAAGCAAATGTACTGATCTTCCCTGACCTGGATGCAGGAAACATCGCCTATAAACTCGTGGAAAGGGTTGCTGGAGCTGAAGCTGTTGGCCCGATCATCCAAGGACTGGCAAAACCTGTGAATGATCTCTCGCGCGGCTGCTCAGTCGAAGATATCGTTAATGTTGTTGCAATCACGGCAGTGCAGGCTCAAGGATAATCACAATTGTTGAGTATCGGCTAGGTTTACTCCACAAAAAAGCCGCCGGGAATCTACCCAGCGGCTTTTTTGTTACTGTTTTTATAGTAATAAAATTTACTGCAGTATAAGCAACTAGCTAGTTGCGAACAAAATCGTTTCGTGAAAACGAATATTCAAACTGCATGTGATCAGTATAGGTGCCGGCAAGAATTGCCGCAACATCCTCTGTGAAAACCAATTCCTCATCAGTAGGTATCACATAAACCTTAACCGGAGAATCATCAGAGGTAATCAGCGTCTCGCGTTTACGGGTCATTGCCGACTTGTTTCTCTCCTTATCCAGATAAATGCCGAGATGTTCCAGCCCCTCAACAGCTCGCTCACGAATTGGGGCACCCATTTCGCCGACACCGGCAGTAAAAACAATTGCGTCAAGCTTGCCTAAGGCCGCCATGTAAGAGCCGATGTATTTTCTAAGACGATATGCCTCTATATCCAAAGATATCTTGCAGAGACGATCGCCATTAGCAGCATTTTCTATTACATCACGACGGTCAGTAAAACGACCAGTGATCCCTAACACCCCACTTTTCTTATTGAGGATGCTGTCGATTTCCTTGGCAGAAAGGTTCTCCTTCTGCATCATGAATGCAGGGATGGCCGGATCGATATCACCACAACGGGTACCCATAACAGCACCCTCCAAAGGAGTGAGCCCCATGCTTGTGTCAACTGAGATGCCATTTTGTATGGCACAATGTGAAACACCATTACCAATATGCATGGTGATTATATTGCAATCTTTTGCCGGCTTTCCAAGAAGAACAGCTGCACGCTTGGAGACATACAGGTGCGAAGTCCCGTGAAACCCATAACGGCGAACACCGTATTTTTCATACCAGTCATAAGGTAAAGGATATAGGTAAGCATGTTCCGGCATGGTCTGGTGAAAAGCAGTATCGAATATGGCAACATGCGGCACATTCGGCAGGAGCGCCTGAGCAGCTTCAATACCAGCTATATTGGGCGGGTTATGTAGAGGGGCAAGGTGCTGTACTTCTTTAACCGCATCAAGCACATTTTCATCGATCATAACAGATCGTATAAATTTTTCACCACCATGAACCACGCGGTGACCAACAGCAGAAATTTGATTGATATCCTTAAGCACACCGTGCACGGGATCAAGTAGAGTTTTGATAATCAAGTCTATCGCCACTTGATGATCGGAACACTCTGAATTCTCTCGATAAGTCTCCTTGCCTGGGACTTCATGCATAATGAATGAGTCACCGATGATAACTCGCTCAACCATGCCTTTTGCAACGACTTCTTTACGGTCCCAGTCAAACAACTGGTATTTAACCGATGAGCTCCCGCAGTTAAGGGCCAGAATATCCATTCGCTCCTCCTGAATTAATAATCTAAAACAATTGAACGGAAAACCTGAGAATTTTCCGTCATGTTAAATAATTCACCCAAATAATTTAGAATAAATAAAACTGTTTTTTATAATACCTTAGGAAGGTAAGCAATTCAAGATAATTTCTGGCAGCATCGCAGGTAAATCTCCAACCTTTCCACTGGACTTTTGAAAAAGCGTATGCTAGCTTTACCATCGATTTTGAATAATCAATTCTCAACAAAGGAGGTGAATACTTTGGCTCATCAAATTTCCAATGACTGCACAAACTGCGGTGCTTGCGTTGACTCATGCCCGGTTAATGCTATCAATGCTGGCGACAGCAAGCACAATATCGACGCCGATACTTGCATCGATTGCGGTGCCTGTGTTGATACCTGTCCGGTAAGTGCAATTTCCGCCGCTTAATTGAAAAAGCACTAAAAGAAATAAAAAAGGCCGACATCTCTGTCGGCCTTTTTTATTTTCTCAACGGTCAGCTACTGTTGACCCAACAATTTCGAGGCCAAACTCGCTGGCAGCTTTCGGAACCTTTGAAAAAACAACGAGAAACGGTATCGCTTTCCCAGGCGGGACACCAAGATTTGACAAGGAATCACCAAACTGATTTCCCATGGTTGCTTCAATCTTGGGCATCGATAGCGTAGCTAACTGGTCTTTTTGCAGAACATTCCCACAATAAATACTCTTACTGGCGAGAGCAACACCCTTGGCATCATAGATTGTCGCTTTCAGCTGTATGGATGCCCTCGGCTTATTAAATAAATTCACGGTTTCACCTTTTATGACAAAAAGCTCCCCCGTCTCCTTGTTATCTATGAACTCACTGGAAGTATTCCTGATTGAGATACCCCCGTCATCGACATTCTCAATACCCGCCCACTTAACCAGCGATGCCAGCCCTGATTTATCAATAAAACCTGGCCCTTTATTTAATAAATAAAGGCCTGAAATTGTTAGGACAATAACAATTAAAATCGAAACCGAAACCACAACCAATGGAAACCTTGACCTGCCCAACCGTCTAGTGGCAATAGCAGCAGGAGGCATTTCATCAGCAGAAATTTCAGGAACAGTCGTCAGATGAACTGATGGTTGCCCTACCATATTATTACTATTAAATGATTCAGCCTCCTGCCCCTCGGACTGGATAGGAGACAGTGTTTCATTCCCTTCAGAAACTTCAGTAAAAGGAGAGTCCCACGAGATT
This sequence comes from Geoanaerobacter pelophilus, assembly GCF_018476885.1. Taxonomy (NCBI): domain Bacteria; kingdom Pseudomonadati; phylum Thermodesulfobacteriota; class Desulfuromonadia; order Geobacterales; family Geobacteraceae; genus Geoanaerobacter; species Geoanaerobacter pelophilus. The sequence goes on from NZ_JAHCVJ010000001.1 coordinate 159,805, forward strand.
CCAGAGGTAAAAGCCTGATCACTCTCTTTCAGCAAACCGCCGGAGACAGGCTCTTCCTTATCGTTAGCAACGATAGCCTCTTTGGGCTGTTCATCAACATTAAACGGCACTGCTGCCTCTGCAGTGAGGCCAGAACTGAAATCGACTTCTTTTTTCTCAGGGACAGCAGTTAAATCAGATTCAGTATCTTCGCTAGCACCAAGCCCGTTTTCTTCAAAAGTGTCCCCAGAGAAATCAAAACTGAAATCCGCCTTCTCTCCATAATACGGTTGCATCTCACTATTGCAATCAGTCGATTCGCAATCATTTTGAATGCTTTTCCCATCAGATAACGTTATGCTGCCTTGGTTTGAATCAGAATCAAATCCCGCAGCAAACGCAGTAGTTTCCAGCGTATCGGAAACTGACTGGTTATCTATTTGAGAAGGAGATTCCCCTGATAAAAGGTCAGACTCCTGGGGAGAAGCTGACACCAAGCCATTCAGCAGTGTATCAAAATCAGAATCATCGGCAGAATCTGCTTTTTCTTTTCTTACAACAAAAATATGCCGACATTTGGAACAGCGGACCCGTACCCCTTCGTCCTTCACTTTTGTATCGTCAAGCTTGAAGCGAGTAGAGCAAAGTTCGCACTGTATAATCATAAGATCCTCTACCGACCTAATATCTATTGCTGAAACCAAGTCATTTTATTAGGTAAAAACCCTAGAAAGGGCCTGAAATTCTATAGCAGAAAGGCATAAGAGTGTCAAATCATTATGGCCTTTGCAGAATCACTATGGTATGGTAATGGAGGTTTTTAACACAACGTTCGGAGCAATTAGATGAAAGCCACTCTATACATTTGCTTCATACTGCTGGCACTCTCCGCGGCAACAGCTTCAGCGGCCCCACAGATCCAAGTCCAACGTCCATCTCATAACTTTGGCACTCTTATTCAGGGTAAAAAGCTGGATTACACGTTTCTTATCAAAAACACGGGCGATTCCCCTCTCAAAATATTACATATTCGTCCGGCATGCGGCTGCACCGCGGCAAATGCATCTTCCCCAGTTGTTAACCCAGGAAAAACCTCTGAGATCAAGGTAACATTCAATTCCGCAAATTTCTTTGGCAATGTAAGCAAGACCATTGCTGTCGAAAGTAATGACCCGACAACACCTGTTATTACTTTGACATTGGCTGGAAACATTATCGAAGAACTTGCTGTCAAACCTAAGCAATTGAATTTGGGGCAGGTAAAACCAGACGTAGCAGTCACAAATTACGTCACAGTTGAGAACCGCGGCAGTAAAACAGTTAAGCTAACAGCGGTAAAAACCCCAATGCCGCAATTATCTATAAAAACAGACAAAACCATGCTCAAACCCGGTGAAAGTGCCAGGATTTCAGTGACCATAACCCCGCGACAAGATGACCGGATGTTAAGTGGTTATATAACTATAGCGACTGACAATCCTGAAAAGCAGGAAATAATGGTTCCGGTTTATGGATCGCTATTGAAGTAATCACTTCATTTTTCTTTCAACTCTCCGTATGCCCGCTCTATATTGACTTCAAAGAAAGTCTTATATCCCGGCAAGTTGCTATACTGCGGTATCCTGAAATCCTTTTTGGTAATAGCCAAGGAATCGCCCTTTTCAATGTGTCGTAAGACCTCTGTCAGAAAATCCTTCATAAACATTCGGAACTGAGTTATTCCCTCTGAATCGGTTACTTTTCCAACGCCAGGGATGACAATACTGGCAGAAAGAGATTCGAGAAATTCCAAACAAATCACCCAATCACGCATGTAGCCAGTGCCCATATAGCCAATGGCTTTATTGAACACCAAATCTGAGGTAAACAGCACACCTTCCGAAGGGACATAAACAACCAGATCACCTTTGCTGTGGCCGAAATCAGTGTTGCTGAGGACAATAGACAGATTCTCTCTCTGCAGGGTAAGTCCTTTTTCAAAATAGGTCACAGGATTCTTAACCTGACGATACTCGCTTTTCAAAGCCAACCAGGTTTGCCACGAAGTTATTATCTCGGCGTTTGCCGGCAGATCTACGTCAATATAGTTATAACCGCTGTGGTGATGAGTCAGGATTATCTCACGTACCGGATTTGGAGTGATTTTCGCGATCTCAGCCACCAGTTCTCTGACAGCGTCCAGCACAAAATGAGAACCAGCCAGAATAACATGACTCCCGGTAACGATAAACATCGCGTTGCTGGCGGCTTTTCCATCAGGTAAGGCAACAGCAGCGTACACAGAATCGGAAACCTTCTGTATTTCATAGTGTTTGCCGGCAAAAGCCGATTCCGCACCCCAAAACAGAAAGATCCACACTAGACAGAGCATTATCATTGATCGAACCGGCATTAATCCCCCAAAAAGACGTTCAGTCTTGTTGATTGTATGTTGATGGGCAGTTGCAATGTCAGATTAGCCCTTGAGTTAAGCAAGAATTTGGTGTAGATATGAAGTCGCGGGCGGTTAGCTCAGATGGATAGAGTACAGGCCTCCGAAGCCTGGGGTCGTGGGTTCGAATCCCATGCCGCCCGCCAGATTTACCCCCCTTAGTTATTTCAGTCAATTGCCCTCTTGCTTCTCCCTTGTACCCGTTTTTGCCTCACAGGTGAGAACAAGAATGACATCTACCTCATTGACTTGGCCCTGAAGACACAGCTTAATCTAAGAACCTGAAATACTCAAGTACCCTCCTCTCCTCAAGGCTGTAAAGCCGATCATACTTTGCAGTTGAAGTGTGATTTCTGAGAACAATTAACCAAAAGTCGTCTAATTTCGTTTTTCACTATGGGATTACCAGCATCCATGACTGGAGCAATCAAAGTTGCTTCTAAGTAGCCGGGCAATAACTGCGTAGGCCTCTGAAATAAGGAGTGTTTACAATTCGATGTCCCAATGTATAGCAAGAAAGATTTCACCTATACATTTCCACAATGGCCCAACAAATCAAAGTAACCATCTGTAATAGCGTGGCATTTTGCCCTTACTGCTAGTGGCATATTCGTTGCTTTATTCAAACTGTAATCAAGCAACCTTATAGAGGAGATGCTATGAGAACGGGATCAACAACAATTCGGGTAATGACATGGATCATTGCGGTCATGCTCGTGATGCCGATCGGCGTATCGGCACAGGACGCCGGGGACGCGGATAATTCGATGAAGTTCAGCAAGAAAGAACTGACGCAGATGCTTGCTCCCATTGCCTTGTACCCTGATTCCTTAACAGCGCAGATCCTGATGGCCGCCACCTACCCGCTCGAGATCGTCGAGGCTGAGCGCTGGCTGAAGCAAAACAACAGCCTTAAAGGGACTGATCTTGACAATGCTCTGCTGAAAATGAATTGGGATCCGAGTGTCGCCTCGCTCTGTCATTTCCCGAATATTCTCAATTCTATGAGCACTAAACTCGACCAGACCAGAAAACTTGGCGATGCCTTCCTCCGTCAGCAGGACGAAGTAATGGCCACGATTCAGGAGCTGCGCCACAAAGCCGAGGCTGCAGGAACCCTTAAGTCGACCAAACAACAAAAGGTAGTTGTCGAAGATGAGGATATCCGGATTGAACCGGTCGATCAGGAAGTCGTTTATGTGCCGGTCTATGATCCGTTGTATGTGTATGGCCCATGGTGGTACCCGGATTATCCACCTTATTATTGGTATTATCCGCCAGGTTTTGTCACTGGGGCGTACTTCGGTTTCGGCCCCGGAATCTATCTCGGCTTCGACCTGTTCTCATGGTGCTGGTTTGACTGGCGAGTCCGGCGTATCGATATAGACTTTGACAGGACAAGACGGTTCCACCGGCAAACCAGGCGCGACTTCGATGATCGTTTCTGGAGACACAACCCTTACCATCGAAGAGGCGTCGCCTATCGCGACCGGAGAACCAGTGAGCTCTTCGGTGCGAGACCGCCACGGGTGTCGCCTCTCACTCCTGAAACGCGAGGCTTCCCGGTACGGCCGTCAAGCAGGGCTAATCCTGCTATCGAGCGCCGGGGAAACATCAATGTCCCACAAACGGAGCTAAAACGCCAAGCGCAACCAGACACCGGCAGACGCCGGGAAGATGTTGGCCGGCCACTTGAAACAACACCCAGATCGGCACCGCGTGATACCACGTTCCGGGGTGTGGGTGAAGGAAACTTTGAGCGGCGCGCTGTGGAAAGGGGTGGTTATAGCATCCGAAACAGTGAAATAAGACAACCAAGTGGAGGACAGCCTCAGGGAGGGGGATTCAGGGGCGGGGAGGTTCGCTCTCCTGGTGGAGGTTTTTCGAGAGGTGGACTAGGTGACGGGTCACGCAGGGAACGACGCTGAAACCGTTCGTGTTCAAACAAGAATGCACCATGCGCAAGGGAGGAGCAATGAACATGTCGGCATCACAAATGAAGGGTGAAAAGCACTGGCTGGCCTTCATATTCGGCATAAGCGCCGCTGTCATTTTCTTTCTCGGGATGGAATCGCAAGCCAGCGCAGCGAGTCTACATCAGCAGAGTTTTGCGTCGGCCGAGGATGCGGTGCATTCTTTTGTTGCCGCGATTCGGTCTGAAGATACCAACAAAATGCTGGCCATTTTGGGGCCTGGGGGTAAAGATTTGATCTCCTCGGGTGATGAGGTGGCAGACAAGAACGGTCGCGAGAAATTTCTCAAGGCCTATGACACCAAAAACACTTTGGTTCAGAAATCTGCCGGCACCCAAATCCTGCATGTTGGTGACGACAGTTGGGCGCTCCCCATCCCGATCGCAAAAAAAGGAGCCAACTGGATCTTTGATACCGGAAAAGCAAAGAAAGAAATCCTGAAACTGCGGATCGGCAGAAACGAACTGCATGTAATCGAAATGCTCGACGCCTACGTGGATGCCCAGCAGGAATACGCCGGCAAGGATTGCCGGGGCAACGGCATGGTGGAATTTGCCCAGAGACTGTTCAGTTCCCCGGGAAAACGGGACGGCCTGTACTGGGAATCTCAAGATGGCGCCCAACAGAGCCCCCTTGGTCCTCTGGTCGCACAAGCTGAAAAAGAGGGGTATGCAAAGGAGCAAAATCTCTCCCCCTTTCACGGATACTATTTCAAGATCCTCAAGGGCCAGGGGAAGCAGGCAACAGGTGGTGCTTATTCCTACATGGTGAAAGATAAGATGCTTCTGGGGTTCGCACTGGTTGCCTATCCGGCGGAGTACGGTAATTCCGGGGTCATGACTTTTCTGGTAAATCAGGATGGGATTATTTACGAGAAGGATCTTGGTAAAAATTCCAGGCGTACTGCAGAAAAGATGAAAGTATATAATCCCGATAAAAGCTGGAAGCGAGTAAAAACCGACGATGAGCATTCCACAAAGAGTAAGGAGCTCAAGCCTACAAAGTGAATCAGAGATGCTGTCTGATGATGCGCGGTCAGTGGTATAATGTTGGAAGGGAGGAGGTAGTCACCATGAAAAAAAATTCCGGAAATACAGTCATAAATGAAACCACTGAAGAAAGCTGCGACATCAGGATCTGGTCGGGAGAGTGTCAACATAGTAGTTACCAAAGCATCGGGGAAAAATACAGTTGCGTTACATGCGGCAAAATCGCCAACATTAATCGCGAGGTGCGCCACGAAGGATTCCCCCATGTGAGCGGAGACTACGACAACCTCAGCTGATTGTGCATTGCAACAAGATGATGATGTCGGCACTGGAAGTCTGGTGCCGGCATTACCATTCAGGCTTCCCTCCTGTGTAGAGCGGCATCATAATTCACGTCAATAGCAGCCGTATTTCCCCTGGAAATGCGGCGCTGCCATTCCCCAATATGACAGAAACCAGCAACAAAATTTTCAGGATGCAATTTCTGTCATCTCATCGAAACAACTTTCTCTGCTCGCAAAACCGGTACAGCTGCAACAATTATTGCAGAACCGACAATTAAACATCTGCCTGACACTCACAATTCGACCAATAACATGTTGAATTATCACAATTAATCATGCTTGGCCCAGTTTGTGCCATAATCTAGTAGCTGTTATAAAAATGCCTAAACTTGTAACTCAGCTGCTCAGCAAACAGGTTCACCAACCCTCTCGCCAGCTGAGTTGCTCCGTATCAACACCCCAGCAGACACAGGCTGAAAGATCTAGAGGGCATTGTCAAACTGGCATTAGTGCCATTCTATGGAGGTAACACATGAATAAGTATCGGTCTCCAGGTTTGATCATTGCATTAGTTTTTATGGCTGCCCCTGTCCTGGCCGCCTCCCAGGGATACAACACGGATGCGCAGCCTTCACCAGAGGTAGCCCCTGGCTTTTATGGGAAAATGGTCACTCCTGTCACGAGCAAATTTAATCTCTCTATCGGCGGCTACCTTAAACTCGACTATGCCTACAACTCCACCAACCTCGGGAGTAACGGCGTCATAACCCCCATTTCCGGGGCAATCCCCTCAAAGTCGATCAATGGCACCGGCGCCAACTCGGCAACATTTGCCAACCAGGACCAGTCGGTCTTCTCCATGAAGCAGTCACGCATCTGGTTCAAGATCGACGGCCCCTCCCTGTCAGGGGCTAAGACCGGCGGCTTCCTGGAGGTTGACTTCTATGGCGACAATTCCGGAGCCGCAGAAAGTCCGATGCCGCGGTTGCGCCACGCCTACGGCACGATCGACTGGCCTCAGACCCAGGTACTGTTCGGCCAGTACTGGGACATGTTCGCCCCAATGATCGCCTCCACCGAGGACTTCCGGACCGCCGCCCCCCAAGGGGCGCCATACGGTCCTCGCGTTCCGCAGCTCAGGCTTACCCACAAGCTTGATTTCACGCCCGAACATCAGCTAAAACTGGTCTTTGCCGTCCAGGACCCAAACCAGACCGGCGACAACCAGAGCAGCGTAACAGGCCAGTACGGGCCGAGCGTGAACTATGCCGGCCAGATCTTCTATGTCAACAAAGGGCTCGGAGTCGCTCCCGGCTATATGAGCCTTTCCATGAACCCTTTCACCATAGGAGCTTTCGGCCTGTACGGCACTGAAAAGGCACCCAGCAATGGCGATAACAGCCTCTCATCCTGGGGGTACGGGCTCTACACGTTCGCCCCACTCCTCAAGTCAAAGGATGGAGTGAACCGAGCTGGAACCCTGGCCTTTGAAGGGCAGGCGTACACGGCAGGCAACCTTGCCTACAGCGGGGCTACCTCAATCTCGGTGGTCGGCACAACACCGGCTGGTGGCACCCAGGGAAGCACCTCCAACACATTCGATGCCTCAGGCAACCAGAAACCAGCCCGGAACTGGGCTTTCATCGGCCAGCTCAAGTTTTTCCCAATCCAGGACCTGGGTTTCACCGCCGGCTTCGGCAGCCGCTATGCTTACAACAACGGCGACTACGCCAACATCACCAATTATCAGCGACAGTCGCGGCAGATCTACGCCAATATCACCTATGATCTCAATGCAGCGATCCGGCTGGCCACTGAATATCAGAACATCGAGACCAAGTACGGCAACGTCAACGGTGTCAGTGGCGCCAAGGCGAGCGGCGTGGACAACACCGTCCGGCTGTGCGCCTACTATTTTTTCTGATACTGCCGTAGGAATAGAGTTTAACAATTCATCCGAACCAGGGAGGTGTGGCAATGAAAGTGACGCGAAGGACGTTTTTAAAGGTTTGCGCCGGGGGGTTGAGCGGTTCCACGGTTGCCATGCTCGGTTTTCCTGCGGACAAGGCCCTGGCAGAGGTGCGCACGTTCAAGCTGGCCCGCAGTAGCGAGACCCGCAACACCTGCCCTTACTGCTCAGTGAGCTGCGGCCTGATCATGCACAGCCTGGGGGACAGGGCGAAAAACGCCGAATCGTCGATTTTCCACATCGAAGGGGACCCGGACCATCCGGTTAACCGGGGTACCCTCTGCCCTAAGGGAGCGGGACTGGTGGACTTCATCCATAGTCCCGACCGGCTAAAGTACCCGGAATACCGTGCCCCCGGCAGCAAAGAGTGGCGACGCATCTCCTGGGATGAGGCGTTCACCCGGGTCGCCCGGCTGATGAAGGAGGACCGGGACCGGAATTTCATTGCCCAAAATGCGGCTGGAGCCACGGTCAACCGCTGGACTACCACCAGCTTCCTGGCCGCCTCCGCCTCCAGCAATGAAACCGGCTGGATTACCCACAAGGTCATTCGCAGTACCGGCATGCTGGGGTTCGACAACCAGGCCCGGGTCTGACACGGCCCCACGGTGGCCAGTTTGGCCCCCACATTCGGTCGCGGCGCAATGACCAACCATTGGGTTGACATCAAGAACGCCAACGTCATCGTCGTCATGGGCGGCAACGCTGCCGAGGCCCATCCGTGCGGCTTCAAATGGGTAACCGAAGCCAAGGCGCACAACCATGCGCAGTTTATCGTGATAGATCCCCGTTTTACCCGTTCTGCTGCGGTGGCCGACCTCTATGCGCCGATCCGCACCGGCACGGACATCACCTTCCTGGGCGGAGTGATCAACTACCTGCTCTCGCACGGCAAGATCCAGCACCAGTACGTCAAGGCCTACACCAACGCAACCCTGATCGTTAACGAGGGATACAAGTTCGAGGACGGCCTTTTCTCCGGCTACGACGAGGCAGGGCGCACCTACGACAAGTCCAGCTGGTCTTACGAACTCGGGCCGGACGGCTATGCCCTGGTCGATGAAACCCTGCAACATCCCCGCTGCGTGCTCAGCCTGATGAAGCAGCACTACTCCCGCTACACCCCTGAGATGGTGCACAATATCTGCGGTACCCCCAAGGAGCTGTTCCTCAAGATCTGTGACATCCTTGCCGGCACCTCTGTGCCCAATCGCACCACCACCTTCTTGTACGCCCTGGGTTGGACCCAGCACTCGGTGGGTTCACAGATAATACGGGCCGCGGCTCTGGTGCAGCTATTATTGGGCAACATCGGCATGGCAGGAGGCGGGGTCAATGCCCTGCGGGGCCACTCCAACATTCAAGGGCTCACCGACCTGGGCCTTCTCTCCAACCTGCTGCCCGGCTACCTGACACTACCCAACGAGAAAGAGACCGATTATCAGGCCTACCTGGCAAAGCGCACCCTGAAGCCACTGCGGCCCAACCAGTTCAACTACTGGTCAAACTATCCCAAGTTCCATGTCAGCCTGATGAAATCATGGTGGGGCGACATGGCCACCAAGGAAAACAACTGGTGCTTCGACTGGCTCCCCAAGCTGGATGTGGAATATGACATCATGAGGCAGTTCGAACTGATGGGCCAGGGGAAGATGCACGGCTATTTCTGCCAGGGATTCAACCCCTTGGCCGCCATCCCCAACAAGGCCAAACTGATCAAAGGGCTGTCCCAGCTGAAATACCTGGTGGTGATCGACCCGTTGGCCACGGAAACCTCCTGCTTCTGGGAAAACCACGGCGAATACAACGACGTGGACCCCTCGAAGATCCAAACTGAAGTCATCCGCCTCCCCTCCACCTGCTTTGCCGAGGAGGACGGCTCCCTTACCAACTCAGGCCGCTGGCTGCAATGGCATTGGAAAGGGGCCGAACCGCCCGGGGATGCCAAGCCCGACGCAGAGATAATGGCCGGTATCTTCCTCACACTGCGGGAACTGTACCGCAAGGAGGGAGGCGCCTTTCCCGATCCGATCCTGAACCTTAGCTGGGGCTACCGCCAGCCCCACTCGCCTGCCCCGGTAGAACTGGCCAAGGAGTATAACGGCAAGGCTTTGGCAGATCTAAGCGACCCCAAGGACCCGACCAAGGTCATCCTGATGAAAGGCCAGCAGCTGGACGGTTTTGCCCAACTCAAGGACGACGGCACCACAGCCTGCGGCTGCTGGCTGTTCTCCGGCTCCTACACCGAGAAAGGGAACATGATGGCGCGCCGGGACAACTCCGACCCATCTGGACTGGGCAACACACTCAACTGGGCGTTCTCCTGGCCGGCCAACCGGCGCATCATGTATAACCGCGCCTCCTGCAATCCGGAAGGCATTCCCTGGGACCCTAACCGCCGGGTGATCTGGTGGGACGGTGCCAAATGGACCGGCGTGGACGTTCCGGACTTCAAAATCGACTCCGCTCCCGCTGAAGGGATGAACCCTTTTATTATGCAGCCCGAGGGTGTGGGGCGGCTGTTCGCCCTGGACAAGATGGCGGAGGGTCCTTTTCCCGAGCACTACGAACCGTTTGAAACTCCCATCGACACCAACCCGCTACACCCGAAGGTGATCAGTAACCCGGCGGCGCGGGTGTTCAAGGACGACTGGGAGATGTTCGGCAAAAGCAAGCAATACCCCTATGCTGCCACTACCTACCGTCTCACTGAGCACTTTCACTTCTGGACCAAGCACACCCGGCTGGCGTCCATCATGCAGCCGGAACAGTTCGTAGAGATAAGCCCGGAACTCGCCAGTGAAAAAGGGGTCAAGGCAGGGGACCAGGTCAAGGTCTGGTCCAGTCGCGGCTTTATCAAAGCGGTGGCAGTGGTAACCAAGCGGATCAGGCCGCTCCAGGTAAACGGCAAAACGGTCCACCACGTGGGCATCCCGCTCCACTGGGGCTTCAAGGGGGTTGCCAAGAGCGGTTACCTTGCCAACATTCTGACCCCGTTCGTAGGTGACGCAAACTCCCAGACGCCAGAGTTCAAGTCGTTTCTGGTCAACATCGAGAAAGCATAGGAGGTGGACCATGGCACAGCAAACACTCGACATTTCCCGCCGCTCAGCCACTACCACCCCATCGCCGAGCCAGTGTCACACCCCGGAAGTGGCCAAGCTGATCGATGTCTCCAAATGTATCGGCTGCAAGGCCTGCCAGGTGGCGTGCATGGAATGGAACGACACTCGCGACAACATCGGCACCAATCATGGCGTTTACGACAATCCGACTGACCTGACCGAAAACTCCTGGACCGTGATGCGCTACGCCGAGGTCGAGACCGAACGGGGCCTTGAATGGCTGATTCGCAAAGACGGTTGCATGCACTGCGCCGATCCGGGCTGTCTCAAAGCCTGTCCGGCCCCAGGGGCCGTTGTCCAGTACTCTAACGGCATCGTGGATTTCCATGAGGAAAACTGCATCGGCTGCGGTTACTGCATAACCGGATGCCCGTTCAACATCCCCAGACTGTCGCAGAAAGACAGCAAGGTCTACAAGTGCACCCTCTGCTCCGACCGGGTTGCTGTCGGTCTGGAACCGGCCTGCGTCAAGACCTGCCCCACCGGCGCCATCGTGTTCGGCACCAAGGAGGATATGCTCCGCCATGCTGAGGGAAGAGTAGCAGACCTGAAGAGCCGCGGCTTTGCCAAGGCCGGGATCTATGACCCGCAAGGTGTCGGCGGCACACATGTACTCTACGTGCTGCAGCATGCCGACCGGCCCGAGCTGTACTCAGCTCTCCCCAGGGACCCGTCGATCGGCCCGCTGGTCCAACTCTGGAAGGGGGCGGCCAAACCGGTGGCATCCCTGGCCCTGGCCGCGATCGGCGTCGGCGCATTGGTACATTATGTGACCAAGGGCCCCAACGAGGTCTCGGATGAGATCGAAAAGGAGTTCGAAGATGAAAAATGACTCCGGAAAACTGCTCCGTTTTACGGTCCCCGAGCGGGTCAATCACTGGCTGGTTGCCCTGACATTCTTCCTGATGGCCCTGTCTGGACTGGTATTTTTCCAACCCTTGTACTACCCCCTGAACCAGCTGTTCGGCGGCGGCACTTGGGCACGCATCCTCCACCCGTTCTTCGGGGTGGCGATGATCTTCCTGTTCGGCGGCATGTTTTTTCGCTTCTGGAAAGTGAGCCTGATGACCGCGGCCGACAAGGAATGGCTGCGTCATCTTCGCGAGATAGCGAACGGCGATGAACGGAACCTGCCGGAAGCAGGCAAGCTGAACGGCGGCCAGAAGCTTATGTTCTGGTCGCTGGTGACCTGCATGGCGCTGCTCATTCTGTCCGGCATTGTTATCTGGCGCGCCTATTTCTCGTTCCTGTTCCCGGCTGTCGTGGTCCGCTTTGCCGCCGTCTTGCACGCAGCAGCTGGAGTGGTGATGATCGCCCTGATCATGGGTCATATCTACATAGCCATCTGGACCAGGGAGAGTATCGGCGCCATGCTGTACGGCCGGGTCAGGCGGGCCTGGGCAAAGCAGCACCATCCCGCATGGTATCGGGAGATGACCGGAGGAGACAAATGAGCAGCGAATTCCAAAACGTGGCGCCAGAGCAAATTGACAAGCCCGCCGGAGAGATCCGGCATCTCATACTTCCCGAGCGAGACCTGTTCAGCCGCCGCGCTGAACGGTTCCGCCAGCTTGCACCCGGCCATCCGCTGGGAGAATATCTCGACTTTCTCGCCGCTGTTGCCGATGCCCAGCAACAAGCCCTGGACCAAATTCCAGAGGTACCCCAACCCGATCCACGCTGGTCGGCAAGCTGCCACAGCCACGGCATTCCGCTGCTAAACGTACACTCCTGGCAGCGGCACTCTGCCTGGCAGCAGGGACTCGCTTTGCTCCTGCAACAGGTGAGTAGCGACGCTCTGCCGGGAGCAACCCGCAAGTCCATCTCCAGCCTGCAGGAGAAGAGCGAGGCAGAGCTGGAACAGATTGCCGACCTGATTCTGAGCGGAGAGCTGGCTAAGGTCTCGCCGCGGGAATTGCCGTTTGTTGCCGCCGCGTTGCAGGTCTATTGGCTGCAGATGGCGACAGCCCTTGGAGAAGCTGCGTTCGGCAGGACGGAACATGGGGGGACATGCCCGGTATGCGGGTCATTGCCAAGCAGCGGCATTGTCGGCAGTCCGGCTTCGGAGCAAGGGCTGCGTTACCTCTGCTGTTCGCTATGTGCCGCGCAGTGGCACATGGTGCGGATCAAATGCTGCTCATGCGAAGCCACCGGGGGGATCAACCACTACATTCTGGAAGGCGCTAACGGTGCCGTCAAGGCGGAGAGCTGCGACAACTGCAACAGCTATCTGAAACTCCTGTATCTGGAAAAGGACCGTCAGATGGAGGCCATGGCCGATGATCTGGCCACCCTGACCCTGGACATGCTTATGGACGGAGAAGGGAAGTCGCGGGGCGGACCTAACCTGTTTTTTCATCCCGGGACTGATTGAGTGGAGCCCGGAGAGTGCTAACCGGTAAGACCGTAACAATCGCAAGCAAGCGTTAAACCTGTTCCTGACGATCCTCCTCTGCTTTACGGCGGCGGTCGTATTCAGCCTCGTCTTCAATGTCCTGTGCTTCTTTCGACATCCTCAAGGCTTCTTTGGAAATATTGACCGAATCTGACTTTGCCTTTTCCTCGGCCTTGAGGAAGGCATCTTTCGCTTTTGCCACCGTCATTATCTGGGCAGTCTGGGCATGGGGATTTACTTCAGCGGGGTTCATGAGGACGGTATTGGGGGTAATTTGAGGAGTTGACATTGCGACACCTCCGTTTTTTCTGAATTATATCATCGAAAACAGAATCTGGATTGGAAAATCCTGGTAATAGCCCCGGTTATCACTGCAGAGAGCGATGAACCCTGAACTTGTCACACAGCTCCACCCCTTCAAGTTTCAGTAACCAGGACTTGGAATCAAGACCTCCGGTTGCCGAATAGCCGGTAAGGTGACCGGATTTTGCGATCACCCGATGACAAGGGATTATGATCGGCAGCCGGTTTGTTGCCATAGCGACACCAACTCCCCTTGCGGCAGCAGGCCGGCCAACGGCGGCCGCAACTTCAACATAACTCCTGACCGAGCCATAGGGAATAGCGGATACGGCGGCATACACTTCGCGCTGGAACTCTGTAAAGCGGCTCTGGTCTATCGGTAGGTCAAACGATACCTTATCTCCTGCAAAGTAGGCTGCCAGCAAAGTTGCAGCTTGTGCAGCAGTACCGCTCCCCTCCCCTATTTCCGGCCAATGACCGGCAATATCGCTCTTGATGGCCTCTTTGGTCTGCTCGCCGAAAGGAAGCAGTGCTGCAACCAGCCCTCCGGCGTCGGCAACAACGGCACCCCAGCCAAGAGAGCAGCGGTAAAGCGAGTAGCAACCATCAAGCAGTGCCGATTTCATGTTAACTCCTCCTTCTTAATTTCTTCCGCACCATAGCCAATGCGTCATCAACCTCGCTGCAGCGCAGCAACCAGGTACAAGCAACATAAAGAACCGCAGCTGAGATAACGGTGCCCCCCATTAAGCAAGCCTTCGACAGGCGACCTCCCGTCTGGGACCAATCAATGAGCGACATGGCCCACCAGGAGAGTAGCGCGACCGGCAGCGAGGCGACACCGGATTTGAGCGCAACAACAGCGATTGCCCGACCGCCGAAAGCACCGATCTTCTTCCGCAGAAAGAACGCCAGCAGAACCACATTCCCCAGGGCGGAAAGCGTTGACGCCAAGGCAAGGCCGCCATGCAGTAACGGTCGCATAAGGATCAGGCTCAGGATCGCATTCAGAACAAAAGCGATAAATGCCGTAAAAACCGGGGTTCGCGTGTCTTTAAGGGCATAAAAAGCCGGGACGACCACCCTGACCATGGCCACGATTGAGAGCCCCAGCGAGTAGAAGATTAGCGCCTCGCCACACCGCTGTGCTTTGTCGAAGCCGAATTCCCCACCCATGAACAGCAGGCTGAATATCGGCGTTGCACAGACCATAAGCCCCACCATTGCCGGGATGGTGATGTAAAGCGTCAGCCTGAGACCAAATGACAGGGTATCTTTAAGCGCCGCCAGATCCCCGTCTGCTGCCTGTCGGCTCATGGAGGGCAACACTGCCTGCGCCACCGATACCGTAAAAATCCCCTGCGGAAACTCGAATAACCGCTGGGCATAATAAAGATAGGAGACGCTCCCCTGCGGCAACAGAGATGCAAGGATGTTCCCTACGGTAATATTCAGGTAATAGACCCCGACCCCGAAGATAGAAGGCCCCATCAAGAGAGAAATCCTCCTGACTGCCGGGTGGCTGAAGGAAAACGAGGGGCGCAGAGGAAACCCCAGTCGATACAGAGTCGGAAGTTGCAGCAGCAACTGCAACAGCCCGCCGACCAGAACACCGACGGCAAGTGCGGTGATAGGCACGGCAAAACGGTCGTGCAAAAGCCAGGCACAGAGAATCATGGTTATATTCAAAAAGACCGTCGAAATTGCGGGGGTAAAGAAATGACGCACCGTGTTGAGAATCCCCATGCACAAGGCAACCAGGCTGATAAAAAAGATATAGGGAAACATCAGCCGGTTGAGAAGGATGGTCAGCTCAAATTTTTCCGGGATCTCCCGGAAGCCGGGAAACATGAGACCGACGATCTGGGGGGAAAAAACAATACCGACAACGGTAATCCCTGCCATGATAACTGTCAGCAGGGTAAAGCAGATATTGGCGAGTTCGCGGGCAGCCTGCTCCCCGTCCCGGCTCAGAGTCTCGGAAAAGGTGGGGACAAAGGCCGAGGTGAGCGCCCCCTCGGCAAAAAATCTCCGGAGCATGTTGGGGATCTGAAATGCAGCAAAGAACGCATCGGTATAAAGTCCTGCACCAAACAGCCTTGATACGACCATATCGCGAACCATGCCCATGATCCGCGAAAGGATGGTTGCCGCACCCAAAACCCCTGCAGCCCTGGCAATATTCTTCTTTTCCGACATTCTGTCCCCTGTGTGTGGCAATGTCCGGTATTTATCATAGATATGCAGTAAACTGGAAAATATTTATCAAGCCTTGTAATTACGGCGATAAACGTTGACTTTGCACCGTCGGTGCATTATTAGTATCAATTTAACTGGATCTTATTTACCTGAAGAAGGCCATTTAGTAGGCATTGCGGTCTAGGGAGCAACCAATGAATCGCCCTTTAATTTTCGTTTTTTTACTTGTCAGTTTCTGGTCGGTCAGCGCATATGCAATGAAATTTTCTGCCTATAATGGCGATGTCTATTTCGATCACCGGATGCACCGCCTGCTCTATGAATGCAAGGCATGCCATGAAGGGCCTCCGCAACATTTCGAGCTTGACCACGAATCCGGCCACAAGCTCTGCATCGGCTGCCACCGAAAAGAAAGCAAAGGGCCGTCACGCCACTGCAGCGATTGCCACAAGACCTCCTGACCCATTGACCTCTGCCATGAAATGCTTCCTCCTCATTGTCATCTTGCTGCTTCCGGCGTTATCATCAGCTGCGGAGCCGCTGCATCCCGGCAAGTTCAGTACCGGCGATCTGACCGGCTGGTCTGACAAGAAATTCAAGGGTAAAACCAGCTATAGCCTTGCCCAGGATGGGGATAAGACCGTCCTCAAGGCACACAGCGTCAAGGCAGCATCCGGGCTGATAAAAAAAATGACGGTTGACGCCAAAAAGTTCCCGATGCTCCGCTGGTCGTGGAAAATCGATAACCTGATAACCAAGGAAGACATCAAAAAGAAAGAAGGCGACGATTTCCCCGCCAGGATTTATGTAGTATTCCCGCGATCCTTCTGGCGGATGAGGGCAATTACCTACGCATGGGCATCAAAAGCGCCGAAGGAATCGACCCATCCCAGCCCCTACACCAGTAATGCAATGATTGTTATTGTTGAGTCTGGGCCCGAGAAAGTCGGACAGTGGGTAAAAGAAGAACGGAACATTTTTGAAGACTACCGCAAGATCTTCGGCGAAGATCCTCCGGAGATAGGCGCGATAGCACTGATGACCGACACTGATGATACCCAGGAAGAGGTCACCGCTTATTACGGCGATATTTATCTGCTGGAGAAGGAAGGGCGGGAAAAACCCGCCCCGGCAACGGTAATCAGCCGATAATCTTTGACAGACGGCTCTTCTGCTTTTCCAGCTTGTGCTGGCCCTCTTCGATCGCCCGCAGCAGTTCACGTTTTGCGTCTGCAGCAACATCCTTGCCCTTGTCCAGAATCTCTGATGCCTTCTCGCTGACAGCTTCGGTCAGTTCTGAGACGCTCTCCGAGAAATCATCGACGATATCCTCCGCCCGGCGCTTGGCCTTCCGTGAATAGCGGGCAATGTCCTGACGAGTCTTTTTGCCAGACTGCGGGGCAAAAAGCAGTGCAACCCCGGCCCCCATGATACCTCCGGCTACCAGCATCAACGCCCCAACCATTACTGTCTTGTCTCTATCTTGCATAGCCATCTCCTTTACCAGTGAACTGTTCTCTAATTGTACCGGAAAAATCAACAATTGAAACCGGTGAAGGTTGTTAAACCGATTCTGCCTTAAGCCCTTCCAGCACAGCTTTTACCTCGGCAACCATCTCCTCGGCCTGCGGTGATGTTTCATAACGCAGATATAACTCCAGATACTTGATTGCATCAGCTACTCTTTCCTGGTCCATGCTGAGGCTGCCCAAGGTAAGGTAGGCCAGGGTAAACTCCGGATCGAGCCTGACAGCCTCCAGGCACTCATCCTCGGCCTCTTCCAGCTCTTCGAGATCGTAGTAAAGCTCTCCGAGATTAAAATGCGCGGCAGCATCTTCAGGGTCAATCTCGATCCCCTTGCTGAAAGCGGCAATGGCCTTCTCCTTCTCCCCCAAGCCATACCAGGCATCGCCAATTGCATTATAGGCAAAGACATTGTCCGGCTCAATCTCCAGGGCCGTCTCATAGGCCTTGATCGCATCATCAACCCGCTCCATTTTACTGTAAACCAGCCCGATATTCACAAAGGCATCGGCGTTTTTCGGGTCGATATCCACAACCTTCTTATACTGCTGAATCGCCCCCTTGTGGTCGCCAGTCTCAAAAAGCAGGTCGCCCAGCGAAATAAGAGCATCAACATCGTCAGGAGCAAGTGCTATGGCCCGCTGCAAGGCAACGATAGCCTCGTCGGTCTTGCCGGCAGCAGCAAGAGACTCGCCAAGATAGCAAAAGCCTTCGGCATGTTCCGGCTCGAGTTCGGTACATCTGCCGAATGCAGTAACAGCGCCCGAGTTATCGCCAGCCTCTGCCAGTGAAATCCCCTTTGCAAGGCACTCCTCAAAAGTAGCCCCCATAAATTGTATCTCCTTTTCGTCAAATCAATTGCCCGAACTATATCAGAAGCAGGGCCAGAGCGCTACAAAAGCGCAAAAAAATATCCTCCCCCCTTTAACTTGGGCATTTAGAAGTTACAATATATTAATTACAAATGAATCAAGGACATTTATATGCACCACGAACATGAGGCAATCGGCCTGCGCACCCTGGAAGATATCAGCGGACTGATCCTCCATTCCCACGATCTCCAGGAGACTCTCGACAATATCGTCAATCTGGTTGCCAGAAGGATGAAAAGCGATGTCTGCTCAATTTACCTGTTGGAGCATGACGGGGAAACCTTGACTCTGCAGGCATCAAAAGGCCTTGCAAAATCCGCGATCGGCAAGATCACCATGAAGATCTCCGAGGGTCTCACTGGCTTGGTTGTTGAGCAGCGCGGCGTGGTCAACATCGAGAATGCGCCGGCCCATCCGCGCTACAAGTATTTCAAGGAAACCGGCGAAGAAAAGTTCACCTCATTTCTGGGGGTACCGCTGTTTGAGAGAAAAACGCCGGTCGGGGTCATTGTTGTTCAGACCAAAGAAGCCAGGAGCTTCACCCAGCACGAAATAAGCACCATTGCCACCATCGCCTACCAGATCTCCAGTATCGTCATCAATGCCAAGCTGCTTGATTCGGTGCGATCAAAGGAAGAAGAGCGGGCGTTTTTTGAGCGCGAATTGGCAAGAGCACAGCAGGAAGCGGTTGGTAAAGAGCGCCAGCCTGCGAAAAACGGCAAGGAACAACGCCGGTCCATGACCGGCTCTTCGGCATCCCCCGGCTTCTGCTGGGGCAAGCTCTATATTTTGGATCACCAGGGGGAACGAAAAGGAACACGGACGGCGATAAAAGTCCTCTCCCGGGGAGAAGAAAAAAAGCGCTTTCTGGTTGCCTTGGAAAAGGCCAAAATCCAGACGCTTTACATGGAAAAACGGGTCGCTGCAACCCTTTCCAAGGAAGACGCCGCCATCTTCCACTCCCACTTGATGATCATGGAAGACCGGGGGGTCACCGCCCGGATCATCGAGGCGATCGACAGTGATTGCGGGGCGGTAGCGGCAGTGGAAAGTGTCATCGACCACTATGTCACGGCATTTTCCAACATGGAAGACCCTTACCTGCGCCAGAGATCGGCCGACATGCTCGACATCGGGCGGAGGATCATCGACTGTCTTGAAGGGAAAGAGTCCCGCACCCGGCTCCGGGACAAAAAGATCATTGTCGCCGACGACATCCTCCCCTCGGATATGGCAACCCTGAACACCGACAAGGTGCTCGGCATTATCACCGAAAAGGGGGACGTGAACTCCCACGCCGCCATAATGGCCCGGTCGCTCGGCATTCCGGCAGTGCTGGGGATCGAAGGGCTGCTGAAAACAGTGCGCCCTAGGGATGAGGTGATCATTGACGGCACCTCCGGCCATATCTACATCAACCCCGATGCCGGCATAAAAACCGAATACGAAAGGCTGCAGCGAGACCACAGCCAGCGGCAGCGTGAACTGGAAGGGATGCGCGATCTTCCGGCCATAACAACCGATGGCTGCCGGATGAATCTCCGGGCAAACATCGGCTTGCTGTCCGACATCAAGGTAGCCTTGGCCAACGGTGCCGCCGGGGTGGGACTCTACCGGACCGAATTCCCGTACATGGCAAGGAAATCCTTTCCCAACCGGGGTGAACAGTTCGAAATCTACAAAAAAATCCTGGAAGGATTCAGCGGCTTTCCGGTCAACATCCGGACCCTGGACATCGGAGGAGACAAAGGGCTCCCCTACTTCGACTATCCCAAGGAAGACAACCCGTTCATGGGGTGGCGCTCCATCAGGGTCTCACTGGACCGGCAGGACATCTTCCGTGACCAGCTGGCAGCAGTCCTGATGGCATCGGTACATGGCCAGGCAAGTCTGATGTTTCCCATGGTTTCCGGGATCGACGAAATCAGGCAAATAAAGGAGATCATCGGCGAGGTTTGTCTGGAGTTGCACCGTGCCGGAATTCCCTATTCCCAGGAGATGCAGCTGGGAATCATGATCGAGCTTCCGGCGGCCGTGCAGACGGCCCATATACTGATACACGAAGTGGACTATTTCAGCATCGGCACCAACGACCTTATCCAGTACACCATGGCGGCCGACCGCAACAATCCGAAGGTGAAGCGCTATTATGACCCGTTCCACCCGGCGGTTCTCCACGCAATCAAGCGGGTTGTGGACGTGGCAACCGCTGAAGAGAAACCGGTATCGATCTGCGGCGAAATGGCCTCCATCCCGATAGCAGCAGTACTGCTGCTGGGGATGGGAATTACCGATTTCAGCCTTTCCGCACCCGCCATCCCGGTAATAAAGCAGGTAATCAGGAAGGTCTCGCTGGAAACGGCCCGGGAAGTAGCGGCCCATGCCCTGTCCCTGGAAAGCGCCAGCAGCATCCATTCCTACCTGGAGATCATCACGTCCGAGCTAGGCCTTTGACCTCGGGATCTTGAACAGGGCGGTGAAGGTTGCCACCTTCACCCCCTGGAGATCAAACAGCTCCGCCACCCCTTTGAAGCTCCGTTCATCAAGCTGTTCCGCTGTTGCCACCGCTTTTAAGCCGCCGCCGACAACCGCTGCATGGAATTTGAGCGACAGTTCGGTAGTGACGAAATTGGTATCAACCGGCAGCAAGCTCTTGATCGCCATGGCAACCGCCGTGTCGCCAAGGGAAGTAACTGCTCCACCGTGCATCAACCCTTTCCCCTGGGCATGCTTTACCCTGAAAGGCATGGTAAGCACGGCTCTCCCTGCGCCGGCCTCTTCAATGGTCATCTCCAGGTACTCTTCAAACGGCGCGCAGGCAATCCAGCCAGGGAGAGCAAAGGGTAGCGCCTCTCCGGCAGTCACCGGCCTGTCGTATATTGCTTCATACATCCTTTATATTCTCCCGAAACAACTATTTGATCTGGACCCCTTTGATGGCGTCGCCACCCTCGGCAATCGATTGGCTCAGACAGTCCTCAGCCTTAGTGAGCAACATCTGCATACTGAACCCTTCCTTCTCTCCGGTCGGGGTAAACCCTGAGACGCCGATGCTGGTGGACACTTTCAGCTCAGATTTAAGGTTAGCCAACACCTGCGAGCCAATTCTGATCTTGAGCCTCTTGGCAAGAATCATGGCCCCCTGGGCATCGGTCTCCGGCAGTACCGCAACAAATCGGTCTTCCGAGTAACGCGCAATCCAGTCGATCTCCTTGCGTACCGACTCGAGCAGGCAACCGGCGCTGCTCTTGAGGAGCAGATCGCCAGCAAGAAAGCCATTAGTCGTAATCATCTGATCCAGGCAATCGATACTGATCATGATCACCGACAGCGCACGGCCATAGCGATAGGCCCGCTTGATCTCCGATGGAATCCGCTCTTCCATGTAGCGCCGGTTGAAAACTCCAGTCAGCGAATCGACCAGCGAAAGACTTTCAACCTGCCGGGCAAAGTCGTTGAGCTTGCTCTCAAGCTCGATAATCCGTCGTCCGGTCTTGATTCTGGTCAACAGTTCCTGTTGATGGGGAGGTTTAACCAGGTATTCATCAGCCCCGGCGTCCAGCCCGGCAATAAGGTCATTCTTTGACCCCTGCGAGGTGAGCAGGATGATGTAGGTGTACCGTCCAGAATCATCGGCACGAATCGCCTTGCACAGTTCCAGGCCATCCATCTCCGGCATTACCCAGTCGGTCATGACAATGGGGAAATAACCACCCCGGAAGGTCTCCAGCGCCTCATGACCGTTCCGGGCGGTGACCACCTGATACCCTGCAGCCTTGAGACTCGCCTCGATGATGGTTCTCATGAAATTATCGTCGTCAACAATCAGTATTGGATGCTGGAACGGGTGCAACAATGGAGAGTCGTCATTCATCGGAAACCTCGCAATTATTGACGGTACAAGTCACTGCCAATCACTTATTCCAGCGCCGAGGTGCATTGCGGACAGCGTTTGGCTGCGAGCGGGATGGCCACGCAGCAGAAAGGACAATCCTTGGTATTGGGGGGTGCCGGTGCCGGCTCTTTCCTGAACCGGTTGATCTGCTTGATCACCATGAAAATAACAAAGGCGATAATCACAAAATCAATGATGGTATTGATGAACAAGCCGTAACTGATAACCGGCGCACCGGCGTCCTTGGCGGCTTTCAGCGTGGTAAACCCCTTGCCGGAGAGGTCGACAAAGAGATCGGAGAAATTCACTTTCCCCATGAGCAGCCCTAAAGGGGGCATGACTACGTCACTGACAAAGGAAGTAACGATTTTGCCGAAGGCCCCGCCAATAATGACACCGACAGCCAGGTCAACCACGTTACCTTTGACGGCAAAGGCCTTGAACTCCTGCAGCACTGACATGACAACCCCCTTTTTTGACGGAAATGGCAAAAATAATCGGACTACTCTCAGCAACAGCTTCGAGGTACTGCCACCAAAAACCGGCAGCAAAGTCTGCCCCTTGCAGGGTTATTGCTCCATTATATCGCGACTTTGATTATTTTCCTCCAAGTGCCCCCATATGCTCCAGCGGCTCACCTTCGGCAAAGACCTTGATAACGCCGAATTCGCCGTCATAACCAGGTTTCCTGATCACCCTGCCGCTTCTGATCCGGTCGACCGCCTCGCCAAGCACCGGAGAAAACTGGCTGATTTCGGGAAGTTCCGCATTGAGCAGCAGCTCGAACTCGGAGCCGAACCGGGCTATAATCCGGCAGTAGCGCTCAGCCACTTTTTTTGAAGCGACCCCTACCCCCAGGATCTCGGCAACTATTTCCGGCAAAGGTATCAGACTGAATACTGCCGGGGCATTATCTCCATAAAGCGGAAGCTTTCGATCCGCCAGTTCCAGAAGCCGATGCTGCACCCCGATGGTCAAGCCCCTGCCGCAAACTGGACAGATGCCATTGGCGCGCCGTGATTCGTGCGGCTCCAGACAGACCTTGCACTCCCGGTGACCGTCGGCATGGTACTTACCCTCTTCCGGGAAAAACTCGATCGTGGCGGCAAAGGTTTTTCGGCTATTCTCTCTGACGGCCTGCCAGAGGGAAAAGTAGTCAAAGCCGGTAGTAAAGAGATTGGCCTCGCGACCCAGCTTCTGGGGGGAATGACAGTCGGAATTTGAGATCAGAGAAAACCGGTCGAGCCGGGAGATGAGCCGGTTCATTGCCGGATCGGAAGAGAGGCCGGTCTCAAGGGCAAAGACATGATGGGCCAGGTCGCCGAAACATTCCTCTACAGAGTCGAACCCTGACTTTGAGCCGAAAATGGAGAACCACGGCGTCCAGATATGGGCAGGGACCAGGACCCCATCCGGCGCCTCTTCCAGGAGGATCTCCAGCAGATCGCGCGAGTCCAGCCCCAGAATCGGGCGACCATCGGATACCACATTGCCGATTGCTGCCAGCCGGGAGTTGACCCGCTCTGCCGATGCAACATCCGGCACATAAAGGAGGTTATGGACCTTGCGCACCTTGCCTGCGCGTTTGTAGATGCAGCTTACCTCGGCGGAAAGGAGAAACCGGACGTCTGCCGGGGAAGCTGCCACGTCAGGCAGTGCCCCAGGCGCGACGCGCCCTTGTTTGAGCCGAAGAAAACCGGGCTCCGCCGGTTCAAGCTCTTCTTTCAGGCTATTGATCCAGGCGGGGTGGGTAAAGTCGCCACTGCCGACGACATTGATCCCCTTGACTGCGGCCCAGCCGGCAAGTCCTGCCAGGCTGCTTGCTTTGCTGGTGGCCCGTGAATGCGGTGAATGGATATGGAGATCCGCGATATAGTTCACGGTTGCTCGACACCAGCAGCACCGGTCTTTTGCGCAGGGAGTTCCATCCCGATCTTCTTCATCACCTGCTTCATATCCTCCCAGACGTCGCGCTTCAGTGCCGGGTCACGCAGCAGGGCCGCCGGATGGAAGGTCGGCATCAATGGTATGCCGTGATAATCCTGGAAAGCCCCCCGCAGCCTTGAAATCGGGGTTTTGACTCCAAGCAGGGTCTGCGCTGCGAACTTGCCCAGAGCGACTATTGCCGACGGGTTGATCGCCTTGACCTGCCGCAACATAAACGACGAACAAGCCTCGATCTCCGAAGGAAGCGGGTCCCGGTTCTGGGGCGGACGGCATTTAACAACATTGCAGATATAAACATCGCTTCGCGTGAGCCCCATCGCCTCGATGATCTTGGTCAACAGCTTGCCAGCCTCGCCGACGAAAGGTTCTCCCTGCAGGTCCTCGTCCCGGCCCGGCCCCTCGCCAACGAAAACCAAGCGCGCATTGGGATTGCCGACACCGAACACCAGGTTGGTGCGGGTGTTCCCCAACTGGCATCGCCGGCAATCTCCGAGATCAAGACGGATCATGTCGAGAGTCTCAGCGCCCGCCATCCCGTCAATGATATCAGGCGGCGGACCAAGTAACATGTCACGTTCCGCTGCAGAGACCAGCGGAGAAACGGTGAGGGGAAGTTCGTCCACTCCGCTTTCACTGAGGTCTGCAAGGTATGCCTTTACCGAAGCAAGTACCGATTCCGCCTCTTCGGCGACACCAGCCACAGCTCCCTTTACATTAGCGGTATTTTGAATTAAGGTATTAGACATGCACGCTCTCCTGTTCGCGCTGCTTGCAGTTCTGGCCATACCCTCTTCGGCATTTGCCTGGGGAGGGGGAACCCACCTCCTGCTAGGCACATACGCCCTGAATAATCTTTCTCTGCTCCCGTCAACCATAGCTTCTATCATTGGCGCATATCCCAACGATTTTCTCTACGGCTGCCTGGCCGCTGATATCACGGTAGGGAAAAAGTTCACTCATTTCCTGCTGAACTGCCATCGCTGGCGTGTCGGCCAGAAAGTCCTGAGCCATGCCGCTACCGACCAGCAAAAGGCCTGTGCTTATGGCTATCTGGCGCATCTGGCGGCAGACACCATCGCCCACAACTACTATGTCCCGTTGCAGACAATCGGCAGTTTTTCCACCCTTACCCTGAAGCACGCTTACTGGGAAGTGAGATTCGACAGCTTCGTTGATCGCGAGATCTGGGAAACTGGCAAGACCGTGGCGCGGGATCATTTTGAAGACAACGACGAACTGCTCAGAAGCGTCGTTGCCAGCACCCTGTTCTCGTTTGGTACCAACAAGCGGATTTTTAATTCCATTATGCTGCTGACCCGTCTGGAAAAGTGGCAGCAAGCGATCCGAACGCTCAACGAGGCTTCCCGGTTCAGCCTGGAAGAAGGCGAGCGGGATGAATTCCTCGAACTCTCCAAAACAGCGGTTCTTGATGTTCTCGGCGACATGGAAGGGTCGTGTTACCTGGCAGCAGACCCCACCGGTGAACGAGCCATCACAGCAGCAGAGGGGATCAGAAAAAATCTGCGGCTGCTTTACCGAAGCGGTAAAATTTCCAGGGAAGACGCCAACTCGCAGGTCGAGGAGATCGGTAACAAGCTACGCGATGCAATCTGCGACCCTGACCTGCTCAGGGAGATTCTGGCGGCAGCGTGATGCTGACGACCATCAATCACTGCTCCGGCTCTTCAAAAGCAGGATTCGATCGATGATGAAGTCAGCCAGATTATCCTTGGACATTATCCCCGGCTCCTCGACTCTCCCATCCCGATAAAGAATCCGCACAATATTGGTATCCAGATCAAACCCTGCCCCCGGCTCACCGATATCGTTGGCAACAATCATATCCAGATTCTTCTTTTCCAGCTTTTTCCCGGCATTGGCCAGCAAATCGTCAGTCTCAGCAGCAAACCCCACCACGATCGCCCCTTGTTTCGATTGGCCGATCTCTGCCAGGATATCGGGATTCTTTTCCAGTTCGATTGAGAGCGCCCCGTCCGATTTCTTTATTTTCGATCCGGCTCGCTTTACCGGCCGGTAATCCGCCACTGCCGCAGACTTGACCACGATGCCGGCCTCGGCTACCCGCGACATAACGGCATCGCGCATTTCAACTGCCGTTTTTACCCGCACCGTTTCCACGCCGTAAGGCGACTCAAGGCATACCGGACCGCTGACCAGAATTACCTTTGCCCCTCTGCGCCTTGCTGCGCGGGCAATGGCATATCCCATCTTACCGGAAGAGTGGTTGCTGACAAAACGCACCGGGTCGATCTCTTCCCTGGTGGGACCGGCCGTCACCAGCACGGTTTCCCCGGCCAGGTCCTGCCTGGCGAGGAGAGCTATTGCCGCCTCGCAAATTACGACAGGCTCCTGCATCTTCCCTTTGCCTTCCCAGCCGCAGGCGAGCTGACCGGTAACCGGATCAACAAACCGGTAGCCGCTGCTGCGCAGTTTCTGTTCGTTTTCCTGGTAGATCGGGTTATCAAACATATTGCAGTTCATGGCCGGCGCAATCAGCACCGGGGCCTTGGTCGCCATGATCGTTGTGGTGAGCAGGTCATCGGCGATGCCATTGGCAACCTTGCCGATGAAATTTGCCGTTGCCGGAGCCACCAGAAACAGATCAGCCCGATCAGCCAGAGAGATGTGGCCGATCTCCTGCTCGGAAATCAGGTTGAACAGCTCCAGATGGACCGGATTGCCGGAAAGGGTCTGAAAGGTAAGCGGTGCCACAAACTCGGTGGCCGCTTTGGTCATGATGACATGCACCACGGCGCCGGCCTTGGTCAGCAGGCGCAGCAGCTCAACCGCCTTGTAGGCGGCAATACCGCCGGTCACCCCGAGGATTACTATTTTACCTTTCAGCATATGCTTACCCCGATCCATTTTGCGAGGCCGCCTAACGTAGCCACTCGTTTTCTCTCTTTTCTTTGCCGATGGTGGTCGAGGGTCCATGACCGGGAATCACCACAGTATCATCGGGAAGAGCAAAAAGTTTGTTTTTAATCGATGCAATCAACGTATCGTGCGATCCCCCGGGAAGATCAGTACGTCCGACTGAATCGGCAAAAAGGGTGTCGCCGGTGAGAACCAGGTTCCGGTCGGCAAAATAAAGGGAGCAGCCACCAGGGGTGTGACCGGGGGTGTGGATCACCTTTATGGCAGTAGTGCCGACAGTCACAACCATGCCGTCTTCAAGGTGCATGTCCGGCATCGGGGAATTTTCCGCCATCAGGCCGTACATGGTTGAAACCTCGGCAGCCCGCACCAGCTGTGCTTCATCAGCTGCATGAATCATCAGCTTTGCCCCGGTCGCTTCCAGCAACGCCTTGTTACCGCCAACATGGTCAAAATGACCATGGGTGTTGATAATATGAGTGATCTTGAGTTTGCTCCGATTGACGGCAGCAATGACCCTCCCCGGCTCGGCCCCGGGATCGACCACAACCCCCTCGCCGTTGCCGCAATCAATGATCAGGCAGTTGACCCCCAGAGAACCGACAATCAGCGTTTCCAGCAAATCAGGCATTCTTTTCCCCTCCGTCATCTTTCGAGCACTGTCCCCTCTGCTGCACGATATTGACAACAGTGCGGCAATCAGCAAGCACAGCCATAGAGCAGTATTTTTCATATTACCATCCGCAGGCAGCGGCCATCAAAAAAGATCCAGATTTTCGTTATTCAATTTGGTGAAAGGATTATTGTGAAACCCTTTCTTTTCTCGATCAACAGCCGGCGGCGTATTCCGGACCGGCTCCGGCTCAGGTTCTGGAGCAACAGCCAGGGCTTCCTGGCCATTATCGGGCGAATCCTTGTAAAAATACCGGTCATACAGCTTGTGGTAGGAACTCCACCGTGACTGGCTCTCCGGCTCCTTGCCGATGTGAGTCCTGATGCCATTGATCTTGGCGTCAAGATCGTCGAGATAATTGAGGATCGTCGCCTCAATGGTCTTGGGGCGCTTCGGCGAGCCATATTCATACTGGCCATGATGCGAAAGCATCATATGCTTGAGGAGGATCGCCGTCTCAGGCGGGAACCCCGGAATGGCGATGATCTTTTCCTGGATCATCTCCACACCGATGGTGATATGGCCGATCAGCTTCCCTTCATCGGTATAATCAAACGAGCGGAGATAGACCATCTCCCTGACTTTGCCGATGTCGTGCAGCAAAGCGCCGACAATCAGCAGATCGCGGTTGAGCGGAGCGTACAGCGGGGTAATGGTGTCAACCAGCTTGGCAACAGCCAGGGAATGTTCGAGGAGGCCGCCGAGATAGACATGGTGCATCCCTTTGGCTGCCGGAGCAACCCGGTATCCGGACATGAAATCGCTGTCAGCCAGAAACGCCTTCATCAGCTGGCTCAGGTAACGATCAGCGAGCGTTGCCACCACTGCCGCAAGCTCCGCTTCCATCTCGGCAATGTCCCGGGCTGTCGTGGGGAGGAAATCGGCAAGTTCGACCGCGTTTTCCGGAACCCGTTTCAATTCGGCGACAACCAGCTGCATCTTGCCGAGATAGACCGTTGCCTTGCCGCGAACGGCAATAAAATCGTCCTTGTCGAACATGGCGCCGAGCTGATCCACATTGTCCCAGACCCTGGCTTCGACCTCTCCGCTCTTGTCCATAAGCCGCAGGGTCATGTACGGTTTGCCGTTCTTAGCCATCGCAGCGATCTTGTCCTTGACCAGGAACACCGAATCGACCGGATCACGGTCCTTTATGGCGGAAACAAAAAGCTTGCTCACTCGAACTCCTTTTAGGCACGATACAACCTGTCGATTTTCACAGGTTTAATATCACAGCTCCGGTGCAAACTCAAACTTTGTAATCAGATTGCAAGCCGCGCGATAATCGCATCCGCCACCCGGATTCCGTCCAGGGCGGCACTCATGATGCCGCCGGCGTAACCAGCCCCTTCCCCGGCAGGATAAAGACCTTTGAGTGCCACTGACTGCTGATCCGGCCCCCTGACAATCCTCACCGGCGCCGAGGTGCGGGTCTCCACCCCGACCAGGGTTGCATCAGAGGTCATGAAACCGCGCATCCTCCGTTCAAAGCTATGGATGCCATTTTTCAGGGTATCGGTCACATAGCCGGGAAGCATGGCTGCAAGATCGGCTTCGACTACTCCGGGGCGGTAACTGCTGCGGGCAGAACCTCCGGAAGCCTTCCCTATAAAGGCCATGAGGTTCTGGGCCGGCGCCAGATAACCACCACCGACGGCAAAGGCCTTCCGTTCAAGCTCCCGCTGAAACAGCATCCCGCTAAGAGGCGATTCTCCGGGGAAGTCCCCCTTGTTGACCGTTACCACCAGGGCGCTGTTGGCCCAAGGGGAATTGCGCAGATGATTGCTCATGCCGTTGGTCACCACACCGCCGGTCTCGGAGGCCCCGGCAACCACCACCCCCCCGGGACACATGCAGAAAGAATAGGCAGACCGCCCGGTAGCTGGGTCGTTAAAGGCAAGGGCATAGTCTGCCGGCGGCAGTTGCGGGTGGGAAGGGAGTCCGTACTGGATCCTGTTGATCAGCTCTTGCGGATGCTCCACGCGTAACCCCACGGCAAACGGTTTGGCCTCCAGCAGCACCCCCTGCCGCTCAAGCATCTGGTAGGTATCGCGAGCGCTGTTACCCGGAGCAAGAACGAGGGCGTCGCAGGAGAGCTCATCGCTGCCATTAATAACTACGCTGCGCAGCTGCCCGCCGGAAATAACCAGGTCGGTCATGCATGCCCCGAAGCGCACCAGACACCCGGCACTCTCCAGGAAGCCCCTGACATTGCTGACCACGCTCCGCAGCCGGTCAGTGCCGATATGCGGCTTTGCCAGGTACTTGATCTCTGAGGGCGCACCAAACGCCACCAGCCGTTGCAGCACATAATCGATATTGGCGTCGCGAACCCGGGTGGTCAGCTTGCCGTCGGAAAAGGTGCCGGCCCCCCCCTCTCCGAACTGGACATTGCTCTCCGGATCAAGCTGCCCCTTGCCCCAAAACGCCTGGACATCCTGCAACCGCTCGCTAACCGGCTTGCCCCGTTCGAGCAGCGTTGCGCTAAGGCCGTGATCAGCCAGACGGAGGGCGGCAAACAGCCCCGCCGGGCCGGTACCGACGATCACAATCCGCTCGCTTGACGAAATCTGCCGAAACTCCGGCGCGGCATCCTCCGGGATAATGGAGAAATCGCTGTCAGCGGCATGACGACGGAGTAGCGCCTCTTCATCGGCAACGGTCAAGCGCACGGTCAACACAAATGTGATTCGCCCCTTGCGGCGCGCATCAATCCCTTTCCGCAGCAGTCCCCAGTCGAGGATTTCCCCGGAGGATATGCCGAGACGCGTGGCAATAAGCGATGTTATCCGGGATTCATCAGTTCCGAGCGGGACTAGGAGATTACGAAGCAGGCACGGCATCGAGGTCAGGATCGGGAATCAGAAGAGTGGGACCGCTCCAGAAGCTGTTCCACGATGATGACCACATCGAGTGGCGGGGTGGATTTCGGGATGTGGACCTTGGCGCCCATTTCCGGGATGTCGTGTTCGTGGGGAGCACCATGAAACATCGAGGTCATGAGAATAATGATCGGCTGGGGATCAAGGCCGCGCCGGGCGATCTCCATGCAGGTGCTGACTCCGCCCATGCGAGGCATGATCAGGTCGGTAATGACCACAGCGGGGCGATGATCGAGATAGGCCTTCAACCCCTGGACTCCGTCAGAAGCGGTTACCACCTCAAACCCCATATCCTCGAAACTGTAGCCGAGGTTACGGAGAAATATCGGGTCGTCATCGATCAAAAGCACTTTTGCGCGGGGCCAATCACTCATGGCTAAAACCTCCGATCTCATGCTGCCGCCTGGAGAGGAAGTACAATGCAAAATGTGGTTCCGGTTTTGTCGCTTTTCTCTACGCCGATCTTGCCACCATAGGTCTTGACGATCCTGAGCACCACCGACAGCCCCAGACCGCTCCCCTTGTTTTTGGTAGTAAAGAACGGATCAAAGATATTGGCAAGGTTTTCCTTGGGGATGCCGCCGCCGGTATCGCTGACCCTGATCACGATCTCTTTGCCATCGTGTTCGAGCTGGATCTTCAGCCGGCCATCCTTTGGCATTTCGTGAATGGAATTGAGAAAGAGGTTGATGAAGATCTGCTCAAGCTCCGTAGGATCTGCCTGTATTGCCGGCGGAATATTGCGAAAATCGCGCTCGACCACGATCCGGTTCTGGTCGATCTGGGGGCGAAAAGCCTCCAGAGTCTGATCGATCAACTGGTCGATCATGACCTCCTTCAGCTCGAAACGCGGACGTTTCGAGGCGTCGAGCAGTTTCCGGACAATGGTGTCGATCCGGTCAACCTCCTTGAGGATCTTGTCGATATATCCGCACAGCTCCGGATCATCGACCCCGGTTTTGATCAGCTGAACAAACAGCGTGATTGAATTTAGGGGATTCCTGATCTCATGGGCAACCCCGGCCGAGAGATAGCCGAGGGAAGCGAGCTTCTCGGCCTGGACGTTTTCCGCCTGCACCTTTTGCAGCGCCTCGGTCTTCTCCTGGACCCTGATCTCCAGCTGCCGGTTCCAGAGTTCGATCTCTCCCAGCAGCCGCTCCCGTTCCTTCATCAGCGCCTTGTTGCTGATCTCCACCTCGCGGATGCGGAGAACATGCTCGATCCGGTCGGCCAGGTCCTGATTGTTGAACGGCTTGAGGATATAGTCGTAAGCGCCTGCCTTCATCAGCTCAACGGCGATCTCCTCACTCCCCTTGCCGGTGAACATGATGACATAGGTGTCGGGATACCGCTCCCTGATGATCTTGAGGGCAGTAAGGCCGTCAATCCCCGGCATCATGTAATCGAGCAGCACCAGTTCCGGATGGCTGTTCTCGATGATATCGAAGCCGTCGGCAGCATCACCTGCAGTAAAAACCGTATAACCACGGTTCCTCAGGATGATCGAAGTCAGGTCAAGGATGACCTTCTCGTCATCGATGATCAGGATGTTTTGATTTTTTGGAGAAACTTTGGTCTTCATGGACGGCCGAAACGAAGAAAGGGGCAGCATCAGCTGCCCCTAAGCCTTTCAGATATTTGCAGTATGCTTCTTCAACTCATGCGAACCGTAAGCACCGGGCACTTTGCAGTACGAACCACCCGCTCGGCAGTGCTGCCAAAGAGCAGATGATCGATACCGGTGCGACCGTGGGTGCCCAAGATAATCATGCTCGTATTCTCATCATCAGCTTTCTTAAGGATCTCATCGTACGGAATACCAGAAACGATGCAGGTCTCGAAATTGGTAAAAGACCCCATGGCCTTGGGGACAAACTGGTCCATCATCTTCCTGGCGCCTTCTTCAATCTCCTGTTCCAGGCGATCAAAGGAGATATGCGGGACATAGAAACCGCGCAAATCAACCGGTTCATTAATAACATGAAGAATGAGCAGTTTCGAGTTGAATTGCGATGCCAGCGTCAACGCATATTCGCAGGCATGTTGCGAACTGTCGGAAAAATCGATTGCCAGCAGTATTTTATCAATGTTTTTCATATCGACTCCGTACCGCCAATCAGTGGCTGGTCTCCTTAAAGATTTTTTTAAGGATTGATTTTAGTTCCTCAATCTTTACCGGCTTGTTGATGTACTCAAAGGCCCCCAGGTTCATGGCCTCGATGTATGACTCAACCCCGCCATAGGCGGTGATCATTATGACATTGCTGTTGGGAAAGTTCTTGTTCAGCTCCTTGAGGAAGGTTATGCCGTTCATCTCCGGCATGTTGATGTCGGTTACGATCAGGTTCACCTCCTGTTGCCGCAGGAAATTGAGGGCCTCGAAACCGTTGGAAACGCTGTCTACGGTAAAACCTTCGTTTGAGAGTAGTTTTGAGAGACCATAACGCGCATTCTCTTCATCATCCACGACAAGGATACGTTTTGAAAGTTTCGACACAATATGCTCCCTGCTATACTGAATCATAGTTTTTCAAGTCTAGCACGGGTCTTGCGAGTGTCAAGCCGGGTCAGTTACTTCCTCCGCAGCAGGTTGGTTTCATCCGATAGTAATCTATCCGTGGTTTTCATCGGTCTCCAGCATTGCCGGCAGCGCGCAACCAATTGACAGATTGTGGCTACAGAGTCTCAGTGGATCGGCATCTACTGAATCGACGCGCCTTCGGGCCTTAGCACCACATGCGTCTTTTTGCCCGACGCCCCGAAAGGGGGAAGCGACTTGCCGTTCAACTCGCCCTCAACACCGCCGGAGTTACCGATATCGAGCGTGATCAGGCTATCGGCCTTCCATTCAATCAGATCTCCGGCCTTTAGCTCATACTGTTTGGAAAAACGACCGTCAATATCCACGTTGAGCCAGCTGTCCTGGTTCACTTTCAGCTTCAGGATCAAGCCCTCCTGCGGCGGCTCTCCGCCCGGAACAACAGGTGCCGCAGTTACGGGAGACTCTGGCTGAGGAGCAGGGACCATCGGCGAAGGTGCGGCAGTAGCCCCAGAACTGGAAAGCTGGGGCTGCACAGGGACGGCACGAACTGCTTGCGCCTTATCCGGCTGTGGAGCCGGGCGATTCACCGGTGGCCGCTGGTTGGTATCGACAAAGATCGATACCAGAAGCACCACGGAAAGCAGGACCAACGGCATCAGCCACCTGCGGTTGTTCTTTGTCGATTCGCGGGGTGGAG
The DNA here is from genome assembly GCF_018476885.1 of Geoanaerobacter pelophilus. Classification (NCBI taxonomy): domain Bacteria; kingdom Pseudomonadati; phylum Thermodesulfobacteriota; class Desulfuromonadia; order Geobacterales; family Geobacteraceae; genus Geoanaerobacter; species Geoanaerobacter pelophilus. The sequence goes on from NZ_JAHCVJ010000001.1 coordinate 193,382, forward strand.
GTTCGTCAACTGCCTGTTTGTCGGCAACCGCGCTACCCGAAACCATAGCATCATAACGGGCAACAGCCGCATCGGCAGAAAGTCCGAGATATCCGGCATAAAGCCTCAGAAAACCCTTGCAGTATGCCGGAGCGGGAAGCCTGCTGAAATCCTCCCTCTCCAGGGCATCGATATAACCCTTGCTGATCCTGGTAACTTCGGCCGCCGTCTCAAGGGAAACCCCTTTAGCCTCCCGGCCCTGGGAAAGCCATTGCCCAAGACCTGAACTGTCTGCAGTTTGCCTGGTCGCTTCGGGCACTTCTTACCTCACCTGAGCAGATCGAGATATTCACGCGCTTGCCGGCCCAGCTCATTGTCCGGAGCCAAACGCACTACCTCTTTGAATTCGTTGATTGCCGCGCTGTTTTCCTTGGCTTTCATCAGGGTAAGACCCAGGTAATAATGGGCATTGACGTACTCTCTGGCAAGCTCGACCGCCCGCCGGAACTCCTCGATGGCAAGATCAAGCTTGTTGAGCGCAAAATACACCCGTCCCAGCGTCACTCTCGCCTGAGGGTTCCGGGGATAGGCCGCTACCGAACCCTTCATCACCTGAAGCGCCTTTTCCGTATCCCCTTTACCGAGATAGGCCAGACCGAGATTGATCCCGGCAGAGTCCTGCCCCTGATAAAAGAGGTCATCGGTAACCGCTTTCAGCTGCAGAACGGCGTCGTCCCAGCGCTGCATTTCCATGTAATTGACCGCCAGGTAATTGCGCGCTTCGGAAAATGTCGGTTTTAGCTCGATCGCCTTGAGATACTTCTGCTCGGCTATCTCATACTTACCCTTGCGAAAGTAGACCAGTCCCAGGAAATTAAGCAGCTCGGGATCGTCGGGGATGTATTTCTCGGCCTCGGTAAACTCCACCAGGGCCGAGGTAATGTTCTGCTCGCGAAGATACGACTCACCCATCTGAAAATGATAGGCCGCCTTCTTCCGGTTCGCCTCACTCAGAGAGCAGGCTGAACAGCACATGGCAATAAGCAGAAACAGCAAGACAGTACGCACACATCCTCCATCTGCAGACATCGCTCCCAAGAGCCGGTACAAGCCGCTTGACAACCCGTTACCGGCAAAAATTACCAGACAACGGGGAGTTTGTCAAACGGCCACCGGTCAAGATGCGCTTACAAACCTTCGGGAAGGTCCTGGAAATGGGTCAGTGACTTGAAACTCCGATAGCGGGCCTCAATCTCGCGGTAATCAAGACGTTTCATCCGGTCCAGGCTGAAATCCTCGACATTGAACGACGCCATGACCGAACCAAAGACGATCGCCTGGCGAATCCCCTCTTCCGTCATGTTGCCGGTACTGGCCAGATACCCCATGAATCCCCCGGCAAAAGTATCACCGGCGCCGGTTGGATCAAAGACCTCTTCCAGCGGATAGGCCGGAGCGGCAAATACCGAATCAGGGGTGAACATCAGCACCCCGTACTCGCCCCGCTTCACCACCAGCCGCTTGCAACCGAGGGCGATGATCTGCCGCGCCGCCTTTACCAGGTTGGCCTCACCGGTAAACTGCCGCGCTTCGCCCTCGTTGATCACCACGATATCGACCTTCTGCAGCACCTTTTTCAAAGCCTCCGGCTTTGAGGAGATCCAGAAATTCATGGTGTCGCAGGCAACCACCTTCGGTTTTCTCACCTGCTCAAGAACCTCCATCTGCAGGTCCGGGTCGATATTGGCCAGAAACAGGTAGTCGGCATCGCGGTACGTCTCCGGCAGCTCCGGCTTGAACTCCATCAGCACGTTCAGCTGGGTATCGAGAGTCTGGGCCTCGTTCAGGTCATAACCGTATTTGCCGCTCCAGTGGAAAGTCTTGCCCGGAATCCGCTGCAGGCCATCGGTATTGATCTCGCGAGACTTGAGAAACTGCACATGCTCGTCGGGGAAATCCTCCCCAACGACCGCAACCAGGGAAACATCGGTGAAAAAACTGGCGGACGTAGAAAAATAGGTGGCAGAGCCACCCAACACATTCTCACCCCTGCCGAACGGGGTTTCCACGGTATCAAAGGCAACGGTGCCGACAACAACAATCCCCATGAATCAGTTCTCCTGTATCTATAAATATTTCCCAACTATTGGCGCAAGCTTCTGCTTGGTGCTTTCCGGAATGACCTTCCGGTCGGTGATCACGGCATACTGCATGGCAGTAGCGCACGGGCAGCTCCGCTCCATAGTCACCTGACCCACGGCGTTGCGAATAATATTCTTGGCCATGGCCACGTTCTGATGGATGATCTTGATGATCGCCTCCACCGTCACATCGTCGTGCGAATCGTGCCAGCAGTCGTAATCGGTGGACAGGGCGATGATTCCGTAACAGATCTCTGCCTCGCGGGCCAGCTTGGCCTCGGTAAGGTTGGTCATACCGATCACGGCAGCGCCGAGCCCCAGGTACATGAACGATTCGGCCCGGGTCGAGAAGGCCGGCCCCTCCATGCAGATATAGGCCCCACCCTTGTGTACCGTTGCCCCTGCCTGTTGTGCCGCCTTATAGAGGGTTTCGGAAAGAGTGTGGCAGACCGGGTCGGCAAACCCGGTATGCGCCACGATGCCGTCACCGAAAAAAGTGTCTTTCCTGATCCCCTTGGTGCGGTCGATAAACTGGTCCGGAATGACGATATGGCCGGGCTCGATCGCCTCCTTGAGACTGCCGACTGCAGAGACAGAGATGATCTGCTCCACCCCCAGCTTTTTCATCCCATAGATATTGGCCCGGTAGTTAACCTCAGACGGGAGCAGCCGGTGGCCCCTGCCGTGGCGCGGCAGAAACACCATCTTCACGCCGTTGAGCACTCCGGTTATATACTCGTCGGACGGCTCGCCGAACGGGGTGTCGATCCTGATCCGCTCAACCTTCTCCAACCCCTCCATCTCGTAGAGGCCGCTGCCGCCAATGACGCCGATTACAGCTTCACCCATGAAATCACCTCCGAAAACAGATATAAATGTTCAATTAATTGATTTCTATCAGCTTGATATCAAAGGTCAGATCACGCCCTGCCAGCGGGTGGTTGGCGTCGAGAGTCACGTCTGTTTCAGTCACTTCCTTGATCAAAACCGGGAAGACCTCGCCATCCTGGCCGGTAACTTCCAACTGGCCGCCGATTTCCGGAACCATCCCCTCGGGTAACCTGCTCCGCTCGACAACACCGACAAGCTCGTCCTGATACGGGCCATACGCCTCGTCCATCGGAATCTTGACTTCCTTGCTCTCACCAAGGGACATCCCGACCACAGCGGCCTCAAACCCCGGAATAACATTCCCTTCGCCTATGGTAAACTCCAGAGGCCCGGTTTCGCAGCCGCAGTCATCATCGTGACATTCCGAAGAATCAAAAACCTCGCCATCATCCAGCCTGCCGGTATAGTGAACCTTAACCTTATCCCCCTGTTTTGCCTTTTGCATGCTCAGTGCATCCTTTCATTTCAGAGGGGTCCGCTAACGACCCGTCTGGAGATATTGACTTACCAGCGCACTCTAGCAGAGAGGCAACAGGAATTCCACCGGAAAAGGCGGTGGCAGACTTTTAGCCTATTTTTTAGGCAGCGCGGCGGTTAATTATACAATTCGGGCTTTAAATAGAATTTAATTTCCAATAATTACAACCTGTTACAACTTTGGCAAAGAGGTTGCTGAGAGGTTGACGGCGCCACGAAGATGTGGCGTCATATCTGCCAACGGGGGTAGGAATATGGACGCAGTGTCAGCGACTACAGCAATCAAGCATAGTGCCGACGTTCTCTTTCTCATGCTCGGCGCAGTCATGGTCTTTGCCATGCACGCCGGTTTCGCCTTTCTTGAAGTGGGCACGGTCCGGAAGAAAAACCAGGTCAATGCCTTTGTCAAGATCCTCACCGACTGGTCGGTTTCGACAGTCGCCTATTTTGTTGTCGGTTTTCCCATCGCTTACGGCATCTCGTTCTTGAAGCCGGTGCCGGCTATCCTCGGCGGCAACCAGGGTTACGACCTGGTCCATTACTTCTTTCTCCTCTGCTTCGCGGCCTGCATCCCGGCTATCATCTCCGGCGGCATTGCCGAGCGGGCCAAGTTCTGGCCGCAGGTGTTTGCCGGGGGAATCTTTGCCGGGCTGGCCTACCCGCTCTTTGAATCACTGATCTGGGGCCAGAACAATTCGGCACTGCAGGGGCTGTTCAAGAGCATCGGCGGCGCAGAGTTCCATGATTATGCCGGTTCAGTGGTGGTCCATTCCATCGGCGGTTGGCTGGCACTGCCGGCAGTGCTGCTGCTCGGCCCGCGTATGGGTCGTTACATGCGCGGCAAGTCGCATCCGATCCCGATCAGCAACATTCCGTTTCTGGCACTCGGCTCCTGGATCCTAGCGGTGGGGTGGTTCGGTTTCAACGTGATGAGTGCCGGCAATCTGGAGAAGGTATCCGGTCTGGTGGCGGTCAATTCGCTGCTCGCCATGGTCGGCGGGGTGTTGGGAGCGATCTGGGCTGGCAAAAACGACCCCGGTTTCGTCCACAACGGCGCCCTGGCCGGATTGATTGCGGTCTGCGCTGGCAGCGACATCATGCACCCGCTGGCATCGTTCGCCGTAGGCCTGATCGCTGCTTTTATCTTTGTCTACGGCTTTACCATCGAGCAGGAAAAACTGAAGATCGACGATGTGTTAGGTGTCTGGCCGCTGCACGGCATCATCGGCAGTTGGGGCGGCATCGCGGCCGGGATTTTCGGTCAGCCACAGCTCGGTGGCGCAGGGGGAGTAAGCTTGATATCCCAGCTGCTCGGCACGCTTTCCGCCATCGTCTTCGCCCTGGTAACCGGCTTCATCACCTATGCGCTCCTCAAGAAGACCGTCGGTATCCGGCTCCATGAGGAGGATGAATACCGGGGTTCGGACCTGACGGTCCATTCCATCGGCGCCTACCCGGAAGACCACGTCAGATAGAACTGCCTGATCCGGCTGCGCCCCTGTTCACCAAACCGGGGCGCAGCCCTTCCTCCTTCATCCCAGCGTAAAATAGAAGATGGCCCCTTTCCCCTCGGCTGCTTCGGCCCAGATCTTGCCGCCATGGCGCTCGACGATGCGCTGCACGATCGGCAGCCCCATGCCGCTCCCCTCGAACTCTTCCTCGGAATGCAGCCGGCAAAAAGGCTCAAAGAGCTTGTCGGCATAAGCCATATTGAACCCGGCGCCGTTGTCCCTGATAAAAAAAACAGGCTGGTCTGATGAATCCAGGATGCCGAATTCGATTTCGGCCCGGGCAACCCGCGAGCTGTACTTGAGGGCGTTGCCGAGCAGGTTGCGCAGACAGATGGTGAGCATGCGCCGGTCACCCTGCACTGTGAGACCGGGAACGATGCGAACATCGACAATCCTCCCGGGCTGCGCGGCAAGCTGCTCCTCCATGATCTCCGCCGCCAGTTCGGACAGCTTGACCGGCTCAGTCTTGACCTCGGCCCTGCTGAGTCGGGTCATCAGCAACAGGCTGTCGATAACGTTGCGCAGCCGCGCGCTGGCAATGCCGATCCGAGAGGCAACATGTCTGAGCTGCTCGCGGTCTGCGGTTTCCGCAGTTTCCGTCAACAGGCTGCTGTACCCCTGAAGCCTGGCAAGCGGCGCCCGCAGCTCATGCGATATGGAATAGCAGAACGATTCAAGCTCATTGTTTAGCCGGTTCAGCTCACTGGTCCGCAGCGCCACCCGTTGATCAAGTTCTTCGTTGATCGAGCGCATCGACTCCTCAAGCATCAGCCGCTCGGCAACCTCATCCTCAAGATCCCTGTTGAGTCCGGCCAGTTCTTGCTGCCGATCCAGCAGTTCCGTGTGCGCTCTCCGGATGCTGGCAAACAAAGGACCGAACTTCCATACGCCGCAAAGCATCAGCAGCGAAATCAGCAGGCCGAGAACCTCCAACGTCAGGTCTCCTTGCTGCTGGCCGCTGAGTAGTTGCTTAAGGGTAACGGCCCTCCTGACCCCCTGCACCACAAAACCGGTAGCCAGGAAGATCCAGGCGGCATAAGCCCCGCTCACCCTTATCAGCCGGATGGCGAGAAAGGCCGCCAGAAACTGGGAGGTGATCGCCATGATTACTATCAGCAGGATTGTCTGTCTCATTTAGCTTATTCCCAGTAGTGGTGCCGCACTACAAAAATTAACAAATATTCACGTAAAAGCAACACAGTAGATTATTGCCGAGTTGCAAGCCTGGCCTTGACGCATGAAGATTACTCGTCTAACCTTGGTACGACCCATTCCACAGGAGACCATAAAAATGACCGACATGTTGCGCTGGGACACCACTCGACTCTATTCATCTCCTGATTCACCGCAACTCGACCGCGACTTCCGCAAAGCCACCACTGAAGCCCAAGCTTTTCGCGAGCGCTACCAGGGCAAAGTGGCAACACTCGATGCGGCCGGGCTGCTGGAAGCATTGACAAGCTATGAGCAGCTCCAGGAGACCGCTGTGCTGCCGCAATTGTACGGACATCTCCTGTTCGCTTCCGACAGTGAGGCCGACAGCAACAAAGCGCTGATGCAGCGAGGCATGGAGTTCGGCAACAGCCTCTCCTGCGAGGTCATGTTTTTCGATCTGGAGCTGATGGCCATACCGGAAGCGGATTTCGCCCCGCTCGCCGCTGACGAGCGGCTGGCAAACTATCGCCACCACCTCGGCGCCATCCGTCGCTTCCAGCCGCATGCCCTGCCGGAAAAGGAAGAACAGCTCCTTACCCAGAAGAACCTGACCGGCATCCAGGCCTTTGCCAAGCTGTTCGACGAACTGACCGCCTCTCTCAGCTACCGGATGGAGCTGGACGGCGAAGAGCGCGACTTTACCGGCGAAGAACTGATCTCGCTGCTCCACCATCCCGAGGCAGCGGTCCGGGAGCGGGCGCTGACCGTGTTCCTTAATGGCCATGCCGAGCAGGGAATCGTGCTCTCCACCGTGTTCAACACCGTGGCGCTGGATCACAGCCAGGAGATGCAGCTCCGCAGTTACAGCGACCCGATGCAGCCGACCAACCTGGGTAACGAACTCTCCATGGAAGCGGTAGAGCACCTGATGAGCGTGACCGAGGCCAACTTCCCGCTGGCCCAGGAGTATTTCCGGATCAAGGCCAAGCTCCTGGGGATGAAGCGGCTGAAAAACACCGACGTCTATGCCCCGGTTGGCGAGTGCCACAAGACCTACAGTTTCGACCAGGCAAAACAGCTGGTGCTCGATTCCTATAGCAGCTTCAACCCGGATTATGCGCCGCTGATAGAAGGTTTTTTCACAGAGCGCCGCATCGATGTCGAGCCAAGGCAGGGCAAATCAGGCGGCGCCTTCTGCATGGGATTAACTCCCAAACTGCCGCCATATCTGCTGCTCAACTTCACCGGTAACCTGCGGGACGTGGCTACCTTGGCCCACGAATCCGGCCATGGGCTGCATTACCTCCGCTCGCAGGAGCAGACCATGGTCAACTACCATGCGCCGCTGCCGCTGGCCGAAACCGCATCGGTATTCGGCGAGATGCTGCTGACCAGCCGGATGCTGGCCCAAGAGACGGACCGGGAGGTAAAGATCTCGCTGCTCTGCGCCACCATCGAGGACATTATTGCCACCACCTTCCGCCAAGTGGTCCTGACCCGCTTCGAACAGCGGCTGCACCTGGAGCGCAAAGACGGGCTGCTCTCCTCTGACCGACTCTGCACGATCTGGTGGGAGGAGAACGCTAAGCTGTTCGGCGATAGCGTGGAAATGATCGAAGCGTACCGCTGGGGCTGGAGCTACATCTCCCACTTCATCCATACCCGCTTTTACTGCTATGCCTACACCTTTGCCGAATTGCTGGTCCTTTCTCTCTACGCCCGTTACCAGGAAACCGGCCCTTCCTTTGTCCCGGCGTTCGATAGCGTGCTCAGAAGTGGCGGCTCCCGCTCGCCAGCTGATACCGCTGCCCTGGCCGGGATCGACATCAATGACCCCGGTTTCTGGCAGAAGGGGTATGACATGCTAGGGGGGCTTATTGCGGAGCTCAAACAGCAGCTTTGATCAGTTTGCGGCAGTTGCGGCCAGCGCAACTGCCGTTTTCAGCTTTATTGGCACCTCTCTGTCAACTAATTGACTTCCCGCCGAGCCACAACACCAAATCACCCGCTCCTCGAACAGCCTCTCAGCCTCTAAAACCTTATTCATCGCCGCTTGACTGACGCGGGCAGTTTAAAATGCTGTTCAACGCAGAGGGCATGGAAATTGCTGATTTACCCTGAGCCCAAGGGGCTTTATTCCTAAATTCCCATCAGGCAAGGGTTTATTGTCATCATTATGCGCAATGCCTTATACAGCAACAGTTTGAAGCGTATCATACTCGCCCTGCTCCTGTTTTCGCCAACTTTTCAGGGTATCCAATCAGCTAACGCCGCAGCTAACATCTGGAGCAGCTCTGGACCGCCCGGCGCATACATCAGATCGCTGGCAATCGCACCGACGGCAACTCCGACGATCTACGCCGGCGCCAACGGCAGCGGCGTTTACAAGACTGTTGCCGGTTCCGGCACCTGGAGCGCTGTCAACTCCGGGCTGACCAACAAGATCGTCACGGCGCTCGCCGTTGACCCGCTCTCCAGCTCCACGCTCTACGCCGGCACCGCTGGGAACGGCGTATTCAAGACCGCAAACGGTGGCACTTCCTGGGCAGCCACCGGACTTGCCAGCGACACAGTCAATGCCATTACCATCAAGGCCGGCACCATCTACGCCGGCACCAGCGCCGGCGGGGTCTACCGCAGCGTCAACGGCGGCGGTGGCTGGAACCAGGTGAACAGCGGCCTGACCAACCTGCATGTAACCAGTGTTGCCATGTCGCCAGGCTTTGCCAGTGACACCATCGCCTTTGCCGGCACCGCCGGCGGTGGCGTGTTCAAGACCAGCGATGACGGCGCCACCTGGACCGCAGTTAACACCAACCTGACCGACCTGCAGGTGACGGCGTTAGCGATCTCACCCGAGTTCGTCTCGCTTCCCGACAATACCATCTATGCCGGCACTGCCAGCGGTGGCGTGTTCAAAAGCAGCAATGCCGGCACCACCTGGGCTACCGTGAATACCGGACTCCCGGCCGGGGCGGCGATACTGTCCCTGACCATCGACCATACCAATGCCAGCACCCTTTTTGCCGCCACCTCCGCCGGGATCTACATTTCCCTTAATGGCGGGGGGCAATGGGATCCTCCGGCCACTACCGCACCGGACAACGCCTTTACAACTTCGCTGGCAATGGCCTCAGCCGCCAGCATCTACGCCGGAACCGGTGGTGGGGTCTACCTCTCCACCGACAGCGGCGCCACCTGGAATGCCATCAACTCCGGCATTACCGCTGTTGAGGTGAAAGCAACCGTCATCAGCCCGGACAACCAGTCAAAAATCTTTGCTGGCACCAGCGGCGGCGGGATTTATATCACCCCTGACCAGGCGGCAACCTGGTCGGCAAGCAACAGCGGCCTGGCCAACAGCTTCATCCAGGCCGTCGCCATTGACAAGAATGCCTCTGCCCGTGTCTATGCCGGTACAACAAACGGCATTTACCGGAGCATCAACGGCGGAACCTCCTGGACCGCGGCCACCGTGCAACCAACAACCGGTGATATCCGCGCTATCGCCATCGACAGCTCCGTTACCCCGGCAGCCACTATCTATAGCGGCAGTTACGGCGGCGGGGTGTTTAAAAGCGTGAACAATGGGGCCAATTGGGCAGCAACCACGGCACTGCCCGACCAGAACGTGACCTCCCTGCTTATCGATGCGGCCAATACCACCCTCTATGCCGGCACCGATGGTGGCGGGGTCTTCAAAAGCAGCAACGGCGGCGGCGCCTGGAGCCTGGTCGCTGCCAGCAACAACGGCCTGAACAGCAACCGGATAACCGCGCTCTCCTTGACCGCTTCGACACTGTACGCGGCAACAGCAGCCGGGGTCCACTCAATTGCGGTTCCGGGAGGAACGCAGTGGACCGCAATCAACAACGGCATCGGCTCTCTGGACACCATTGCCCTGGCAACAAACCCGGCAAATCCCAACTACCTCTGCACCGGCACCAACGGCAACGGCGTATTCCTCTCCACCAACCAGGGGGCCAACTGGAGCGCCATCAACAACAGCCTCAACAGCCTGGTGGTCCGGTCGTTGGCAATCGACTCGGCCACCCCGACCCGCATCTACGCCGGAACCGCCACAGGAGGCGTTTCCTCGCTCATTACCAGCCCGACCATCACCATTGCCCCGGCCACTCCGCACAGCTTCGGCAACGCCAATACCGTCGGCCCGCCATCAAGCCAGGAGATAACGGTAGGCAACAGCGGCACCCTGGATCTGACCGTCTCTGGCATCACCGCAAACCTGACCGCAGCCGACGCTACCACCTTCACCCCTGCCGGCAACGGCATATCCGTCGGCGGCAGTTCCCCCTGCAACAGCACCACGCCGACCATAATTCCCGGCGGCTCCTGCACCCTGCTGTTCAAGTTCACCCCCGGCATCCCGACGGTCAATTCTGCAACCTTGCAGTTCTCATCCAACGACACCGAGATCCCGACCACCAAGGACCTGGTGATCAGCTGGGCCGGCGGCGTGCCGCCGGTGGCGGCGTTTACCGCGCCGGCAAACGGGGCAACCATCAGGAACCCGTTCACCATTACCGGCACCGCCCAGGACAATAGCGCTACCGGCCTGAAGAGGGTCGAGGTATCCCTGAATGGCGGCACCACCTGGCTGGCCGCATCACCCAAGCCGACCCTGGCAACCTGGGAATATGTCTGGACTACACCGCCGGTGACCGGAGACGGCAGCTACACCATTCTGGCCCGGGGCACCGATAACAAGGATTATGTCCAGACCGCCCTTGCCAGCGTTACCGTTACCCTGACCAATACCGCGCCGGATACCGCGATTGCTTCGTCACCGGCGGTACTATCCAATCAAAACAGCGCCACCTTCGCCTTTTCGGCCACCAAGTACGGCGCCCCCCTGGGCGGGGCTCTTTTTGAGTGCAAGCTGGACAGCGGCGCCTATGCTGCCTGTACCACCCCCAAAACCTATAACGGCCTGACCGACGGTGCCCATACCTTCTCGGTCCGCGCTGCCGACGGCGCCCTGCCGCTACCCGGCAATGTCGATGCCACACCGGCTTCGTACACCTGGACCGTGGACACTACCCCGCCGATTACCGCCATTTCCGCCAAGCCCGCGTTAAACATCAATTCCAGCGATGCTCATTTCGTCTTTGCCGCCAACGAAGCGGGCTGCACCTACATTTGCACCTTCGACGGCGTCGGCCCGGCACCATGCACCTCGCCTTACGACCGCTCGACCCTGACCGAAGGCGACCATACCTTCACAGTCCAGGCCACCGACCCGGCCGGCAATCAGGAACTGGCCCCAGTCAGCTACACCTGGCGCATCGATGTGACCAAGCCGACCTCGAACATTGACGCCCCTCCGGCCCAAATCAGCGGCAGCAGCCACACCTTTACCGGCACTGCCAGCGATCCGGTGTCGGTGGTCGCTTCCGGTGTCAGCCGGGTAGAGGTATCATTCAACGGCACCACCTGGTTTCCGGCCACTGACACCGCGGTAGGGCCGGCGCTCCCATGGTCCACCTGGAGCTATCTCTGGACCCTGCCGATCAACGGTTCCTACACCATGCAAGCACGGGCCGTCGATAATGCCGGCAATACCCAGCAGACCGCAGCCAGCGCCAACGTAGTTGTTGCCAACCCGCTGCCGACTGTTGCCATCACCTACCCGGCCGACAACGCCATCATCGGCAGCTCAAGCGTCAAGGTGATATCCGGAAGCGCCGCTGCCGCAGGCGGTGGCCTGCCACTGCAAAAGGTCCAGGTAGCGGTGTACCCGTCGGCAACCCCGCCCGGCTCGCCGACCTGGGTTGATGCCGTCGGCACCACCAGCTGGAGCTACAACTGGACTCCACCGAATAACGGTGACGGCAGCTACACCATCCTGGCGAGAACGCTCGACAGCGTCGCTAACATTTCCGCAAGCGACAGCAGCAACAGCCGCTCAGTCACCGTAGATGTCACTGCGCCGACCTCGGCAGTCGATCAGCCAGCCAACCCCTACCTCAAGGGAACCACTATCAACGCCACCGGCACTGCCGATGACAACCTTTCCGGGGTTGCCGGGATAGCCGTCACCATCACCAACAGCAGCAACCAAACCGTCTCGACAGGGCCAGCCCTGTTCAACACCATCAGCAAGACCTGGACCTACAGCAGCGGTGTCCTGCCTGACGGCAGCTACACCATCCGCTCCCTCGCCACCGACAATGCCGGCAACCAGCAGGGTATTCAAGGCTTGGCGACCGTAACCCTCGATAATGTCGCGCCGATCACCACTATCTCCAGCAGACCGGTAAACCCGTCAAATTCGGCAGCGCCAGCCTTTTCCTTCTCTGCCGATCATACCTCCACCTTCAGCTGCACCCTGGACGGTGTCGCAACACCCTGCACCAGCCCGAAGAGCTATAGTGGCCAGGCCACCGGCTTCCATACCTTTGCGGTGCAGGCCACCGATCTTGCCGGCAACCAAGAGGCTGCTCCACAGTCATACACTTGGTTCATCGACCTGGTGGCACCGATCATCACCGCAGTGACCCCGGTCAACGGCGCAACCAGGGTCAGCATCTCTAATCCGGCAATCACCGTGACCTTTGACAAGCCTGTGAACCCGGCGACCGTTTCCGACCCGACCTTCTCGCTGGTAAACGGCAGTACAGCAATAGCCGGTAGAATTTCACTGAATACGGCCAATACGGTGGCGACCTTCGAACCGTCGGCCAATCTATCGTACGCAAGCGATTACACGGTCACCGTTACAGTCGGCGTCCGCGACACTGCCGGCAATGCGCTGGCTGCCGGGCGCATCTGGACATTCAGCACCGATCCGGATGGCGATATCAACATGGACGGCCGGGTGGATATTGCCGATGCCCTGCTGGCGCTGCGCGTGGCAGTCGGGCGCACCACGGTCTCCGCCGCGGCGCTGCGTCACGGAGACGTGGCGCCCCTTGGCAGCCAAGGCCCGGATCCGGACGGGATCATTGAAGGGCGCGACGTAATGGTTATTCTCGGAAAAAGCATAGGAAAGCACAACTGGTGAGGAATCAGATAATGACTACGTTTATAACAACAAGGATTGTACGTTTGCTGCTGGCGGTTGGATTGGTTACGGCCCTGAACGGCTGCGGCGGAGGCGGCAGCGCCACCGGCGTCTCCAACACCCCCACCAGCACCATCATCAGCGGCACCGTGGCCAAAGGCGGTTTTACCAGCGGCGTGGTCAAGTCGTATTTCGTTTCCGGGGCCACCAAGGGAACGCTGTACAAATCCGCGCCGTTGAGCACCAGCGGCAGCTATACCCTGAACATGGAAGGGACCAGCGGCATCGTGCTGCTTGAGGCCTCCGGCACCTACATCGACGAATCAACCAATACCCAGCGAACGATCAGCGATACTGCGCCGCTGCGGGCAGTGCTCTACCTGGGCGGCCCCAGCGGCACTTTGAATGTGGCCATAACACCGCTCACCGAACTGGCAGTGCTCAATGCCTACTCCAGGAGCACCCTTTCCCCGCCGGCATTGTCGCAGGCAACGGTAGAGGCGGCCAACACCCTGGTTTCCGATATCTTCACCTTTGATATCCAGGCCACCCAGCCGGTAGCGCCGAGCGCAGTCGCCCTGTTTGGGGCAACCACAGCCCAGAAGCGCTATACCATGGTGCTGACAGGGATCTCCACCCTGGCGCCGACTCCGGCCCAGGTGGCCGCGCTCCTGAATACCTACAGCGCCAATCTCTCTGTGCCGCCGAACCGGATCTCCGGCGCCAACATCACCGCCCTGCTCAATGCAGTTGCGGCATTTCTCGATAGCAATCCGAACAACAACACCGGCTACAATTACGCGATGGCCCAATCGATTCCACTGTTTCCGCAGATCGGCTTTTATACGACCATCGTTACCGTCAAGGCCACCCAGAACACCCTGACAGCCGATACCATTGCCAATGTCGTCCAGTTCGCCCTGCTGCTCGATAACAACCTGACCGTGGACAACGTCGGCGGCGTACCCAACAGCAGCGTGATAACGGTCCTGGCCGACAGCACAACCACCATCTGGGATGCCCAGCTGGTTGACGATACCGTTGCCGTGAAAAAGGCGCTCAACGTGGTGATTTCCAATGCTGTCACCGGCCTGAGCCCCAACGTTAACCTGGCCACCATCCGGATCAAGACCAATCCGGGCTTTGACCCCTCTCCTACAAGTATCATTGTGAAACATATCTACCAGAACAACATCGAAAACGCCCTGATCCCGTTTGCCGCCAAGGATTCGCAGACAACAGCAACCGTTGACTGGAGCGTGAACGCAGCTTTCTAAGCTAGTCAAGGCAATAAAAAAGGGGGCTTGCGCTTGCAAGCCCCCTTGAGCATGGTTCCTTTAGCAGGTCAATCAGAATGAATACTTGACCCCGATGTTGACTGTGGTCCCGCCAATCTCCCATTTATCCTTTGAGTTGCGTACCAGGCGGCTGCCATCCTGAGACACTGTGGTCAGCTCGATCTCGGGCCGCGCCGAAAACCATTTGAAGTTGGCGCCAACCGCCCATTTTTCGTTGAGCTTGAAATCGGCGTCAAACACCGCCTGATAGCCGACCGCCGTTCCATGGTTGGATTCATCAACCGGGGTACTCGGGAAAGAGATCTTGTTGTCGATGAACCCCTGGTAGAGGCCGATGCCGCCGCCACCGGAGAGGATCAGCTTGTCGAACTCGATGATCCCCTTGGCGGTCAGGGTGATCGGGACGCCATAGGCGGTCCGATCGATACTGAACCCCGGCTGAGTGATCTTGCCGGAAGCGGTGTAAAGGCCGGTGCCGACCTCAACTGCCGCGTACGGCACCGGACGGTAGCCGGCAGCTACATCAAAGCTGTAACCGGTGTCGAAATACTTGAACCCCTTGAAATCACCCCCGTCCCGGCCGTTGGGAAGAAAGATGCCGCCTCTTGCGGCAACATAGGTCTGGTCTGCCGCCGACGCGCTTCCAACGGCCAGCACCGAAGCCATCAAGGCCACTGCCAACATAGATCTCTTAGTCACGTAATCCCTCCTTGAAAGGTAGCCACATTTCACAATAAGTCAGCAGCTCTGCTCGGTTTCTTGAACTACTTGCCATTGCCCCACAACAATGCCCGAACATTGGCGTCGATGGGCAACAGGTAATCGTGGGCCGAGATAACGGTGCCGTCGGCAGCGCCCACCAGCCTGATGGTGACATAGACCCTGCCGCGGGACTCAGAGTAGGTGCCGACCAGCAGGGCCTGGGCCTCGTGATTGCGCCCGATCTCCCGGACCTCGCGCGACAGCATCAGCTCACCCTCGGACTGCTTGACAAAGATAGAGTCGCGCAGCTTCATCTCGACCACCTTGTAGCCGTTCTTGGTGAGCCGGGTCGAAAGATGCTCGGACAGGGTCCTGCCCAAGCGAGAACCAGACAGGGTGTCGATATCGACCAGGGTTGCCACCAGCACTGCCCGTTCCTTGGGGAGACGGCGTGACGCCGGAATCTCGGCCAGCATCTGGTCCACGGCCTGATAACTGGCTGACATCAGGCAATCACCTTCGTCGGAGCAGCAGCTCTCAGACTGGCACCCGCGGAGATAGGCACAGCCCGGAAGGGTCGTGAGCACTAGCACCAGCAATACCGTCAGCCGAGCGAATCCGCAAAAAGCTCCAAATGCAAGGCTTGCGAATCTTGAGTGAGTCGAACCGGGACGGTACGTCGCAGCGACGAAAGGTGAGCGTAACGCAGCAGATGGACTTTTTCCGGGTTCGCATTTCATCGACCGACTACCTCCATCCGCTTTAAAGGCCGCTCCAACGCCTCGACAAAGAGATCCGAATCCTCTTCCTCAATGTAGTAAATCGAGCTTTTCCTGAGCCGGTACTGGTTGTCGGTGACAATCGAGGTGGTGACGATCAGCTCGGTGTGGGTGGCATTGCCGGCATAATGGCCAAGCCCCCAGTCAACGAGGGCTGAAACGCCGAGCGCCCCAGGCAGGGCGTCAACGCCGGACTCGACCATGCCGTGTATGACCCACAGCCCGGAAGTAAGAGCCGTGACGCTGCCGGGAATATGGGTGTAGCGGTTGCTGGAATGCCTGACCAGCTGGGTATCGTAATTGATCTCGATGGTGCCGCTCACCGGGTGGTCATTGACGGCGATGCCGCGGTTGACCAACCTGGTTATCAGGAAATTGCGGAACGCCTTGTTGAACGGCGTGGCCTCCCGAGGTTCCCGGACATAGACCGGCTTGTCCTTGATGACGCTCTCCTTGCCATAAGCGGCAATCTGCGTCTGCAGGGAGATATCATCGGCCAGCACATCCCAGTGATGGGCGGCCCTGGCCTTTTTCTGGGAGGATATCGGATGGTTTGCCGGTATCGGGAGCTGTGATGCGCAACCCGTGATTAAGAACATGACCGAGAGTAATAATAAAGTGATACGCATCGGTTCCCCCTTCAAATATACGACTTCCCGCCACCTGCCAGTCAAAATCCCGACATGGCAACCAGCCACGGCTGGATCAGCCGCAACCGCTTCATGGACGGGCATACAGCACGGAGCAGGCCCATAGTGCAGCCGCTCAAGCCGTTATAACTGCAGCGTCTGAGGGAATTGTGCAATGTCTTTGCCAAATATGGCGATGAAGGGAGGATTGACGGGAATCTATGCAGAGCTGTCGGTCTTGAAACTTTTGATCTCGCGCTTGAGCGCCTCGACTTCGCTGCTCATGGCAACGATGCGGGCCGAGACGTCCCGGACCCCGTGGACAGTCTCCGCGCCGATCTGAATGATCCGCTTCATTGACTTG
The DNA here is from genome assembly GCF_018476885.1 of Geoanaerobacter pelophilus. Taxonomy (NCBI): domain Bacteria; kingdom Pseudomonadati; phylum Thermodesulfobacteriota; class Desulfuromonadia; order Geobacterales; family Geobacteraceae; genus Geoanaerobacter; species Geoanaerobacter pelophilus. Next base: position 210,332 of record NZ_JAHCVJ010000001.1, read on the forward strand.
ATCAGCTCATGACTGACCTGGCTCTGCTCGTTGGCCGATGCCGAGATGGCCCTGGTCTTGTCATTGGCTAGGGAGAGGTTCTCGGTGATCATCTGAATGGAGCGGGTCTGCTCCTCGGAAGCGCTCCTGGTCACATCCATGGCGTTCCTGATGGCGCCGAACCCTTCGAGCAGCGCAGTCATCCCCTGCTCCTCTTCCTTGGTGGCGTGGTTCACGTCGCTGATCAGTTTGCGGATCTCGCCAAAGGCGGCAATAATCTGCTCCAGGCTCTGGTTCTGCTCAGAAGCGACTTTTTCCAGGCTGGTAACCATTTCCGAAGAGCGGCCGGACGATTCCTGGATGGACTGGAGTGCATCTCCGGCCCGGGCCGCAACCGCCTTGCCGTCGACAACCATCTTGGTGGTCTCTTGCGTGGATTTGACGGCCACGGAGATCTCGCCCTGAATCATCGAAACGATCGCTTCGATCTCTTTAGTGGAAATCGCAGTCTTGTCCGACAGGGATTTCATCTCGGACGCAACCACGGCAAAAGGTTTGCCATGCTCGCCGGCCTGACCCGAGAGGATCTGGGCATTGAGCGACAGCAGCTTGGTCTGCTCCGTGACCTCTTTGATGACATCGAGTACCTTGGCAATGTCCTTGGAACGGGTGCCTAGATTGGTCATGGTCGAGGTCAGCGAGGCCACATACTGCTCGATCCGCTGCATGCTGTCATAGGCATCCTGGACCGACTTGATGCCACGCTCGGCGATGATGGCGTTAGTCTGTTTCGACAGCTCGGTGGTCTCCCGGACAAAGCCGCTGATCTTGGTCACCGAGGTGTTGATATTGGAGACTGCCTGATCGGCAAACGCCATGGAGCTGTTGGCCCGGCCTGCGGACGACGCCACGTCCTGGGAGGTCCGGGTTATGGTCAGCACCGAATCATAGGAGCTGTGGATATTTCTGCTGAGACGCTCCATCTTGTTGGCAATCCCCTGGGAGGTTGTCAGAATGCCGTTCAAGGCCTGGGTGCTCTCATCCGACAGCTCCAGGAGGTTATCGGTCGATTCAATGACTTTTTCCAAGGAATCGATGGCATTCTGCACCGATACCATGGCGTTTTCCGTGGAGAGCTGCTGCCGGTTCACGCCGTTGATCAGGTCTTTGAAGGTCTTGTTGAGCAGTTCGGTGGCATCGGCAACGCTGATCGAGATCGACTTGTAGCGATCGATGGTCGATGCCAGCCACTTGACAAGGAAATCCAGACCGCCGGAAATGGCGCCGAATTCATCATCGCTCACTTCGCTGGAGCGGCAGGTCAGATCGCCCTGGGTCATCTGCTCGATGGTGCCGCTTATGGCAATCACCTTTGAGCCGATGTCCCTGTTGAAGAAATAGTAGATGAACAGAGCCAGCACCACGAACAGCAGCGCCATAAAGGCAATGGAGGTCGCGGCCTGCTTGAAGACGTTTTTAACGACCCGGTAATCGGTATACTCGAAGGCGATTGCCCCGACTTTTTCCGCCGCATCCATTACCGGGATCTCAAGTTTCATGACATTGGCGGCAGACTTCCCCCCTTTGCGGTCGATAATGGTCAAGCCCTTGTCGACATAGGTGATACGCAGGATATCCTCATCCTTGATCAGCTCGTCAATCAGCTGGCCGAGATAGGTAAAATCAAAGGAGGTGCGCGAGACGACCGCCAGGGAAGCCAACTGTTTCCCGCTCAGGGAGATCTTTTCCCTGATGTCGTTCTTCTGGATCTGCTCGTTGGTATAGAGCGACCAGCCCAAGGCCAGGCACTGCCCCAGCAGGAGAATAATGAGGAGCCTCAGGATAAACCTCCTGGTAAGGCTCCTTGAATAGGTTTTCGGCTGTGAATCGGTTTTAGTCAAAACAGCTCCGGTTGCGGCCTAAAAGGAGAATGGGATAGGCAGCGCCTTGTCACCCTTGATGATCGCCTGGCCTTCAGGAGACTTGATAAAGCCGAGGAAGCGCTTGACCGCCTCACCCTTGTTCTTACCGAGCACCAGGTTGTTGTGCAGCACAAACGGCCACTTGCCGGAAGCCAAACCTTCGAAGCTCTTGCCGTCGATCTTTATCGCCTTGAACTTCCCCTTGGCCATTGCCAACCCTATGGCATCGACCGGACCGATGGCATTCGGCTTGGTCTCCAGGGCGTTGTGCATATCCGCAGTCTTGGCCAGGTTCATGATCTCCGGCGCCTCTTTCAGGTTGGCCATGCAGGCAGCACCCTTTCGGAACATCTGTTTGGTCGAATCGCTTTCCGGCCTGGTAAAGGCGGCTATCGGCGCATCAGCGCCCCCCACCTGCTTCCAGTTCTTGATCTTGCCGCCATAGATATCGCACAACTGCTGACTGGTCAGCTCCTTGACCGTGACATTGCCGCTCACGCCGATCACCCCGGCAACCTGGGCGATCTCAATCGGCTGCACACCGAGCTTCTTCTGTTCAGGGGTAATTTCCATGGCCGACATGGCAATATCGACCGCCCCGGCATTAAGGGCCGCGATACCGCCAGGCTGGCCGAGCGATTTCTGGTTCACCTCGACGCTGTCCTGGGGGTACTTCTTCACATAGGCCTTGCCGATCTGGGTCAACAACGGGATCATGCTCCCGGAACCGCCGATTTTGATGGTTTCAGCCTGGGCCGAGGTAGCGGCAACCATGGCAATCGCCAATAGCAGAACGAGTTTTTTCATTGATAATCTCCTCTGTGACTATGGAATATTTAATAGGTATACCTTAACAAAACCGCTTTGCAAGCGGTGAGAGGCGCAAGAAGCTCTATCCATGAGTTTTATCTATCAGCAAAAGGGAGGAGAACTTTAGAAGTTTTTTTCGACAAAGGGGAATTTACTTAAGATTATAAGGTGATAACCAACAGCAGTCTTTATCTGCGCTGCCGGACAGTCCGGGAACTGCGAGCCGGACCGCTGTCATGGCCCGGTGCAGCCCTTTGCCCGGGCTCAGTAGTTCTGTAGAGAGCATTCCTGGTCCCACTCCGGGTAATTGTCGGTTATTTCCCAGAACGAAGCGATGCGTGAGGCGTAGTAGGGCAGCTCCCCGCACTCCTGGCCGACCATTTGGCTGAAGCCGGCTGAGATCAGGCCGTTGTCGGCCAGATAACGATAAAAGCGGGCAACTCCCGGCAGGGAAGAGGCCAGATAATCTACGCTCGGCTCAAGGGTGTTGACGATGTACCAGTTCCCGGCAAACTGTCGGACCAGGTCGGGTTGCTCGTCGAACAGGTTGAGCATCTTTACGCCAATCACGAAATCGCGAACAAAGTGGTCAGCCCCGTTGGCCAGCTTGGTGGCAGCCCCCTGATCAAGCCCCTCAGCCAGCAACGACTCGTAAAAAGCCATCAGCAGCCCCTTGCAGAGGCCATCCACCCGGATCTCATCGTCCAGCGAAGTTATATCGAAAGCTGATTTTTCTATCTGCATCAGAAAGGTTCTCCCAGAAAGATTATTTATTGTGAAACGTGATTTTTGTGCGAGATCAAGGCTGTCGAGGATATCAATTCATTGGCACAGCAAAAAGCTCCAGCTGCAAGGCTTGCGAAGGCTAAGGAGTGAGTCGTAGCCAGAGGCTACGTCGCAGCGACGAAGACTGAGCGTAACGCAGCAGATGGACTTTTAGCGAAGCCATCATCTATTGAGGCGGGGATCGAGGGCATCCCGTATCCCCTCCCCAATCAGGTTATAAGAAAGCACCGTCACCAGGATCGCCAGGCCTGGAAAGAGCGACAGCCACCAGGCAAACTCGATGTAGTCCTTGCCGGACGTCAAGATGTTCCCCCAACTCGGTGTGGGGGGCTGGACGCCGATGCCGAGAAAAGAGAGCGCCGATTCGGTGAGGATCGCGCCGGCCACGCCGAGCGTAGCCGAAACCAGCACCGGCGACAGGGCATTGGGCAGGATATGGCGCACGATGATCCGCAGGTCTGATGCGCCGAGCCCCCTGGCAGCCATGACAAACTCCCGCTCCCGGAGCGACAGCACCTCGGCCCGAACCAGGCGCGCCACTCCCATCCAGCCGGTCAGGCCGATGACGATCATGATGTACCAGATGGAAGGCTCCAGCATGGCAATCACTGCCAGGATCAGGAAAAACGTGGGAAAACAGAGCATGATGTCCACCAGCCGCATCAGCAGGCTGTCCAGCCAGCCACCGTAATACCCGGCAACCAGGCCGATAGCAGTGCCGACGGCCACAGCGATGCCGACAGCTACGAAACCCACCTTGAGCGAGATACGCGCCCCGAACAGCAGCCGGGTGAGAACATCCCGCCCCAGTTCATCGGTGCCGAGCCAATGATCGAGTGACGGTGGCATCAGCACCCGGTAGGCATCGATCGCATCCGGATGATAGGGGGTCAGCCACGGGGCAAGCAGCGACAGGATAAACAGCAGCAGCACCACGGCACCGCCGGTCATGGCGAAGCGGTTCCGCTTCAGGCGTTGCCAGAATATGCCGGACAGCCAACCGGTCCCTGTCATTTTTTGCGGCCTCCCAATCGTCGGTAACTGCCTGCATTATTTATCACGATTTCCGTCGTCATGCCACAGATTCCATGCAGAGCATTGCAGAGTATTGTCAATATTTGTCGAACATGATATCTTGCACCCCGTGAAAGATCAGATCAAAATCCTGCTTGTCGATGATGACGAATACAGCCGCGAGCCACTGTCCCTGTTGCTCAAGAAGAGCGGTTTTGTAGTCAAGGGGGCCGGCACCGGCCATGAGGCGTTGCAATGCCTTGCTTCCGAGCAGTTCAACATCGTCATCACCGACCTGTTCCTCCCTGACTCCAACGGCATCGATATCCTCAAGGAGGTCAAGCGGATCTCCTCCACCATGGAAGTCATCCTGATTACCGGCTTTGCCTCTGCCGAAACAGCGGTGCAGGCGATGAAAGAAGGGGCTTTCGACTACATCACTAAGCCGGTGAATTTCGAGGAGTTGAAGATCGTCCTCGCCAAGGCGATTGAGAAACATCACCTGGTCAACGAAAACGTCTACCTGAAGAAACAGCTGCGGGACAAGTACGAGTTTTCCAACATCATCGGCAACTCCCCGGCGATGCAGCAGGTGTTCAACCTCCTGAAGCGGGTGGTCAAAACCGATTCCACCGTGCTGATCATGGGAGAGTCCGGCACCGGCAAGGAAGTGGTGGCCAAGGCGATCCACTTCAACAGCCCAAGAAAGACCATGCCGTTCGTTGCCGTCCATTGCGGCGCCATCCCGGAAAACCTGCTGGAAAGCGAGCTGTTCGGCTATGTCCGCGGGGCGTTTACCGGCGCCAACAAAGACAAGGTGGGGAAGTTCGAGGCAGCCAACGGCGGCACCATCTTCCTCGACGAAATCGGCACCATGCCGCTGCAACTGCAGACCAAGCTGCTCCGGGTGCTCCAGGAGCACGAGGTCGAGCGGGTCGGCTCTCACCGTACCATCAAGCTCGATGTCAGGGTCATATCCGCGACCAACAACCAGCTTGAGGAAGAGGTGCGGCAGGGAAGGTTCCGGGAAGATCTCTATTGGCGACTCAACGTAATTCCGATAATCCTGCCACCGCTCAGGGAGCGGATTCAGGACATCCTTCCCCTTGCCCGGCATTTTCTGGCAAAATACTGCCAGGAGATGAACCGCCCGCTGATGAACCTCGGCCGGGAATCGCTGGAATCGCTTGAAGGATACCACTGGCCGGGCAATGTCCGAGAGCTGGAAAACGTCATAGAGCGTGTCGTTGCGCTCACCGAGCTGAACCATATAACCATGGACGATCTCCCGCCCAACATCAGCGGCGCCTTCAAGGAACCGGACGAATACAGCATTCGCGTTCCGATTTCAGGCATCGACCTGACCAAGACCGTCAGCCGGATCGAGATGAAGATGATCGACGAGGCGCTGACCCTTTCCAATGGGGTCAAGGCCCAGGCTGCCGCCCTCCTCAACCTGAACCGCACCACCCTAGTGGAAAAAATGCGCCGTCTCGGCATGCAGCGCTAGCGGCTCGCAAGCAAGCTCCCCGCTGATCAACGCAAAAACCAATTCCGCAGAGTTTTTTTAAATTTTAGATATACTGATTCTATGGTGAAGCTTATGTGGTAAAATTAGCTTTAGCTAATTCACTGTATTTATTCTTCCATGAACCTGCCGGTAATGAGCGTACGGGAGAAGCCTTATGTCTCGCTTCACTATGTTGCCGATCCGCATGCAGTTGCTGGCGCTGGCCGTGTTGCTGACGTTGCCGGCATTGGGCATCATCGTTTATTCTGGAGTTAAGGATCGCAACGAGAACTACCGTGCCGCAATGGTTGAAACCCAGAAACTTGCCGACAATCTTGCGGCCCGGCAGGAAAACATCATCACCGAAGGGCAATTGCTGGCCAGCCTGCTCGCCGATCTCCCCGATGTCCATACCCGCAACAAAGGAAAAATTGATGCCATTCTCACCAAGACACAGCAAAGGAATGCACAGTACAAGAGCATTCTGATTGCCGATGAAACCGGCGTTATCTGGGCATCGTCCCTGCCGGGAATGACAGGCATATCTGTTGCCGATCGCCGCTATTTCAGGAATGCCCGGGCAACCATGCGGTTTTCCTCCGGTGAGGTTGTGACACACAAGCTGCTGCAGACGCCCACCATTTCCCTGGCCCATCCCCTGGCCAGCAAAAAGGGAGAGTTCGCTGGCGCCATCATCCTGAGCTATAACCTTGAGGTCATGCGTTCCACTCTGTACCACTTCCAATTACCGGCCAATACTAATTATCGTCTTGTTGACCGCAACGGGATCATTATCAGCAGCGGTAGCGATGCAGGCTTGAAAGTCGGAGAACCGTTGCCGCAAGAACAGTTCCGGATGATGCAGGAGGGTGGTGACCGGTTTACTGCCACGTTTACCAGGAGCGACGGAGACCAGCGGATTTTCACCTCCCGCAAGTTGTGGCTTAAGGGTGAGACTTCACCGTTCATGTATATCCGGGCTACCATTTCAGCTCAAAAGGTCCGCGCTGCTTCAAACAGAGATCTGCTGCTCAATGTCTCACTGCTCCTCCCCTTTGTCGCATCGGCATTCCTGCTGGCGGTATTCATCGCCAGGCGCTCCATTACTAACAAGGTGGCAGTTCTTCGTTCATCGTTCCACCAGATAGCCAGCGGGGATTTCTCTGCCCGAATCACAAATCGGGTTGAGGGGGGCGAACTGGGTGAGTTGGGACGCGCATTTGACGCTATGGCGGAGAGGTTAACCGATGACATCGCACGGCGCGAGCAGGCAGAACAATATCTGCAAGATGCCATGCTGCGCCTGCAGCTGGCTACAGCCTCCGGGCAGCTTGGAGTCTGGGACTGGAACCCTGAAGAAGACTTCATGCTCTGGGACACCAGGATGTTCGAACTCTACGGGATCAGCCAGGACTCATTTACCGCATCAGTTGACTCATGGATGAACGGGCTGCATCCCGATGATAAAGACCGGGCTGTCGCAGAGTGCCAGGACGCACTGGACGGCAAAAAGGCATTCGACACCGTTTTCAGGGTGATCCACCCGGATGGTACGGTCGTGCAGATAAAGGCTGATGGAATTGTGGTCCGCAATGCCGCAGGCAAGGCAGTTCGAATGATCGGCATCAACCGCGACATTACGGAACAGAAGCGAGTTGAAGAGGCGTTGCAACGTGAGCAGCTGCTGACCAACGCCATTTTCGATACCATTCCCGGCCTGCTCTATCTGTATGACGATCAGGGGAAACTGGTCCGCTGGAACAAAAAGCACGAGACCATGACCGGGTATACGGCTGAAGAGCTGGCAGGGATGTCGTTGCTCGACTGGTACCGGGGGAGTGAAGAGGACATCGCAGCTATCACCCGAGGGGTGGAACAATGTCTGGTTGAAGGATATGCCGAGGCCACGGGCAATCTGCAGATCAAGGACGGCTCAAAGATCCTGTTCCACTTTACGGCTGTGCGGCTGGAGATCGATGGCAAGACCTATTTCGCGGGGATCGGCATCGACATCACCGAGCGTGAGAAGCTGCAAAACGAGCTGATCAAGATGCAGAAACTGGAATCCCTTGGCGTGCTTGCCGGAGGGATTGCCCATGATTTCAACAATATTCTCACCGGGATCATGGGGAACATCTCATTTGCCAAAATAGTGCTTGACGAGTCGCACGAGGCGTTTAAACCTCTCGAAAAAGCGGAAAAGGCTTCTTTGAGAGCAGCAGAGCTGGCCAAAAAGCTGCTCATTTTTGCCAAGGGCGGACAACCGGTCAAAAAAGCGGTTACGGTGCAGAGCATCGTTAAAAAAGCAATCTCTACGGCTCTAAGCGACACATCGATAAAATTCAGCCTGGAATTTCCGCTGAATTTCCCTATGGTCGAGGTGGATGAAAGCCAGTTGAGCCAGGCATTTCTCAATATAGTCAACAATGCGGTGCAGGCGATGTCGTCAGGGGGTAAACTGGCAGTCCGTGGAGAAACCGTTGCACTCCCGGCAGAAAACAGTATCGGGCTGCCAGCCGGTGACTATGTCACAATTGCTTTTACCGATGAAGGGTGCGGCATACCCGCAGCCAACCTGAAGAAAATCTTCGACCCGTACTTCAGTACCAAAGCCGGCGGTTCAGGACTCGGTCTGGCCTCGGCACACACCATCATTACTAAGCATGGCGGCCAGATCACTGTCGAATCAACGGTTGGAGAGGGGACAACGTTCTCCGTCTATCTTCCCGCAGCAACGGCACCAGAGGGTATAGAGCACAGTGGAAACGAGGAAAACTCAGGAAAGCACGGTGCCATTCTGGTGATGGATGATGAAGAAATGGTCAGGGACATTACTTCGCTGATGCTGGAGAGACTCGGCTATAAAGTGACAACCTGCATCAACGGCGACGAAGCCATTTCTTTCTATCATTCTGCCATGGAAGCCGGGACGCCATTCTGTATCGTAATCATGGACCTCACTATCCCCGGAGGGATGGGAGGTGTCGAGGCTGCCAGCCGCATCCGGGCCTTTGACCCGGACGCCTGTCTGATTGTTTCCAGTGGCTATTCTGACGATCCGGTCATGGCAAACTACCATGACTACGGATTCTGTGCGGCAATGGGAAAACCGTACAAGGTGGAGACTATTGCCAAGGTTCTGGAGAAATGCAATAACTCGACAAAATAGCTACATCCGAACCACCTGATCCGCCAGCGCCAGACAGGCGGGCCGGTGGCTGATCAGCAGCACGGTCTTTCCGGCCCGACGTCTTTTCCTAACGTCTTCCCCATGCCGAACCACAGCAACACGAGGCAGGACAACCTCAGGAGCAGCAGTCTCCGGCCAATTTCTCCAGTTTGTGCTCCCTCAGCCATTCATGGATCATTCCCGAGGCGCAGCCGACCCCGGCATCAACCTTGATGGCCTTGACCGGGCAGTTCAGGGCGCAGGCGCCGCACTCCATGCAGGCATCCCGATCTTGCATAACGGCCTTCTTCGCGGTTACGGCGAATACCTGGTGCGGACAGACCTCCTGACAGCGACCACAGCCGATACAGGCCGCCTGGTCCAACTCTAGAGTCACCACGCTCGATAAATAACGAAAACCTTTCATAGCAACCTCACGCTCATATAAACCGGCCAGCCACCAGCAGCAGCACCCCGATCGCTAACGATACTCCCATGATTGGCAACCCCAGGCGCATCTCTTTCTTGACCCCGGAGCGGGAGGTGTAGGTCGAGCAACCGGTGAAGTTAAGGGTGTAGAAGGCGCTAACCGCCGGCAGGGCCAGGAAGACAGCCAGCGTAATCGGGATGTTCCACGTCGTCCCGCCGGCCAGCAGGTAGAAGCAGACCGCCCAGACCAGCCCCACCTCGGCCCCCTTGACGACAAAGCTGCGCCCCGGTAGCCATGGCAGCAAGAGCGGCCCCACCGCTATTCCAGACAGGACCGCCCCGACATAGCCGCCAAAGGCCGTCAGGCCAACAGCCGCGCCACCAGCAACCGCGAAAGCCGACAACACGATAACTGCCATTACGGCCAGTGATTTCATGGCCGACACTATCTCCACCGGAATCAATATCAGCCGTTCGTACATGGAGAAGGTCAATTGCCGCATGGCTGGAGCAGTAATCAGACCGTTATCCAGGTATTCCGGCAGATCAGCGGCCCGAATGGTGGCATAACTGACACTGAAACCGCAACGTCGGGCCACCTCATGGGCCGATACACCAGGAGCCCCCAGAATCGGCAAGATCAGGCGGCGGTGGCTGACGACCTTGGCAAGACCGCTCGACGTGACACGCCGTACCAGCTCACCGGTACCAAAGGTCCCTTTGCCAGCAGCACACCAGACGTTGATCCCGTAGGTCTCCAGCACCAGCAGCCAGCAATTGCGCCCGATCAATGCCCGGCGGACGATGTCGTAGCTCATCTTGTAGTTGGCGGTCACCAGCACCGGAGCGTCCGGAGTTGGCTGACCGATGGCGTAAAGACCGGGCGGCACAATGTAATTCATGCGACCAATCCCCCAGCGCGCCTTGCAGGCCCCCAGGTGGTCAGTGAAACTCAGTTTCGACTCTATCTGTGCCACCCGGCCGGCCGGGGTTTCCAGCCACCCCTTGAAACCTGGCACCTTATCCGTGATTACTCCGCCGCCGGCGGAGGTGGGAGGGCCTCAACAGGGGGGCTTGTCAGGGGCGTCTCCTAAAGGAGTGCAACTTAAGGAGGTGACCAACCGCTGGTCAGCTTCTGCGATTTTTCTGACTTCTTTGATCTTCATGGCTACTCTCCAACCATTTTTACTTGCAACATACAATTTTATTCTCGGAGCGCGGGCCACAGCACCCCAACTGGGTCAGCGCCTCGTTCAACAACGCAAGCGACCTGACAACCGTCTCACGCTCGAAGGCGGTCATATTCGCAAAGATCAGCTCCAGCCGTTCCGACATATAGCGGTCAATCTGCTCCAGCACCTGCAGTCCCTCTTCGGTCAAACCCAGCAGGTTCACCCGTCTGTCGTCAGCCGATACCTGGCGCACGACAAGCCCTCGTCCCTCCAGCGCCTTTACCTGGCGACTGAAGGTAGTGATATCAACCCCCAGTTCCTCCGCCACCCTCTGCATGGATGGATTACCCAGTCGGCGCACTTCGTACAGGATATGGCTTTGCACCATGGAGACCTGCTCTCCGCAGCACTCATCACAGCAGGAGGCGTTCAGTAGCCCGAAGCGCCGCACAAATATCTGCAGTTTTTCCCTGACCGTTTCCATATATTTCCCTCTTGATGACAACGGTAGCTATTTTATTTGCATTTTGCAAGTTTTATTTTAAAAGGGGTGGGAGTTGCTGTAATTGCAAGTTACGCATGAAGGTCGGGGTCAAGGTCATGATCATGGGCAATGAGTAGGCTATAGAACCAGTAAGAGGAACAGTCAGATCCGGATCACCCGCTCAGCAAGCGCCAGGCAGGCGGGCCGGTGGCTGATCAGCAGCACGGTCTTGCCGGCCAGGCGCCGCTGCAGGCGCTCTACCACCATCCGTTCGGTCTCGCCATCCAGCCCCTCGGTCGGCTCGTCCAAAAGGAAAATCGGGCTGTCATGCAATAGCGACCGCGCCAGGGCAATTCTCTTTGCTTCCCCCCCGGATACAGCACTCCCGGCAACGCCAACCGCAGTATCAAGGCCATCCGGCAGCCCGTCCACCCAGCCGGCCAGACCTGAATCGCCAAGTGCCTCCCTGATCCGGTTACTGTCGGCATCCGGGGCACCAAGCAGGATATTGTCGCGGATCGAGCTGTTGAACAGGTGCGGCCGTTGCGGCACAGCAGTAATCAGGGAGGCAACCGCCCGGCTGTCGATGTCGCGCAGCTCTGCGCCGCCGATGGTAATGCTGCCGCGATAAGGGCGGAAGCGAAGCAGCAGCTCGACAATGCTGCTCTTGCCTCTGCCGCTGCGGCCGGTCAACGCCACCCGGCTCCCGTCGCGGATAGTCAGGGAAAAATTGTTAAGGACCTCGGCACCGGCACCATAGCTGAAGCAGACATCACGGAATACAATCTCGTGGCCTTCAGGCACACAGTTAGCAGCAGACTCCGGCACAGGGTGTGGCGCCGTTGCCAGCTCATTCAGGCGACCGGCAGTGGCTGCAGAGGCCGGCACCGCCTGGAGTGCGGCGGCCAGCGGCGCAACCCCCTCAAAGGACGCGGCAGCGTACAACAGCATCATCACCAGTTCCGGCCCGGTTATCCCGCTTGGGGAAAGTTCGGTGGCTCCAATCGCCAGCAGTGCGGCAAGGGCGATGCCGCCTGTCGCAGTAACCGTGGCGATCACGATGCCGTTAATGCTCCCCAGGCGCCGTTGCTCCTTGACGATGCCGGCGTAAAGAAGCTCAACCCGATGTGCCTGTTCTGCCGACGCTCCGAGCAACAACAGCTCTTCAGCCCCCTGCAACCCTTCAGTTACCACAGTGCGTAACTCTCCGGCCAGCTGCACCGATCGCTCACCTGGCGCAGCAGCCATCTTCCGCGTCGCCAACGGCAGCACCACCCCGGCGGCAAACAGTGCTGCAAAAAGCGCCAACCCGGCTGCCGGGCTGAAGAGAGCAAGCGCGCACGGCGCCAGCAGGATAACGGCAAATCCGGTTGCAATCGGCGCGACAATCCTCAGGTACAGGCTCTCCATGTTGTCGACGTCCGCCCGGAGCCGGCCCGACAGATCACCGCCGGCGTACCCTTCCAGCCCGGCCGGAGCCAGCGGGATCAATCGTTCAAACATCCAGCTCCGAAGATCGGCCAGCATCCTGAAGGCTGCTTCGTGGGTTACCAGCCGCTCGGCGTAACGCCCCAGGGTGCGAATCAGGGCCAGCCCCCTGATGGCCGCGGCAGGCACTGCGTAGTTGAATGCTACCTTGGTAACCCCGGCAACCGCCATGGAGGCGATAAACCAGCCGGACACCGCCATTAGGGTGACATTAGCGGCAATCACCAGAATCCCGGCGACAATGCCGGCAACCAGCCAGGACCATTGCCGGCTGGCCATTGCCTGGAACAGCGTGGCAAGGTCTTTCATGCCATCACCTCCGCCATGCCGGTCTGGGCAGTCATTGCCGCCAGCCGCCCGTCAGCCAGCCGCACCAGATGGTCGCAGGAACGGAGCGCCTCTTCGCTGTGGCTGATAATGATCATGGTCCGACCAACTGCCAAGCGTTCGATGGTGTCGAGCAGCAACCGTTCGTTTTCAAGGTCAAGCCCGGCGGTCGGCTCATCGAGCACCACCAACAGCGGGTTGCGCAGCATCAGCCGCGCCAGTGCCAGCCTCCGGAGCTCTCCGCCGGAAAGACCGGCGCCCCTGTCGCCGAGCATGGTATCAAGCCCCTGCGGCAGCCGCCTCACAACATCGGCCAAAGCAGCCGCATCCAGCGCTGTCATAAGCTCGTCATCGCTTGCTGCGCTTGCGGCTGTCAGCAGGTTGTCCCTGATGCTTGCGGCGGAAAAGAAGGGGCGTTGTGCCACCCAGGCCAGCCGCTCTCGCCAGCGTCGCTGCTCGAAACTGTTGAGATCGAGTCCATCAACCAGCACCCTCCCCTGCTCCGGGGCAGAGAGGCCGAGCAGCACCCTGGCCAGAGTTGACTTGCCGCTGCCGCTTTCGCCGACAATGGCAGTAAGGGATGCCCCGGGGATTTTAACGCTGATATCGCGAATACCGCCACGCTCACCACCATAGCGAAAGGTTACGTTTTCCAGGCACAATCCAGGCGGGGTATTTGGTGGGGGGAGAACGCCGCTTTCCTGCTGCGGCAGCGGCCGGAGCAGCAGCGGCACGATCCTGGCCGCTGCGGCCGTGCCGTTCATCCGACTATGCCAGGAGAGCCCCAGGGTACGCAGGGGGAGATAAAACTCCGGTGCGAGCAGCAGAATGAACAGGCCGTCGATCAGGGCTAGCTTTCCCGAAAGCAGCATGAATCCGGTAATCACGGCAACCAGGGCAGTGCCGACCGTGGCAAAGAACTCCAGCATCAGGGCCGAAAGAAAGGCGACCCTGAGGACCGCCATGGTGCTGCGCCGGTATTGATCGGAAACTTCGGCAACCATGGCTGCTTCACGACGGGCAGCGCCAAAGATCTTCAGGTCCGGCAGCCCCTGGACCAGGTCGAGCAGATGCCCGGCCATCCGGGTCAACTCCCCCCACTGCTGCTGGTTCAGACGCTGTGCCCCCTTGCCGATCAAGACCATCAGCAGCGGGATAAAAGGAGCGGAAAAGAGCAGCACCAGCCCTGCCCGCCATTCGAGCGGCACAATGACGATCAGGATCAAAAGCGGCAAAAGTGCAGCCAGCACCAGGTGCGGTAGAAAACGGGTCAGATAGCTCTCCACCCCCTCTACGCCGCTGGTAACGATCTCGGCCAGTGTACCGGCATCCTCGCCGGCAACACCGGCAGGCAGCAACAGCTGCAACCGTCGGTACAAGCGGCTGATTATCTGCTGCTTGACCTCGGTCGCAGCCCGGACCACCTGCTTTTCCGCCAGGTAGGCACAGGCGCCGCGCAACAGGGCAAGCAGCGCAATGGTGACGATAAGGGGGAGAATGTTCTGCCGGTGAGTGGTGGTGATTACCAGGGCGTGGCAGGCGGTGGCCAGGGCTCTTGCCTGAGCAATGATCAGCAGCCCACCAACCACCCCGATGATAATGGCAATGGCCAGAGAGCGTCGCACCAAACGTGCTTGGTGGCGCAGCCATGCTTCCGGCTCCACCTCTTGATGTTCCAGGATTGGCTCGGTCATGGAGCGGCGGTCTTTACGCTATGCCGGTTGCACCTGCTCATTGGTCGCAGCTGCTGTTGTCAACGCGGCACCCGGCAAGATGCTCAAGCAGCCATGAAAAGGCCTCTATGGCAAGCGGTCCGATTATTATCCCAGTCAAGCCAAAGGCAGCGATGCCACCGACAGCGCCGAGGGTGATGGTGAATACCGATAGCTCTGAGCCGCCAAGACGTGCCAGCATTGGCCTGGTGACGTTGTCCATCAGGCCGATCACGCCGGCGCCGAATGCCACCAGGATAACCCCCTTGGTGACCGAGCCGGAGACCATGAGCCAGATTGCCGCCGGCACCCAGACCAGGGCGGTGCCGATCGCAGGGATCAATGCGCAGATAGTCATCAAGGCACCGGCCAGAAACGGTGACGGCAACCCGAGAAGCGCAAAGGCGATCCCTCCGACTGTTCCCTGCAGCAGGCAGGTACCGGCTACGCCATAGAATATGGCTGCCGCGCCTGAAGACATCCGGGAGGAAAGGGAATCAAAGCCGAATTCAGGAGGGACAACCTGCGAGAGCTGTCGGTGCCACTGGCTACCGTCCCGGCAAAGGAAGAACAGGATGAAGAGAAAGGCAACCACCCCGAAAATAAAGGTGCCGGCGCCTTTGGCAATGCTTGTAGCAGCCACTGCAAGCCATTGCAGCACCCTTTCGCCTGCAGTCGCCGCATGGGCTGCCAAGGCCTCTTCGTCAATCCGATATCGGTTGGTCAGTTTCCGGATCCCGGCAGGGAGCGGCAGGCTGTCCAGCTTTTTCTGGACCGAGGCCACCGTGATTTTATTGAAACTCTTCCCCTGGATCGACTGGATAGCCGCTGACGCCTCATAGACCAGCTGTCCGCTGACAAGCGTCAACGGGACAACTCCTGCCAAGGTAACAATGACGACCATTGCCGCAGCAGCCAAGGTACGGGACAGATACCCGGACAATCTCCGACGGATCGGGGTCAGAACCTGATAGATGACCAGGGCCCAGATGAAGGGGGCCAGAAATGGCAGCAAGACCCAGCAGGCCAGCCCAGCTACCGTCAAAATACCCAGGATCCCAAAATACTTTTGCATGATGCCCAGTTCCTCGTTTGATTGGCTCAATAAACAATGGGGGCCGATTGGCCCCCATAATAGTAACAATAATACGCTCAAGATCAAATCAGCGCGGACAGCAACCGTGCAGACCGGCCCATGTTGCCGTTAATCGTCGAAGTTGCCGGCAGCCCCTTTGTCGCTGCTGATGCTCTTTGCCTTCTCGACAATCTTTGCCTCGGTCCACTCGGCAGGATTCTCGATCCGGCTCCCCTTTGGTCCGATGTCATGGGACCCGGCCTTGAGAATGGCGTCTATGGCCAACGGAGCGGTGTCCCTGGCATTCAGGACCTCGGTGAGCATCTTGTAGGTGAAATCCTCGACCCGCTTTGCCATCCGGTCACGGATCTCTTTCGGCTGGGCCAGCAGCTTGTTTTCAAACGGCAGGTTGAGGTTCTTGTAATCACCCTTTTTCCACCCCTTGTCGTCAGCGTACTTGACCATCTCAGCCCACAACTCCTCGGTCATTCCTTCGCCTTTTACCTTGATGAAGTTGCCATCGCCATCAAGCTGGGCGTTGCCGTAATCGTTGACTTCAAGGCCCCAGGAGATCATCTGCAGCGCAGTAGCGACATTGGCCTTGGTGGTGGCGGTTTCGTTGGCGATCTGGCGCAGGCGGTCGGAGCTGTTGCCGGAAGTGCCGTGCTGCGCGCCATTAATTTTATAAGGGATGAGCGCCTTGTGAATTTCGGCGGTCAAGCCAACCTGGATTCCGGCATCCGATGCCTCGATCCCGTGGGTGGTGCCGTTGTTGAGGGCGATCCAATCCGGGAAGATATCGTGCGCATTGAGGCCGCGGATCAGGAACAGTGCTTCATCAACCGTTGACAGCCCGGAATTCCCCTTGATCTCCCCGACCTCGGTCTCAAGCCCGGCCCATTTCGGGATGCAGGAATTGATAGCCAGGTTGGCGAGCAGGTTCTGGTCGTCCGGCAGATGGGAGGCGTCAATGGCGATGGAGGTGATACCGGCCTCGAACATGGTCGGGATCTCGACTTTGGCGCTAGCTAGGTCCTTGTCGTTCTTGATCCCGTAATGGTCGGCATGAATGGCAACCGGAACCGTAATCCCCAACTCGTTGCAGATTGCATCGACAATGCGGGCCATGTTCCAGTAGTTGACCGGACAGTAAGCCTTCTGGCCCCCCTCCGACTTGGCGATCTCGATGATAATCGGGGCGTTGGCCCGCTGGGCAGCCATCAGCGCCCCGCGAACTACGAAGTAATTGCGGCCGTTGGCAGCCATGGTAATTGCCTTGCCTTTGGCAATCATGGCCCGATCAATGACTTTTCCGCTTACGATAAGCGCCTTTGAATTGGGAAAAAGCTGCCTGATGTTTGGTGGACGCCCAATCTGTAGGGCTTTTTCGAACTCCGCGGAATACGCCATGTCAAATCTCCCTTTACTGAAATATAGTTCATGAAGTAAACAAAACTTAAGTCTTATATCACGCCATCCGGCCAAAATCAAGGCGGCAACGGAAAGAATTCCTGACACTTACCCCAGGCGGATCACGACAGCACCGGCAAGGATCAAGAGCGCTGAAAAAAGTCGGATCCGGCCCGATGATTCCCCGAGAAACAGGATGCCGATTACCACCCCGATCATGATGCTTATCTGGCGCACCGGCACGGCATAGCTCACCGGGGACAGGTTAAGGCCATAGCGAAAGGTAAGAAATGACGTCATCATCACCGGGCCGCTGATCAGGATAAGCCCCCAATGCTCTCTCAGTTCAGGCAGTATCTGGCTGCGGTATCGCGACCGGCAGAGATTTACAGACATCAGAACAAACATGAACAGGACCAGATAATAGGTGAAGTAAAATGGCGAATAGTTCTTAACTCCAACCTTTTCCGCAATGGAACCGATGGAGTAGATGAAACCGGCCGCCAGCGCCGCCTGCACCGGTCTGCTCCGAAGATCCCGGAACGGGCGAAAGATCTGATCCAGGGAAAAGCTCTGCATCTGAATCGAATAGGCTCCGGCAATAACCATGAAGATGCCGATCAGGCCGATTGCCGAGAGGCGCTCGCCAAGGAGTGTCACGCCCCAGATCGGCACATAGATCATCGATGTCTGACAGAGCGGATAGATAACGGAGAGATCCCCTCCCCGGTAGGCCCGGCCGTTTAAAAGGTGATAAAGGACAAAACAGATGGCGCCGAGGGAGATCATCAGGAGTGTGAACGGTTCCGGACTTCTGAAGCTATCCGGAGCAAACGGGAGCGTCAGTGAAAAAAGGCTTAATGACGCGACAAACATCCACCAGATGAAAACGGTCTTGTGACGGCTTCGCTTGACCAGCAGGTTCCAGAGCGCATGCATTATGGCCGAGATTACTATGAGCAAAAAGGCAAGTGGAGACATAGCGCCCTGTTCGGCCTGGTGATTTCAGTGATTATGGAAGGACTTTGGTTGCGTAACATTGAAATAAAAAGGGGTTAGCTTATTAGCTAACCCCTTAATTTTTGGTGCCCAGGACTGGAATCGAACCAGCACATCCTTGCGAATACTAGAACCTGAATCTAGCGCGTCTACCAATTCCGCCACCTGGGCTCAAAGGAAGAGTTTTTATATCATCAGTCGCTTCCCGATGCAAGAAAAAATATCTCTGCCGCCGTTACCGGGGCAGATTCGCGAGGTGCTAGATGAAAAGCGGCCCGTCTTCTGACGAGGAATCCTGATCTTCCGACTCGTTCTGCTTGAGTAATAGCACCAGACTGCTCCCCAGAGCAGCACCTACCAGAAATGACAGGAGAACCATACCGGTGCCCATTCCGTTTTCTTCTTCAGCCATGATCAATAGCCTCCTTCGGGGTGGATGCTGCAGAGAATACCAAAAAGATTGCCGCTTGTACAGGGGGTGCAGAAAATAATCATCGAGAAAACTCTCCGTACATCAGGGACGCGAAGCATCGGATGGTAAAACATCGCCAAGATGAAGGGAGCGCGGAGCAGTATCGATAGTTGCCAGATCATCGATACCGGTCTCACTGGCTGCACCCAACTCCTTGAAGCGTCTGGCAGAGACAAGAACGCGGGACTCCATTGACCCGACTGCCTTGTTATATGATTCTACGGCACGCTCCAGCCCCTTGCGCATGTCGGTGAAGTGCCCGGTCATGAGGAGCAGCCGTTCATACAAAGTTTTGCCGAGGTCGCTTATGGCCTGGGCATTCTCGGCAAGCTGTTCCTGGCGCCAACCATAGGCAACGGCCCGCAGTAGGGCGATCAAAGTTGTCGGAGTTGCCAGGATTACCCGCTGACCAACCCCAAACTCGATCAGCGACGGGTCCTGCTCCAAGGCAGCACTGAAAAAGGTCTCGCCAGGCAGGAAGAGCACCACGAACTCCGGAGTCGGCTGAAACTGGTCCCAATAACCTTTGGCGCTGAGTTTGGTCAGATGGGTGCGAATCTGTCGGGCATGGTCCTGAAGGTGGCGGATCTTTGTGTCATCATCCCCGGCCTCCAAGGCCTCTAGGTAAGCCATGAGCGGGGTTTTGGCATCAATGACAATATTGCGGCCGCTAGGGAGCTTGACCACCATATCGGGGCGCAACCTGCCGTCAGGGGAGTTGACACTCTCCTGTTCGAGGAAATCGCAGTAATTAAGCATGCCGGCGATCTCGACCACCCGTTTGAGCTGGATTTCACCCCAGCGACCCCGGACAGTAGGCGCGCGCAACGCCTTTACCAGGCGTGCGGTCTCTCCCTGAAGCTGCGACTGGCTTGAGGCAAGCGATCTCAACTGCTCGGCAAGGGTGTCAAATGCCGTGGCCCGGACCTTTTCAAACTCACCGATCTTCTGGTCAACCCGCTCCAGAGACTCCTTCATCGGCCTTACCATTTCATCGATGGCACGCCTCCGCAGCTCCAGATCACCCCGCGCACCTTCCTGAAACTTTTCCAGGGTTGTCCTGGCCAGATCGAGGAACGCCTGGTTGTTGTTCTGCAGCGCCTGGGCGGAAAGCGCCTGAAAGGCATCCGACAGTTTGGCCTGGGCTTCGTTAAAAACTGCCAGCTTTTCGGCAGCTCCCTTGCGTTCTTCCTGAAGCAGGGTCTCCTTCGACGCCAGCGAGATCTGCAACCGGGCAATATTTGCGGCTGTTTCACCCCGCTCGCTCTCCTGTCGTGCCTGCAGCTGCTTCAATTCTTCGATCTGGCGATCTCTCGACTGAAGCCGCTCCAAAAGCCTGGCAGCCTCGGCTTCCAGGTCGAATTTGTCCCTTTCCCTGATAAGGTTGAGGCGTGACCAGGCGATGGCCCACCCCGCAAAGCCACCGATAACAACTCCTGTCGCCAGCAGCACATACTGCGTCATTCACTACCCCTCAGCGCCTGGTCATCCTCGCAGTCGATTCAGAAACTCGTTGGCCAGTCGAATATCGTTCATGGAGTTGAATTCACGATAGCCATCCGCGCGATCGTCATCCAGCCCTCGATAAAAGAGGGGACGTTCTGCGGTGAACCCTCTCAATGCCTTGCCGGTTGCATATTCAGCAGAAGTGACCGTTCTCGCCAGTCGCGCGACCTGCTGCACAATGCCATGACCGAGGCGAAAGAGCCGCTTGAACTGCTCTTTCCGAACAACCGCTGCCGCCGCAGATTCATCGGAACCGCAAAGATACTCCAGGGCCAGGTTCAGCCAGCCATAAACCCTGAGCGTTACCGAGCGAGCCTTTTCCAGATCTGCGCCATAGCTACCTTCGGCAACCATGGCGCAATTCAGCAGCAACTCCAGTTCCTGGCGAAGCGACTCGGTCATTTCCCGCGCAAGCACCCTGGACAAGAGCGTCTCATCAACCAAAGGGGGCACAAAAGAAATGGCGTTTTCCGTGTCATAGATAACCGAAATTTTCTCTTCGCCAGGGGCATATCTTTCGGGAGGCAAAGGGGCACAAGCCTCCATGGCTTCCTCATATGAAGGAAACCCGAGGTCTGCCAGACGACCGCACCTGAACTGGTAGCACATATCTTCGATCTCACTCTTTACCGATGCGCTACGCCCCTCCATCAGGTCAAGATAAAGGGCTCGGTCGTTTCTGAAGATAATGTCGATCAAGGTGCCGATCAACCGTGCATGCTTGGCATTACGGAAAGTCAGGTAGTAAACACTGTCAAACGAGTGGTCCCAATCCCCCAGCCGCTCGGAGTCGGTTGCCAGTTCTCCGCCACCTCCGCCGACCTCGATCTCCTCAAACAGGATCAGCTGAAGAAGCTCAGGATCCAATCGGGAAAGAATCTTCATGGAATCTGCTTCGTTTACCGAGAGAAGATACTCAAGCCAGATAATAGCCTTATCGTGGCTGAACTCCCATTTTTGCCACAGATCCAAATCAAGGCATACTGAGATCTGTTCTGTTGTCCCGTTGTCAAGCAGCTGCGAGGCGTCGGTCTCACCGATCTCCTTGACCATGAGATAGAATTCCTGAGGGGTAAATTCAGAGATAACCTTCTTTGCCTCAGAATCCTCTATCAGGAGCTCAAGGCGCCGTGTCACCGGGAGCGCCCTCAGATGGGTCAGCTTATCATCTACTGTCAGTGACAAGTAATCGGCGGTAGAGAGTTTCCCGCCACGTATTAATCTAAGATTCGGCATTAACTGATTCATGCTTATTTATTATCTCCATTCGGTCCGGCATCTTTCTTTGTTGGTCGACGTTTCAACCCGAAATGACTGCGATACCCGCATTCATCATGTAGCCAGGTAAGCGACTTGACAAGCTCAGGTGTCAACCCGATGCAATCAGGGTTTATTGTAAAACGCCGCTCATACACCTTGCACTCACGAGAGACGACATCCAGGTAACGACAAGGGGTTGCCGTAAAGAATATCGTGCCGTCTTCGTTCTCGATCTTTTCAAAGCAACATCTGCCACACTGCAGACAAAGGTCTTCCCATTTATGGTCTTCATTATTTTCCATTGCACGAGAATACAGAATCCGTGTCCTTCCGTCAAATGAAGTTGCCCCTTCAAGTAAGCACAACGCGGGATACGCATCCTCCGAGCGTCACAATTATGACGACCGCAACCCTCAACAACCAGCAGACTGGCTTTTCCGTGATATAAATCACTTATCTGCTGTTTTTGTTGAAATATCTGGCTAATAATTCTGTTAATACTGCCATACACTATATCGACCACACAGTTGCTTTTCACTATTTCAGAAGCTCCTTCGGCCTAATCAACCGCGTCAAGCGTCAATAGATTGTCAGCTGTAAAGCCATGCTGATAGCTCGTCTATGGATTTCAAGCGCATTCCTAATAAATAATCCAAGACAATGATTTTTTTCGCACCCCATAACAGCTTGAATTTACACCACTTACCCAACATGGTCCGCTAATTAAATATTTTAATTTTTGCAAGCCCTCACAGTTAGGCACGTTAGCTGAATATATCGCTTGTCTGTTTGATATTTATGCCATGAGGGGGGCTAAATCATGAAATGTCCTAAATGCAAAGGCCGTATGTTCAACGAGAAGTTTTATGATTACGTGAGATCCTTCGATGCCTGGAAATGCACATGTTGTGGAGAGGTCCTCGATCCTACTATCCTCACCAACAGGGCAAGAAGCCATAATCATTTTCTGGGATAGAAATCACCATCATACAAAGAGCAAGGGGCGTCCATGGGCGCCCCTTTTCTTTTGCCAGCCCTCCCCCTTCAAGAGTCTCGTTGACAGCAGAAATCCCCTCTGATACTTATACCGGCAACTTATCGAAAGGAAGAATCAATGCGAGCTGACGGAAGAAATGCCGGTGACCTCCGGCCTGTTACCATCACCAGAAATTTCAACAGATATGCAGAAGGCTCTGTTCTTGTAGAGTTCGGACATACCAAAGTTATCTGCACCGCTTCGGTCGAAGAGAGCGTACCCCCATTTCTGAGAGGAAAAGGCACTGGATGGGTTACAGCAGAATATTCAATGCTACCCAGAGCAACGCATACCAGATCGCCTCGTGAATCTTCAAAAGGAAAAGTGGGGGGAAGAACCCACGAAATCCAGCGATTGATCGGGAGATCACTCCGTAGCGTCATAAACATGACGCTACTTGGCGAGAGGACCGTGCATTTAGATTGTGATGTTATTCAAGCTGACGGCGGCACGCGCACCGCTTCGATAACCGGAGCCTACGTTGCTCTCGCCGACGCTTTGCAGGGGCTTCAGGAACGCAAGGTCATTGCATCATCACCTATAAAAGAAGCAGTTGCAGCAGTAAGTGTCGGTATCATAAACGGCGTACCCCTGCTTGACCTTGATTATTCCGAGGATTCAAACGCTGAGGTTGACATGAACTTCGTCATGACCTCATCAGGACGCTTTGTAGAAGTACAAGGAACCGCTGAAAACGAACCGTTCACCATCGAGGAAATGGACCGGATGCGCGATCATGCAATTGCAGGAATTAAGCGGCTGTTCGAAATCCAAAAAACGGCTTTGACTAAATGAAGCAGCTGCTTATAGCCACATCCAATCGTGGTAAGTTCTGTGAATTCTCGGAATTGCTGTCCAATCAGGTAACCGAGCTTTTCTCCCTAGCAGATTTTCCGCAAATGATCCTGCCACCAGAAACAGGGGAGACTTTTGAGGAAAATGCCATAATAAAGGCGAGCTATGCAGCAAGGGAGACCGGCATTCCCACTATCGCAGATGATTCCGGGCTAGAAGTAAATTATCTCGGCGGCCGCCCTGGGGTGCATTCAGCCAGATTTGCCGGAGAAGCTGCCACTGACCAGGAGAATAACAAAAAATTATTATATGAACTGGCAAACATTAATCACGAGGAAAGAACAGCAAGATTCAGCTGCTGCATAGCCTTTTGCTCCCCCGATGGCACATGTGCCACCTTTACCGGACAACTTGCCGGCAGCATCATTGAACAACCTCGTGGAAACAACGGATTCGGCTATGACCCACTTTTTCTGGTTACCGGGTACAACAAAACACTTGCCGAACTGGATATGTCTATAAAGAATAGAATCAGCCACCGAGCAGAGGCTTTCCGGCGATTTACGAATTACCTTTCTCGCTGCAATAACTGATTTTATGCCATATTTTATTTTGGCCAAAAAATGCTTGCACGAACACAGCAGTTATGTTAAAACTCAGGACTTCGGGGTGTAGCGCAGTCTGGCTAGCGCACCTGCCTTGGGAGCAGGGGGTCGGAGGTTCGAATCCTCTCACCCCGACCAAACTCTGCGCCCGTAGCTCAGCTGGATAGAGCAACGGCCTTCTAAGCCGTAGGCCACAGGTTCGAATCCTGTCGGGCGTGCCAAATGAAAACCCATTTTATGGTGGCTATGGTGAAGCGGTTAACACTTACGACTGTGACTCGTACATACGTGGGTTCAAATCCCACTAGCCACCCCATTAACTAACAACACTTGCCACAACTTAACAGCAAGTTTTTTACTAATTAGAATCAAAAAGCCGCCTTTAATTTGGCGGCTTTTTTTATTTATCTGTCTAATTTCAATTTAAGCACCCATAGCATCCGCTCTATAAGCTCCTCACGCACACTTTTAGAACTCCCTCAGATTTTTGTATTTCTTCTTTGCATTCTCAAGCTCAGCAGTCATAACCTCTGGAAGCGTAGATTTTAGCGATTTTGCTGATTCAGCAAACGATGCTGACGCCTTTCCAAAGGCATCATTCAGCTCTGGAAGAGAGTTTGGCGGCGTAGATGCCAATGCATGCAGCCTTCCATACTGTCCATTCAGCTTTACCAAACCTTCCCGGGATGCAGCAAATTTATCAGGGGGGTCTGCCAACTGCTTTGCAATAATTTTTTCGACTTCCGACTTCACCTTGTTGAGTTTAGTCAAATCTTCAGCAGAAGGAAACGGTGCGAAAGATCGTCCTGAATCCTGGGCTGACTTCCATTCTGTCGCTATCCTACTGATTACCTTAGTGCTTAGATCATTGCCAGTTTTTATTCCGTAGAGTGCTTTAAAATAGGTCTCCACATACATTTTTTCCGCTTTGTTTTTGGTATACATAACGTAGCCGCCGCCAAAAACCGCTACAATTAAGACAATTACGCCAATCAATGCAGGGAGACTACGTGACATACCTGAGGCGGCTCTACTGCCTTTGACCACTGCTTTGGCACTATAGGCAAGTTTTGGTTTGCCGGCGCCACTCCCTTTGAAACTCGGCAGAGAGAACTCAACATCTTTAAAAACTGCCAGCATCTGCTGCCGCTTGAGTTCACGTGCATGCCGTTTTATTACAGCAGGATCAGCTGCCATAAAGAAGTCGGGATAAAGAACTCCGCAAACCGTACAGTTAAGCCCAGTACCAAGCTGACCACCACAGGAAGCACAGCTTTTCCCGGAAGAACTGCCATACGCCATTCGAGCAAACGATTCCCTGACTATTTGTAATCGTGCTTTGCATACCGGACAAGCGGTTTTCAATCCTTCACTAGGAATTCCAGTATGATCCATTTCGATGGAAGCGCCACATTTTGGACACAAACAGGTCATAGCAGTACCTTTATCATGCAATTTACCCTAAAAATCTTTTCTCTTGCCAAAAAAGCTGCCATCTGAAGCCCTGACAATATCATCTTCACATACCGCGTCATCATAATCAGGACTGCGTGTTTGAAGATCTGCGCCTTTGCTGTACAGATCGTAATCGTTTCCGGAATTCAGCTGATCAATGGTACCCATCAGAGGGTTCCCATTTGTAACGATGTTGTTATACACGTAAAGCTGTCCCCAGGGATCGGTAAAGGATCCCCGGCCAATATCACTCAAGGAGCCAGGATAAGAATTCCTATCGATATAATAAGCCTGTATTTCGTTGTTGATTGTTTGAAGATCGCCAAGACACCTTGCAATTTTAGCCCTATTTACATAATTAGCCCCAGCTGGCAAAGCTATGGCTGCAAGAGCCGCAATTACTGCCACAACCGTAATAAGCTCTACGAGACTAAAGCCCTGGGCCCCATGAATCTGGGCAACAAATAACTCTGATGTACAGCATGATCCCTGTTTCTTTTTGAACCAAATCTGCATACCAGCGCCCCTATTCAAGTTACGTCTCATAATCGCTCATCCAATGATGTAATGATGTGCTTTTCTTATATAATCGGACAATTCAATAGGCAGCTTAAGTCAAAGAATCCACAAATCTCACATTTCTTATAAGGATCATTAACCATAGCCATAACAACTTGAACAAATAATACCACATCAATTAGTATTTCTTTGCCAACCGGCGAAAAAAATTGCTTTTTTGTCATTTTGCAATCAAGGAAGAAAACAGGGGCATCAGTGGCGCGCCAGCGAGTCAACGTCTGTGTTGCCACTGCCTAGCTGAATCCGCGGGCTAAACTCTCTGCCAGTCCAATTCTACAACCTTAGAGTTCCAGTAAAATTGAGAGCGCATCACAAATTTGAACAAATAAAATCAAATCGTTAGAAATTATTTATTTTCCCCTTACATACAAAAAAAGCGGCTAGGCAACAGCCTAACCGCTTAATGTTTTATATGGCGCGCCCGGAGAGATTCGAACTCCCGACACCCTGGTTCGAAGCCAGGTACTCTATCCAGCTGAGCTACGGGCGCAGAAAAATTTTGGGTTCAGAAATAATCCAAAGACTTGGTTAGGTCCGACCTTAGACTTCTAAATGTAACCAGCTACAGTTAAAACAGATGATTAGACTTGAACATTTCAGACAAAACCCGCCCATGGTATAGCACTCTAACCTACCATTTGTCTAGTAGAAGTAATCCAGCATGAAATACAAAGAAGGGCTAGCAACTGCGTGCCAGCCCTTCTTTCTTCTGTCTTTAAGTATTGAGTAATATATCGACTACCATTGGGTGCTCTTTTTTTCATTGCAAGTTGAATACAGGTTTGGCCTTGTTATGCCTGATTATTGCTTGGGCCTCGGCTGTTTTGACAAACTCCAGGAACCTCTTAACGGCTTCTTTCTTCTCGCCGATTCTCACTACCAGGTGGTTTCTAAGGCCATATGGCCATTTACCGCTTTCATACTGCTCATAACTAATGCCGTCAACCTTCAATGCCTTGAACTTCCCAGCAGCATCAGACAGGGCAATAGAATCCACGATACCGATGGCGCTCTTTTTGGTTTCCAGAGCGTTAAACATATCCGACGATTTTGAGAGACTCATGACATCAGGACCTTCTTTTAGGTTCGTCATACAAGCAAACCCTCTCCTGAAAGTCATTTTTGTGGTGTCGCTCTCTGGCCTTGTAAGCACAGTAATGGTTGAGTCGTTACCTCCCAACTGTTTCCAGTTCTTTAGCTTGCCTGCGTAAATATCACAAAGCTGCTGGCTTGAAATGTTTGATACCGGTACATCATTAGTGACCGCGACAACCCCTGCGACTTTAGCAATCTCATAAGCCTTTATAGGGAGTACAGCTTGCTCGCCGGTAAGCCTCATTCCAGACATTGCGATATCGATCGCACCAGCATTGAGCGCCGCTATCCCGCCCGGCTGTCCCATGGACTTCTGGTTAACCTCCACTTTATCGGCGGGGTGCTTCTTCATGTAGGCATTAGCTAAATCAGTGACCATAGGTATCATGCTCCCTGTGCCGCCAAGTTTGATTGTTTCAGCAGCAGCTGTTGACGACAGAACAGCCAGACATAAAGTCAAAACAATAATACGCATGCCTTTATCTCTCCTTGCGTGGATGTTAAGGTTAGAATTTTTCCGTCATTATTTTAATGTGCTGGAGTAAAAAGTCAAGCTTGCGCCGATCAGCGACACTTTACCCGCTGAATCGCCTCAAAGGTCTGCTTCTCCTTGAACGACATAATTAGTTGCACAGTTATGGGAGAATCCAGCTCCATCTGGTGGTGGTACCTGCCTTTACAAGAATAACGAGTCAACACTCAGCGTCATACACTGCTCATTCCTTGCCATAAGCCGAGCTCAAGGTTATCATTCAAATGAAAGAGAGGAGCAATGGAGATTTCGAGAGAATCACTGAGTGCCATTCTAACCGCCATTAAAAATGGAACCGCCTCGATGATCGAGGCGTCAGGCAGCCCCTCAAAATCATTG
This sequence comes from Geoanaerobacter pelophilus, assembly GCF_018476885.1. Taxonomy (NCBI): domain Bacteria; kingdom Pseudomonadati; phylum Thermodesulfobacteriota; class Desulfuromonadia; order Geobacterales; family Geobacteraceae; genus Geoanaerobacter; species Geoanaerobacter pelophilus. Next base: position 238,292 of record NZ_JAHCVJ010000001.1, read on the forward strand.
CAAATTGCGCCGGGAGCCGAAGTCTCCGGGGAGGTCCTGCTTAAACAGCCGAACGGAAGATTCCTTGTCCGTGTCAATGGTGAAGTTCTGGACATGGCGCTACCCGGCGAAACCAAGACCGGTGTAACCCTCAAGATGACCTATATTGGCGATCAACCCCGTTTGACCTTTGCCATCTCTGCACAAACAGTAAAAGGTTCAGAGGTAAACATCAGCACGACGAGCCGCTGGCTCGGCAGTGTCGCTGCCGGCCCATCAGGAACCTCTTCTGCGGACAGCAACCAGCATCTGCAAAGTGTCAGATTGTTCGACACGCTTCCTGCGGACAATGGGGCAATTGCCCTGAAGCTGAAAGAGACTGTCAGGAGGAGCGGTTTGTTCTATGAGTCGCATCTGCAACGCTGGAGCGACGGCAGTTACCCGCTTGAGGAATTGCTGCAGGAGCCTCAAGGGCGGCTCTCAACATTGGCGCAGGCCACTCCGGAACGGCCTGCTGAAGCTCCGGTAAAGCAGAACATATTGACAGCAGAAGTATCGCTACCTTCAAGCGGCAACAGTAGCCCCGGGCCTACTGTTAAAGCGGAAACCACTCCACCCGACCAACGTCCTGCAATTAGCGAAAAGTTACCGAAACAGATCACCCCACAACCAGAGACAGCTCATGCTCCAAAGGAACCGGCCAAAGCGACAAGCAACACAGCACTACCGGAAGCCGCTGCGAGGAAATCGTCTGATTCAGCCCCTTCTCTGCCTGATTCTGCGAACCGCTCATTACTTTCACCCTTGGCAACAACAACTCAGGGAGAAAAGCCTTTCAGACCTCTCCCTGTGACCCAGCCTGAACCAACGGGAGATCGGCTCCTTCCGGACAACTCATCTGACTTTTTGGCGCCATTGCCCAGGCAGCGGCTTGAAGCAGAGCCTGTTCCGCAAGGAACTCCTCCAGCCACTGCCCAACCACCTCAAAAGTTGGATCTGGAGATAGCTGGGCAAATATCGAAAGAAGCGGTTGTCCTGGAAAAAGAACCAGCTGCAACTGTTGAAAAACAGAGTGTTGCCCGGCCTATTGCTGACGATGGGGCAACCAGTGGGAAATCTTCAGGAGAAAACAGCTCGCTACCTGGCAAAATCGTTACTGACCCCACACAAACTGCTATCCAACCGGCAAAAACCAACCTGCTACCTGACGCCGGGACAGCACCAAACAGTGCCCCCTCACTGCCCAAAGATGCCATTACGGCATCATCAGACTTAAAGATAGCTATTGATCCCGACATAACCAATCCTGCTGACCCCGCCGCACTTAACCAGGAGCAGGCCGTCAAATCATTGCCGCAGCCAGCAGATGCTCCAGCCACTAAACCTCTGATAACAAAACATAATACAGAGCAACTACCGGGCAGGCAATTGCCGCTCATATCGCCGGAAATATCAAAACCGGAAAGCATCATGAATCAAGCGAGGGATGCGGCGGCCCAACCGGCAAAGCTTCCTACGCAGTTTGAACCACCTGACAGCCAGACTCTCCCGGTAATCAGGCAGCAGCTTGAAATGTTGAACAGTGGGCAGTTTGTCTGGCAAGGAGAGGCATGGCAAGGACAACAGATGAAGTGGACAATTCGCGGCGATGAACATCAAAGGAAGGCCCCCAGTGCCAGATCATGGGATACCGAGCTTCGCCTGGAGCTCCCCGGTCTTGGAACTATCGCCGCTGCCATAACAGTTACCGGGAAGCAGGTCAGGCTGTCTGTTTCTGCAGTAGAGGCCGACTCGGCAGAAATGATGGAAAAACATCGACAACGGTTGATTGACGGTATGGAGAGCGGCGGGCTTTCACTGGTCGGTATGAAGGTTAAGCATGAACCGGCACCGTGAAGACCGGCAGGCAGCCGCCCTCTCCTACAAGAAAGGCGATTATGCCCCACGGGTAATTGCCAAAGGAAAGGGGGCATTGGCAGAGGCAATAATAGAGATTGCCCGCGAGTCAGGTGTCTACGTCCATGAATCCCGGGAATTGGTTGAGATGTTACTGCAAGTGGACATAGACAGGGACATCCCCCCGGAGCTGTATCGGGCAGTGGCAGAGCTACTTGCCTGGATCTACTGGATGGAAACGGGCGGAGAGCATCAAGGGAACTGAATCAAGGGTTGATTGCTTTATATAAGTTACATGATATTGTTTATTCGTATTATCTGACCCTGAAAGAGCACACATGGATCTGAGAATAGAGCCCAAAACAAAACCTGACGGTAATCTGATAAAGAACATCCCGTTCTTTGCCGCTCTCTCTGCCGAAGAGGTTGAACATGTCGACCGGCTTATTATCAGAAAGCGTTTTTCCAAAGACCAGATTGTCCTTTTTGAGGAAGACACTGCCAACTACATGTACATCGTCTATTCCGGTAAGGTCAGGGTTGTAAAACTGAATGACGAGGGCAGAGAGCAAATAATAACCATTCACAAGAAAAATGACTTTTTCGGGGAGATGTCACTGCTTGACGGCAACACTTCTCCGGCAACAGTCATCGCCCATGAAGATTGCCTCATAGGATTATTATCGAAAATCGATTTTGAACGGTACCTGTTGAGCCATGAAACTATCAGGCGCAAGATCATAGATCTTCTCTGTTCAAGGTTGCGCGACTCATGGGCCATGATCAAGATCTTGAGTTTCGACAATGCAGAGCATCGCGTTATGGCAGTGCTTGACAGACTTCAGGAACTCTACGGCGTGTTTGACGACCGTGGCGTGATAATCAACGTCAAACTAACCCACCAGCAGATTGCGAGCTATGCCTCTGTAGCCAGGGAAACAGTCACCAGAGTGCTGAACAGGCTGGAAAAGGAAGGGGTTATACATGTCTTGGAAAACAAGGCAATATTGCTGACAAAACTGTTTTACCAGAAGTTTAGAACGGCAAAATCTACTTAAGCAGCTTATTTTGAGGGAAAAACAGTAGTTATATTAGGCTCATCAGCCAAAGATATTGCAGTTAATCAAAAGGGCCGCCCCGTTTCCGGGACGGCCCTTCAGTTTTCAGGTCATCTTGCCTTACCTCTTGATGACAGTCTCAAAAGTGGCCACTGTCCTGCGGTTCTTCTGACGCCCTGCAGCTGTCTTATTGTCGGCGATTGGCTTTTCTTCGCCATAACCAACAGCCGTCAGTCGCTTCTTGTCGATGCCATACTTGTCAACCAGGTACTTCAGAACACTGTCAGCGCGGCGCTGAGAGAGCTTTTTGTTCATCCCGGCATCACCGACATCATCGGTATGCCCTTCAATTGTACCGGAAACAGTCGGATACTTGGCAAGAAACTCGGCAACCTTGCCAATTTCGTCATGATACTTTTTCTTGATGTCCGCCTTGGCAGTATCAAACTCAACATCAAGCTTGATGGTCAAGGTCTCCGGGCTGCAACCGTCCTTGTCCACTGGCATGCCAGCCGGCGTGTTCGGGCACTTGTCGCGGTAATCCGGAACACCGTCTTTATCAGAATCCATCTCGATGATTTCAAGATTGGTCGAGCTGGTAGCCTTTCCACCAGCGCCTAAGCAGGTGAGTGTGTAGTCCGTTGTGTTGGATGGAATAACTTCTAGTACGCCTTTCTCAGCAACCTTGCCAATTTCCGGTCTTATTTCAGCCGATGTAGAGTTCTGGCATGCCCATGTCAGCGATGCGGGAGTTCCTTTGATGACTGATTTCGGCACTACCGAGAGCGAAGCAGTCGGAGCCGGAGCCGGAGCTGGTGGAGGGGGGGGAGCAACGACTGGAGCAGGCTTTGGCTGCTCCACAACAGGAGCAGGTTTGGGCGGCGGTGGTACCGGAGCAACGACTGGAGCAGGAGCCGGTTTTGACCCACCGAACAGGAAGCCAAGCCCCAAGCCATATTCTACGTTGTTCAAGGTTTCGTATCTCTTATGCAGCAAGTGTCTTACCTCACCACGCAGCTCAACAGCCTCGCTAAGAGCATACTTTACCCCTGCTCCGTAGTTGAAAGCCCCTTTTGTGTATTTTGTGGCATTGTCAGGATCTACGGTCATCCCGCCGTAGCCGGCCATCAGAAACGGAACCGCCTTTGCTGTCGGCAGGAAATGATACAGGAGATCCATATGGTAATTATAGACATTGGCTTTATTCGCCGTATTACGGGTCCCCTCGGTCTTGACATAGTCGAACACGGCCTCGGCACCCAGCCTGTCGGTGAAGTTATAGCCACCCCGCAAACCTACTACCGGCATGGTCTCAAGATGCTGCTTGCCGTCAAAAGTGTAGCCGCCGACAAACGGCGTCAAGGAAAAGGTTTCCGCCCTGTTTTCCGCCCCGGCGGTGGCTGCGCCGATAAGCAGAATACCTGCGCCGATCGACAAAATTCTCTTTTTCATGATTTCTCCCCTCATATTGAATATGATAGTCCTCTCGTCTTTTCGCACTGCTAAAAACCGAGGGACTTCACCTAATCTGCAAAACTTTTAATCAGTATACTGCTCATATCGCAACTTTCAACCCTCCTTGCATAAAGTTCTACCCTGATCTATACTCTCGCTACTTTTCAGGAGAGCCGAAAATGCCACAAACCGTCCCATTCTCAGAAAACCTGCTGGATAGCCATCTGCTGGTCGATGTCCGCACCCCGTTGGAATATGCTGAGGACCACATCCCCGGGGCCATAAATGTGCCGTTGCTGACCAATGATGAGCGGGTCGAAGTAGGGACTCTCTACAAGCAGCAGGGACCACATATGGCCAGGATCAGGGGACTGGAACTCACTGCGGCAAGGTTTCCGGCAATGGTCGCTGAAATTGCGGCAAATGCAGCAAGCCGTCCCATCCTTGTCTATTGCTGGCGCGGGGGACTGCGCAGCAGAACGGTAGCCGAAATCCTGGATCTTACCGGTTACCATGCAGTACAGCTTACAGGCGGCCACAAGGCATTCCGACAACATGTGGTGGAGTATTTCGATCCTCTCACCACTCCTGCCCCGCTTGTCGTATTGCATGGCATGACAGGCATAGGCAAAACAACCTTTCTTGAGCTGCTTAAGAAGCGCGGCCATACGGTCATAGACCTTGAAGGGATTGCCTGCCATCGCGGTTCTGCTTTCGGAGCTCTTGGCCAGACACAGGCCCATCTGACCCAGAAAAGCTTTGAAACAGCTCTTTGGCAGGAATTTCGGGCCGCTGCACCGGGAAAACCGATAATAGTGGAGGGGGAAAGCCGCCGGATCGGCAAACTCTTCCTGCCTGGCAACCTATACGATGTGATGCGTGACAGCATCAAGGTGTGGTGCGATGCTTCAATGGAAACCCGGGTAAGCAGGCTAACCTCAGAGTATGGCAAACCGGAGTACCGCGATGAAATGGCCGAAGCGCTCGATCGCATCAAGAAAAAGCTTGGGGGAGACAATCATCGCGACTTGATGGGCCATCTGGAACGATGGGAGATGAAGCCATTCATGCAAGGGTTAATGGATCGCTACTATGACAGGAATTATTACAGAACCAGGGAATGGGTCGAGGATTTTACCCTTTCACTGGAAGATTTCACTGCCGCAGCCGATGAACTGGAACAACAACTCAAGTCCCGCATCCCAACACCCTGACGAATCAAACGACACTTAGGGATTCTCCTGCCGATCCAGCTCTTTCCTGACAGCAACACCGAACCGCTCAAGGGTGTAGGGTTTCTGGACATACTCCCCGGCGCCAAGTTTCTGGAGCGTGACAACCCGTTCAGATTCCGAGAACCCACTGGCAATAATAACCTTTTGTTCGGGATGGATCTCTCTGATCTGCTGATAGGTCTCAAGGCCATCCATTCCCCCCGGCATGATCATGTCCAGCACAATCAGATCGACCTTGTTGCTGCGCAGGAAGGCAACAGCCTCCTCGCCGCTAGTCGCAGTATCAACCCGATAACCCAATTTTGAAAGCATTTTGGAGGCAACTTCAATCTGTTCCGGCATATCGTCAACCACCAGGATATGCTCTGTCCCCAGATATTCATCCAATGCGATACGCTGCGGAAGGTACTCTTCGCTTTCCCGGGTTGCCGGGAAATACATGACAATCCGGGTCCCTTCCCCTTCAGCGCTTTGCAGATCTATGTAACCGTTATGATCCTTCACCGTGGCCCAGATAACGGTCATTCCCAATCCTGAGCCACTGCGTTTCATCAACTTCTTGCTGTAAAATGGCTCAAAGATCTTTTGCAGATCCTCTTCGCTAATGCCAACCCCGTCATCAGCAACACTCACACAGGCATACTCCCCGGCAGGAATCTCTTCGTAGAGATGCAACACGGTATCCAGATACTTGTTGCATGTGGATAACAGTATGGATCCCCCTGCTGGCATAGCCTCGGCAGCATTGTTTAAAACATTCATTATCACCTTGGAGAGATGTACCCGCGAGCCTTTGAGGTTCATAAGATCTGAGGCAAGCTCCGTCTCAATAGTTACGTTGCTATGATATCTTGATGCAGCGCCAAACTCAGGGGATGCAAGATAGTCGGATATAATCCTGTTAAGATTTACCGGCTCTGAAACCTTTACCCCGCGACGAGCCAGCGTCAGCAAGTCCTGCACAATAGCAGCCGCTTTCTGGCCGGACCTCTGAATAATTGCCACCTTGTCTCTAATTGGGCTGTCACCTGGCAGTTCCAGCAATAACAGATCCGGATAAGTAACCAGCCCGGCAAGGATATTGTTCAGATCATGGGCTACGCCTGCGGCCAGTTTACCGACTGCCTCCATCTTCTGTGCGTGCAATAGACGCTCTTCAAGCCGCTTCTGATCGGTGATATCACGGATGATCCCCTGAGTGCCGACAAACTCTTTCGAGCATGGGGTCTCGCCTCGGTAAATCCCCTCAGCAGAAACACTGAAATATCCGATTTCTTCACAACAACCTTCATGCTTGTGAGGTAGCAATAGTCGGATCTCTAGTCCATAGGTGGCTCTTTCGCCTGTTCGCTTCTCATTCAGCCGGTACTGAGCCTTATTAAGATCATCCGGCGCAACCAGGGAGAAAATAGGCTGCCCGATTAACTTTTCGGGAGTATCGGTATATTTGGTTATCGCAGGGCTGATAAAGGTGATGCGACCTGTTGCATCCAGTCTAAATATAATATCCGGAACCGACTTGATGATGGAATTGAGGTTATGTTCACTAGCCTTGAGAAGCACCAGGGTATCGTCGGCGCTTTCTCTTGCCGCCCGCTGGTTTTTCCAGGTCTTGAGAATTGTCAGTACGACATAATTAAGAAAAACCAGCGAACTGGGCAAAAAAGGAGAAAAGAGCAAGCCTGTTTTCTGGAAAACCAAGCCGGCACCTGACCAGATGACAAGCAGAGACACCGTACCAACAAGCGCACTGCCCAAAACTTCCATCTTTGTTACGCAGACTCCGAGCAAGGCAGCAGTGAGTAGTCCAAGCAGCGCTTCCCAAATTAGAAATTCCTGGGAGCGTATGACCATTTGATTAGAGAGAAGGTTCTCTAGCAACCGGGCATGGACATCAACATGGCTATGCACCGGACTGGCCGGTGTCTGGTAAACATGGGCCCATCCCGCAGCCGAAGACCCGACCAGGACAATTTTATTTTTGAAACTACCGGGTGGCATAATGTTGCCAAGAACATCGCCGGCTGAGACATGGCGTATTGACTCGCCGCTGCTGAAATTGACAAGCATATTTCCATGTCTGTCAACCGGGATAATTGCTCCACCGACAACAAGGTTTAGGAAACCACTGTCTTTCTGTGAGATATGGAGTTGCGAAACCTGCCGTGACTGCATCAGCGTTGCCAACGCCAAAGAAGGGAATAGCCTGTCCTCGAACTTTATAAGCAGCGGCACTCGACGAAGAATGCCGTCAGCATCGGGGGTTGCATTCAGAAAACCAGAGAAGTTTACGGCATCAGAGAAGAGTTTTTGGTTGCAGACAACACCTTGAGCGTTGAAAAACCCGGACTGCCATTCCCTTTCACCGGTATTGTGAAGCCAGACAGGGTTTACCGGATGGAGGCCGCACAATGCCCTGTTAGAGGAATCACCTTTGAATAAAAACTCATACCCTAGGACAAATGGACCTTTTGCCAGGGTCTCTGCAAGAAACCGGTCATTGTCCGCGATTTTTTCAGGAATCCCGGAAATGTCGACTTGGTATCCAAGTTCACGACCTATTGTTGCCTGCCAGTTTTTCGGCGATGTCCGGTCAGGTTCCGCCAGGATCAGATCGAGACCGACACTGCCAGCCCCAAGTAAGTTGATTTTAGTAAGTAGCTGTGCCAGGCGGTATCTGGGCCATGGCCACTGGCCATATTGATTCAGGCTTTTTTCATCGATATCGACAATCACGACTGCACCGGATGCCTGTTTTGACTTGCTGAAAGCCATGACAGCATCGGTAATTCTGTTGTTGATGTCTCTGATGAAGCGGGGATGAATCAGATAGGCTGTAATCACCAGCAGAGTAACTGCTAAGCCGTAAAGGAGAATAGTTCGCGTCAATCTTTTTGAGTAATTAGGCTGAGGGCTTTTTTTCACATTAAGTTCGCTATCTTATTACCACTTCTACCCTGCGATTCCTGGGTTCGTTAACATTGTCTTCAGTCTTTATCAGGGGGTTTTCCTTGCCATGAGAAGTTGTTTTAATATGATTGGCAGCAACTCCCTTATCAACCAGTTTGTCCCTTACAGAATTCGCCCTGTTTCTCGAAAGAGTCAGGTTATATTCCCTGCTGCCGACAGAATCCGTATGCCCGACAACAGAGATGTCGCTTGATGCGCGGTCACTTATAGCCTGCAAAATCTCAGGGAACAACCTGGCTGACTCCAAAGTAAGAATAAGGTCTTTCTCAAAGTAGAGGAGATAATGCACTGGGGGTTTAGGCTCGATAGAAAGGGCTTCAGAAAACAAAGCGATAAGGGTGTCTTTGCTTATACTTGCAGGAGGAGTTGGCGACTTTTGGCTGTTAGTCACAAAAGTTACCTGGTTGGGAGAATCAATATCAACCGTTCCGGCCTGATTCGAAACAGTGACAGCACCAGTCTTTCCGTCCGAATCAGGAGCCAGGACCACCAAGGTACCATTATTAGCACAACCGGCGATAACAAGAAGCAGGATGATTATCAGAGGGATCTGGATGTAGTAACGCAAAGGCATATCCTCCATGGTAGCGGTGCTCAACCATTCTCGGATCAGGGCCTGCAGCCACCATCAATCAACTTTAACCAGAAGGTGTGTTCCCCGCATACCGACAGTCGCGTGCGGTGTCTCAAGACGTACACTGTTAGGTGCCAGTTTTGCTATCTGTCCTGACAGATATGATGCCGTTCCCTGGATTATCCTTGCAATGAACGACAATTTTTTTTCGTTCGGCTGAAACAGAAACCTGTCTATGACAATACTGCTATTCGGTCCGATTGCGATAACCGTGTCGTCCTCGAATATCAAGCCTGCCTTTCCATTAACTCCAGTCTTGATATGATCGCCTTGCCGAAGTTTCATGTTTCCATCTGCCTTGACAGAGGAGTTATCTCTCAAAACTACAACATCACCGTGTAGAGACTTAACGATACCAACATACTCCGGCCCGGCCGCCAAGCAAAGAGGGCAGCAAACAAGGACCAGCGCAACCACTAAAACCATCAAGTAGAGAGTTTTCATGTTCTGTACCCTCTTGGGCCACTTTAAAATCTAACGATAACTGGATTGGAAACTCTGGCCGCTACTTTAAAATAAGCATATTAACTATCACTTATATATCATTAAATGTCAATACAGCGTTTTTCTTTGCGTAAGTTGCCTATCTGCTCGGTATTTCCTGACAAATCCTACCGGATGATACGAGAGCTTTGCTCCCCTCAAACCGGGCTCCCCAAGGTCTTGTTCCCGGTTGACATAACTGCAGTCGGTAAACAGCAACCTGTTGAATTCCCTGTCTACAAGTTGTGACACCCCTTCCATGAACGGATCGGATTTTTCAAAGTGGCAAACTGAAGTTGTTGTATTTAAACGCTCCCCCAGGGCAAAGGCTCTTAATCTGCCGTCAGCAAGTACCACCACCCCTTCAAGCCCCAGTTGCCCGGCCAGCCTCAAAGCCTCAGCAGTGGCATCCACTTCCAGTAGCGAAGAGCGAGATGCTTCCGCACCTCTTACCCGTTGCCACTCTGCCAGCAGTTCAAGACAGCCTACAATGAATTCATCCCTGAAAATTTCGACAAGGTAATCATGGCGACTGGTAAAGTAGTTTATCCGGTTTTTCTTCTTGTGGTACCGATTCCCGGGCAACTCCGCCAGATCGCTCCTAAGGTAAAGGTAATCGAAGGCATCACGGTCTTCGGAAACCAGAAGCCCTTCATCCTGAAGATAGCGCTCAACAAAAGCGTCGTCAGCACCGTAAAGGGTCATTCCTGCATCGAACAGAACCTGGAGTGCACCTCTTATATCTCCAGACATAGGCGGCAGAAAACGGGGCTCTCCATCATACCCCTTTCCTAGAATGACCAAAGATTCGTCAATCATGGTCAGACGATAGTCATGCGCTATTCTAAAGAGATAAAGCCCGGCGAATGTCAATTCAGACACCTGTGGTTGAAGATCAGTAAATAACCGGTCAAGAAGAGACTTATCAGAAAGCTCAAGAGGCCTGTCAACAGGAAATTCGGGGATGAGGGATTTAGTATCCATAGCGTAAGTATATCCATGCTAAATGAGTTTGGAAAGTGCGGCTGCTTGAAAATGCAACATCTAACGATACATTATTCTGAATGAGAATCTCAGAAGGAGCAATTATGAAGCAAATCCTGCCATGCATCATTCTTGTTGCATTCACCTCGGTCGAGTGCGAGGCAATTAACGGTAAACAGCTCCCCTCGCCGCCGCCAGCACCTGAGAAGAAAAATGCAAAACCACACTCAGCGTTAAAGTATAAAAAGAAAAGAATCTCCAGACAGGAAATCGAAAGACTAAGAAAACAATCTGAAAAGGAAGGGAAGCGCCAGGGGATAGAAGCCCGACGACGAGAATACCAACAAATGCAGAAAGCTAGAGAGCAAGGGATGAAACAGATGCAGGAGGAGATTCTAAAACAACAACGCACAAAAGATCATCAGTAGTAACGAAAAACACAGGCGAAGCAAAAAGCCCCGCCTGTGCATTCTAACAATTCGTTATCGTTTACTGCAGCACTCCTCCTATGACCGCAGGTGCAGCCTTAACGGCATTCTGCCGGGTTGTAGTTGCATTCCTGAGCCCCAATGCCGGATCGACCCAACCAGCTGCGACTATTGAAGCCGGAAGGGTATAAGAGGTATAAGCCAGCCCTGCCCCAGTGCAGTTCGTTAGAGCAACGCCTATCATCCTCTGTGATACGTCCAGAGGCTTGACCAGGTATTCAGTCGTACCATTGACAACCTTGTCACCTAGCTTGATATAGAACTGCGGCACCCACCTGACATCCCGGCTGTTGGTGCATGTAACATCCGCACCGGTGTTTGCATTTACACACTTACCTGGAATACCGTTAAGTTGGCCAAAGCCAGAGTAATCCAAGGAGTAGTTCGGGCCTGCGCCTGTCTGAGACTTGTCGTAGGTTACCCTTAGAGGCTGTTCGAACGCCTCGAATGTACCATCACTCTTCTTTAGCGCCGTCAGTTTGTTCCAGTTGTTGGAGCCGGTCTCCCAAGTATAGTAAACAGCCAGATTACCGGTCTGCCAGCCACAGGTTGCTGCCGTTGTGCCGCCCATACCATTAGGCATGTTACAGGCGAGTGCATCAAGATTGGTGGCATCAGTCGGGTCAAAGAGCGGACCGCTGTTGACCCCCCACTGGTTGCTGGCATCAAGGGTCGTTGCAACCACTGGAGCCCCTGAAGACTTGAGCACCATGTTCGTGCTGTCGAAGGTGTAGCTTTTTGCATTATCAGTGATCACGTTCTGGCTTGGTGCAGAGGCGACAAACATGTTACCCATTGCAAAAAATGGATTTGAGGTGGTTACGGTCGCCGGGTTGGGGCAGTTCTGAAAACAGGCGAGCGACGCAGGTATCGTTTCTCCAGGCATCACGACGTTTTCTACATAGTAGACAACATTGTTTGCATCGTTGGGAGCAGTGCAGTTCTGTGTCGGCGGCACACCAGGTCCGTCGCCTGACATGGTGCAGCTCAATTTAACGCGAACTTGGCCACCCAGCGATTCTGACCAGAAATTGAGTTCATTGAACTGCAGGGACGAGGTATTGAGATTGGAACTTGCGGTGTCTTCCCAGAAACATTGATTGTTGCTGCAGTTCATCTGCTGCTTCAGAACGAAATTGCTGCCGTTCCATTCGTAACGCTTATTAGTACCCCCTTCGAAGGAGTCTAGAGGTATTCCTTTTATCATCCCGAGTGTGGTGCCTTTCTTGATATGCTTCTTCAGCTTGCCGTCTTTTTTGAAGAGAGTATATGCGGTCTCTGTTGTGGTAGGCCCGTATTCCTGCTTGAATATCTGGGCGCCATCGGCAGGGTTCACATTTTCAGAAAAATTGATTCCCCAGTAACCGACAAAACCGAAATAATCCGTTCCGCCTGCCGAATACTTTACCGGAAATCCGCCTTTGCGATCGATGCGGTCACCACTGGCAACGTCATACAGGCCGTAACGCCATACCGATCTTTCAAAATTGGTTCTATCCATGCAAAATTCTGCATTATTTGATTTGTTTTTACGCATAAAAAAGTTGTCGTTGAAAGCAAAATCAAATTCAAACGCATCGTTAGCATTCGTTGATTTGACAGAACCACTGCCATCAGTCTTGTTGAGCTTTGCTACCCGCGACTCGGCACCAAAACCGTAATTTCCTTCTTCATAAAAACTTAATTCCACCTTGCCCGTAGCAGTGTTAGTTTGAGCGCCAATAGTTCCTTTCATGAATGGGTTTGCCGTATCTTCTACCCCAGCAACGATCGGGTAACCAATGAAGCTCATTGTGAATTCGCCATAGGGGTTTGTCGTATCTGCTGACTTAGAGACAGTGAACTTGGCGTGGATCATCTGCTTCTGGCCTTGCTCACTCTGTTCGACCCAAACCTGGGCAATTTGTGGGGAATTATTATCGGCGCGGGTGACATCAAGGATGAAGGTTTGATAATCAGGTACCTCGCCAGCAGAGGTGCCTTGTTGCTGGCTGGAAGCACCGCTGTTGGCGGCATCTCCCTTACTGGAAGAACAGAGCTTCTTGTCTACCAGAGCCTTGTAAGGTCCCTTGTTCAGCATAGCGTCATACTTGGTCTGACTTACCATGCAGAGTATCTCGTTAACCGTCCCCAAAGCGTCAGCAGCCCGTTCATCTACATATACGTTAGTTTTGTCGGTGTAGTAAGCTGCCGTCGTCGGAATTACCCCTGGCAAAGCAAGTGGCATTACCTTACCAGTAACTGTCGAGTCGGCCTTTGCGTCAACTACGCTCACGCTTCCTGCAACTGTCAGTGCAGTCGCACTGCCGCCGCCTCCACTCCCGCCGCCTCCACACCCTGCCAAACCTGCAAGAGCAAACATTACACAAGCAGCCCGCAATTCCTTCTTCATACACTCCTCCTTGTAGCTCGATGCTGCCGTAAACACTTTAGGCAAAACGGAACATGAGCCCACTAAATTTTCAGTTAGGTGAGGTATCTGTGTTTATCGGAGTATAGCCCGCGGGACTTTAACTGTTTTTAATGTCCAACAATTGAGCAACATGCCAATAGATTCAAAGGTGGTTGAGAGCATAGCGCTCAATAATCCATCGCGCGATGCTTCGATATGGAGGGAATGAAACCGGCAGAGTCTGTCGAGTAAACCAGCGGGCATCAGCAATTTCTGCAACATCCGGAACAACCTCTCCCCCCGCGTAATCAGCTACAAACCCGGCCATAAGCTGGCTGGGGAAGGGCCAGCACTGGCTGCCGACATATTGCACATTAGTGATGTCAACCCCTGTTTCTTCTTTAACTTCACGAACCGCGCACTCTTCCAGTGATTCGCCGAAGTCAAGAAAACCGGCCACGAGGCTGTAACGCCCTTCTCCCCATTCCGGCTTTCTGATCAGTAGAAACTCATCACCTCTTCTTATCAGGACAATCGCGCAAGGATGCACAGCGGGATAACGTTCATGGGAGCAGGACAGGCAACGTTTCCCCCAGGTACCGACAAGATACGCCATCTCACCTCCGCATTTGGCGCAGCGCCTGCTAATACTATCCCAGTAAAGTACCTGCTGGCTGAGTCCGCCGATAGTGAGGAGACTATCATCAAGTCGTTCCTCTACTGCATTGAAAGGTTCTGCGAACAAAAGCGGTTCAAGCGTTGAATCCTTGCCAATTCTGACTGCATAAAGCGGCTCGCCGAACCAACTCCCAAGAAAAAGGCTGTTGCTGACGGTTACTCCCCAACTGTCAGGAAGAGTGCGGAGCAGAGAATAATTCTTTTGAACATCTTCGACCACAAGGGAATTAGCTGTCACAACTGCATACCAAGGTCTGCCTTCAGGAATAGGTGCACCCGGAACCCCTCTGACAAAGCATGACTCGATGGCTCTGCTATTGAAAGGCAAATTTGCGGCTAAAGGATAACGCATTTGTGAACTCCAAAGAGAAAGGCGACCATAGGCCGCCTCTCATTAATAGCTAATGATCGAAACCAGGATCAGGCAGCGTCCGCCAATTGGTTAAACTCTTCTTCCTTGAACATCTTCTCCAGGTCAAGCAGTATCAGCAGCCGATCGCCGGAACGCCCGACCCCCATGAGACACTCTGATTCAAACCCCTTGATCACATCAGGAGTTGGCGATATCTGATCAGGAGAGAGTTTCATAACATGTGACACCTTGTCAACTACAAGTCCGACAGTGATGCGCCCAAAAGAAACCACGACAATCCTCCGATTTTGTTCATTAAGATTATCGCTGAAAGGGAGATGCATCCGCTTTCTGAAGTCGATTATCGGAATAATCTTGCCACGCAGGTTGATGACTCCTTCGACAAAGTCAGGTGAGTTCGGCATCAAGGTGATCTCAACCATCCGGATAATTTCCTGAACCTTCAGGATATCCACGCAAAACTCCTCGGTACCAACGGTAAACCCGACCATATGAAGTGAATCACTGCTAGCCCTGCCATTTGAAACTACCTGTGTAGAAACGTCATATGCCATGGGTTACCTCCGATTATTCAGTTTCAATAATTATTAGATAGATTCGAATAAGTTAGTCAATGTTTCGACTGAAAATCATGAAACTTGAGAAAATTCTATACTCTGAACTGGCTTACCAGCCTTGAAAGTTCTTCAGCCAGTGAAGAAAGCTGGTTTGCAGCGATAACCGACTCCTGGGCACCACGAGCCGTGTGCTGCACAACATCGTTTATCTGCTGGATATTGCTACTTATTTCACTAGTTGTCGCTGTTTGCTCTTCGGCAGCGGTTGCAATCTGCTCAACTTGCATATTAACCGAGTTTATCTGATCAAGGATTGATTGCAACGCCTCACCTGATTTAGACGCTTCCATCGTGCCGCTTTCAACCTCGCGTACCCCCTCTTCCATAGCCGCGACCGCGCTCTTGGTCTCGCTCTGGATAGCTTTGATCATCTCTCCGATCTCTCGGGTCGCCTTGGTGGTTCTTTCGGCAAGCGCCCTTACTTCGTCGGCAACTACCGCAAATCCGCGGCCCTGCTCTCCGGCGCGGGCTGCTTCAATTGCCGCATTAAGCGCCAGAAGGTTGGTCTGGTCAGCAATGTCCTGAATAGTGCCGATAATCTCGCCGATCTGATCGCTCCTCGCGCCAAGGGTTTCGACAGTTCGCGCTGTATCATTCACCCGACCGGCAATCCTGCTCATGACCTGGACGGTGGTGTCTACCACAGCAGATCCTGCCTGGGCAGCAAGGCTGGCTTGCCCGGCACCGGCCGCAGCAGCGTGGCAATTTTGGGCGATATCGCCGCTGGTAGCCGACATCTCCTCGCTTGCAGTGGCAACAGTACCTGCCTGAGCGGCCATCTCTTCGGCGCCACTCGCCATTTCAGCGGCAGTAGCATGCAGTTCTGTAGCAGAAGATGCAACTTTCTCACTATTACTCGCCACCATCGATATGATTTCATTCAGTTTTTCAGCTGTTATGTTGACTTCCTCTGCCAGCATTCCCATTTCATCCTTGCTCTTTATATCAGACCGAGCAGTGAGGTTGCCGGAAGCAACCTGCTGAAGTGTCTCGAATACCGCCTGAAGCGGTCGGGAGACAGAGTTTGCGATCAGGTTACCAAAGCCGAGAGCAAGAATGACTATAATGGATATTGAAACTATAAATATGAGACGCGAGCTTTTGTAACTGGCAGCATCACGTGCAAACATTTCCTCGCCTAGTTTTACATTCGAATCAACCAGTTCAGCGACTGCCGCTGCAGGTTTAGTGTAAATCGGAGCTACTGTTGAGGTCGCGAACTTCAAAGCCTCCTCAATGGCAGCAGCGTTACCAGAGATATGTGCAGCCTTTGCCATATCTCCAAGTTTGGTCCCTTCAGTCACATAAGACTCAAAACCTTCACGGAATGCCTTTAACTTCTCCTTCTCTGAGGTGTCCAAGTCGGCCTTCTCGAACTGAGCGAGTTTCCCTTTGATGCTTTCGATCTGTGCCGCAAAGTCCTTCGCTTTTTCATCGATCTTTGCCGGGTCTTTGAGCGCCAGCATGTACACAAGATCAAGCCGCATGGCAAGGAAATGGTTCTTTACATCCTGAAGTAGTGCTACATGCTTGATACCCTGCGCCAGTTCTCCTTGATCAAGGCTCATCTTGTGCATGTTGGCAATGCCGAAGAAACCTACCGCGGCAAGGCCAAAACAACCGGCAACCACAAGAATCATTATTTTCATTTTCACCTGCAGATCTGCCCAAAAATCCATAAAAACCCCCTAGAAAATAAACAATAAACTCTTTTAATTTTGAGCAAATAGACTTTGCTAAACTTTTACAGTTTGAATTGCCCTACCAGCCGCTGAAGCTCTTCAGCAGTGCGAGCAAGTTGCCCGGCGGCTGATGCCGATTCCTGAGCCCCTTTAGCAGTCTCTTGAACAACCTGGGTGATCTGGTGAATATTGTTGCTTATTTCGCTGGTGGTTGCCGTCTGCTCTTCGGCTGCTGTCGCTACCTGGTTCACCTGCATCGTTACGGAGTTGATCTGCTCAAGTATCTCCTGCAGGGCATGACCGGACTTGGCTGCCTCGGCCGTCCCATTTTCAAC
Source organism: Geoanaerobacter pelophilus (assembly GCF_018476885.1). NCBI lineage: Bacteria > Pseudomonadati > Thermodesulfobacteriota > Desulfuromonadia > Geobacterales > Geobacteraceae > Geoanaerobacter > Geoanaerobacter pelophilus. Next base: position 255,551 of record NZ_JAHCVJ010000001.1, read on the forward strand.
TTCAATGACTCCTTCTTCCATGGCAGCAACAGCACCTTTGGTCTCTTGCTGGATCGCCTTAATCATCTCGCCGATTTCCCTGGTCGCCTTGGTGGTTCTTTCGGCAAGTGCCCTCACCTCGTCGGCGACTACTGCAAAGCCTCGCCCCTGTTCACCGGCGCGGGCTGCCTCAATCGCCGCATTAAGCGCCAGCAAGTTGGTCTGGTCGGCGATGTCCTGAATAGTGCCAATGATCGCACCGATCTGGTCGGAGCGCGAGCCAAGACTCTCAACAGAACGTGCAGTGTCGGTTACCCTTTCGGCAATCCGACTCATAACCTGCACCGTCTTTTCGACAACTTCTGAACCTGAAGATGCCGTTGCACTGGCCTTGAGCCCTCCCTCAGCTGCCATTTGACAGTTTTGGGCAATGTCGCCGCTGGTAGCAGACATCTGTTCAGCCGCAGTGGCCACTGTACCGGCCTGGGAAGCAACCTCCTCAGCACCAGTGGCTATCTGGTCAGCGGTTGACATTAATTGCGTAGATGCCGAAGCAACCAACGATGTATTATTGGCAACCTTGGAAATTATCTCATGGAGACGTTCCATAAACTGATTAAAACCGCTGCAGATAACGCCAAGTTCATCTCTGCCGGTGTAGGCCAGCCGTTTGGTAAGATCCCCCTCGCCCTGAGCAATATCATTGACCATGAACTGGATTTCACCGAGTGGTTTCCTTATTGAGCGAATTATGAGAAAAACCTGTATGACGGAGACCAGAAAAGCTATGACCACCATACCGGCAAGAACAGATTTGACTCCTTTGGCTGCGGCTTCAGCACTCTTCAAGTTTTCCTGCATTCGCTTGTCGATCGATTCAGATAATTCACCAATCATCAGTTCGGCCTTTTGCATCTCTTCTTTTGATACTTCCATTTCTTTGTAGGCATCACTGACGTTCTTGATCGAACCGCTCTTAATGCTATCTCGAGTCATCTCAAAAGCGCCGAGATACTCCTCCATGTTCTTTTTGATCGCTGCTACAGCTTCCTTGTCTTTCGGAGACTCAGAAAGCTTGAGAATAGCGTCAATGCGCTCGTTAAATAATTTGTGGGCGTCATCCCATTTCTTGCCATATTCTTCGACCTTGCTATTGTCGCCCAGATTTATAAACATATCCTTTTCGTATCTACGAAGCATGTTGATATTCGCCCTGGAACGCTGGGCATTCTCAACGAGCTGGCTCTCCCGGTTCCCTACCGTTTCGAGATAATAGGAAAGCTTGTTCGTGCCCCAGAATCCCGCCACACCTACCACCACGAGAAATACAAGACTAAGAGCTGCACTGAGCGTCAATCTAGTGCTTATTTTCATCTGCGCGAACATGATCTCCTCCATTTGACAAAATATATTACAAAGATGAAATAGTAGCTTTATTGTAACTATCGGAAAGGATGCCCACCTCTTGAAAAAAAAATAATTACCTACAATTTTGTGTACAAAAGTAAGCCTCATTATATTCGGTCAGCCCATGACACCAATTAAATTAATAATATCACATTATTGTTAACAGAAGGACCTAACAGCAAAAAAACTGACATGCTCATAAAAGTATTATGTTTATTGAAGTTATGAAGTCTGTTTGCATTTCTGAATCGAATTCTATAGGATTCTGTTCTTGAATATAGTTGAGGAGGAACAACCGATGGTCCGGAGAATGCCCGCAGAATGGGAAAAGCAAGATGGAGTTCTGATCGCTTGGCCTCACCCAGAAACAGATTGGCGCCCATTGCTTAATGAAGTAATACCTGTTTTTTGCAAAATATCCTCGTTAATAAGCCGCAAAGAAAAAATTCTTATTGTAACCCCCGAGCTGACCATAGTTGAAGAGCTCCTAATTAATGCTGGAGCCAACATGGCCAATGTGCGCCTCTATGAGTTTGACACCAATGACACCTGGACACGTGATTACGGCCCGATAACCGTAATGGATCAGGCTGAGCCGACTCTACTCAATTTCGGTTTCAATGGCTGGGGCCTAAAATTCCCTGCATATCTCGACAACTGTATCACCAGCCACTTATATGCGGCCGGGGCGTTCAGCGACTTGCCCTTGGATACTGTTGGCTTGATCCTGGAAGGAGGCAGTATCGAAAGTGATGGCAAAGGAACTATTCTGACAACAACAGAATGTCTGATGAACCAGAACCGCAATCCTCATCTTTCCAGAGAAGAGATAGAAGAAAAACTCAGGCTTCTGCTCGGAGCTGAAAGATTTTTATGGCTGGAAAACGGCTATCTTGCCGGTGACGATACCGATTCCCACATCGACACCTTAGTCCGGTTTGCCTCCGAAGACACAATACTTTATGTAGCTTGCGACAATCCGGATGACGAACACTTCGAGTCTCTTAGCGCCATGAGGGAGGAGCTTAAGGGGTTCAGAACGCGTGACAACAGGCCTTATCGCCTACTGCCACTTCCCTGGCCAAATGCAAAATATGATGAAGATGGCGAGCGGCTTCCTGCTACTTACGCCAACTTCCTGATTATTAATGACACGGTACTGGTTCCAACTTATCGTGATTTATCCGATGAGGTGGCACTTGATATAATTCGTCAGGCATTCCCTGACAGGAAAATCATCGGAATAGACTGTTTACCGCTGATTTATCAACACGGCTCGCTTCATTGTGTCACTATGCAGATGCCAAAAGGCACACTTTGCAAGGCTTAAGAATGTAAGCGCTTTAAAACTAGAGTTTTCCCGGAAGGAGTTTTTTATGAATCAAAAACTTGTTGTTGGCATAGTTCAGCAAAGCTGCAGCAATGACCGGTCTGAAAACATTAACAAAAGCATATCATTGATTCGAAAGGCCGTAGAAAAAGGCGCAAAAATTGTAGTTTTACAAGAACTGCACTGTGGGCCATACTTCTGTCAGACTGAGGACACTTCTGCATTTGACCTAGCTGAGGCTATTCCAGGACCTTCCACTCTTGAATTTGGGAAAATCGCCGAGGAACTGCAGGTGGTTATTGTCACATCGCTTTTCGAGCGCCGTGCACCTGGTCTTTATCACAACACCTCGGTAGTACTCGATAAAGATGGCTCAATTGCTGGGATTTACCGTAAAATGCATATTCCTGACGATCCGGGCTTTTACGAAAAATTCTACTTCACTCCCGGCGATTTGGGGTTCACGCCGATCAAGACATCTATTGGCAACCTAGGAGTGCTTGTTTGCTGGGATCAATGGTATCCTGAAGCAGCCAGAATGATGGCCCTTGCTGGGGCAGAAATGCTTATTTACCCGACAGCCATAGGGTGGGATCCGACCGATATTCAGGAAGAGAAGAACCGCCAGATTGATGCATGGATAACAATCCAGCGTAGCCATGCCGTAGCCAATGGCATTCCCGTTATCTGCGCCAATAGGGTTGGCTTGGAACCATCACCTGTCGGCAGGGGAGGAATCCAATTCTGGGGTAACAGCTTTGCCGTAGGACCTCAAGGAGAGTTCCTAGGGCGAGCAGGGAGTGACGACGAGGAGTTGTTGATTATTGAAATTAAAAGGAATCGATGCGAAGAAGTAAGACGCATCTGGCCATTTCTGCGAGATAGAAGAATTGATGAATTTGGTGATCTCTTGAAGCGCTACAGGGATTAGAGCGGTTTTTTGTCTTCACCCATCCTGCGCATAAGCCGCATGAGTGCAATTACCGCTATCCCTCCACCCATTAGATACATGGTGCCGGGTTCTGGGGTAGCAACATGCCCATGACGCGGCGATGAGTAAACCTTGTAGGGGACATCATGATGTTCATAGGGAACGTTGTAGAAAGTAACCTTTTCCAGCTGTTCGGGGATCGCCCCGACAGATTCCTCTACGGGAGCACCGCTCGATAGTTGAAGCGGAGGTCCATCCACCCGCTCCGCACTCTTAGTTGCCTTTTGTGGTGGAGCGTCAACACATTCATTCGGTTTTGGCGACATAACCATACTGATATCAACTGGGGGCGGGGCAATAACATAATCGTTACAGCAAAATGTACGAACTGTACGAACACCATCAGAAATGTACCCGTCCCCCTCTGGAAGCCTGACAGGCTTGGAAGTACGCTTGATTGTATTGCCTCTCCGGTAAGAGACATAGGTCCATGCTTCCTTGTCAAGCTTTCCGAGCTTTGCGTTTTCCCAGTTAAACCCAGCAAAGTGGTTTGAGAGTATGACATCCCGTTCCACGGTTCTCCGGAAATCCTCTATTGTTCGTATACTGTTCTTCTTGCACAAGCCATAATATGTCCCTCCAATTTCACTGCTGGCATCCGGCTCCTTAACCTCAGACAGGGCAATTTGCTTCGACCGCTCCTTGGTGGTGACATTATCCTTCGCAGAAAGTGATTTCACAAATATGACAATTGTCACTACAGCTAAAACCATTGCCACAGAAATACCGAACCCTTTGATAAAGGAACTACGATATCGCTTTACATTTGATCTTTTTCTATGTGGCATTTGAAACTCCATGACGGACTAAAACTAGACTTCTCGCCGAATTAACACTCGTAAATGCCATATCACTTAACTAACTGCTCACACTGGGTCATGCTAGGATCATCTGTCGGCTTTTCACTGAACCAAACTGCAGCGTAATTCCCATAGACTCCGACACCTATGGTCTGCCACTTATGCCTCTTCCAGTTACCTTGTTGCAACATCATGTCCAACTCTTCTTTTTTCCCTTCCCAATAATTGATCGCCATAACCGGCGTGAAAGGCGCCGAAGTCCAGTAGATATTCTCGTACCCGTTTGATCGGTGGCCGGAAATCTCACGTGGCTTTTTCCACATCCCAAGTGCGCGCTTGTGATCTTGTGTGTAACAAAGAGGCTCCCATCCTCCGGCATCTTTCCCTCTGTCGGACCAACTGTGAAGGTTACATGCCATCCCCTGATCATCGTTACTATTCCGATGCGGGGCGTTAGATGCCAAGTCGATCACATGCCATTTAGCAACCGCGTAAAGGGGTTGCTTAATCGGCAATGGTGAAAGACCACTCTCTCTGCGCAATCCATTCAATAAGCGGCCCAATTCAGCCTCAGCTTCGGTCAAACAGTTACTAGGTTTCACCTCCAGCATAGTCTTTGTAACGATCCCAGACTTATCAGTAGCGGTGATAGAAGCAGCTAAAGAATGCCCAGAAAATGCCAGCAACACAAAAAACAAAACCGCCAAGCGTTTAAATATCATCAGCACCCCCAATGAAGACTAAAAAAAACAAATCTTTGTACTCCTTGATTCACATAATTTGCAACAAATTTCGTGCAGCAGTAAAAGTCGCACCGCTACATTTAGTCAAATTATAGTTCTATGACGTACATTTCAGTCTGTAACAATTGACAAAAAATTGCGCAATAAGTGTATTAATTGAGGGCAATCAGAATTAAAGCGGTGAGATAATGAGTGTCATCATTTTTGGGTGGCAGGTCTTATCTATAAATTGAAAGGTCTCGCAAGAAATGGGTGGACAACCCGCTCAAACCTGTAGTCAATTAGATAGTCGATTTACAAACCGGTAGTGCACCAAGAGGATCAATCAGAGACCCTACCCAGATTACAGCATGGTTTTTGTATATGCCTATGCCTAAAGCAAGGAGGTTACTACCTTTCCACATTTCTTTTTCAAGTAGAATGGCATTGTGACTTGGACTTCTTTTCCAGGCTTCAAGTACTTTTTCAGGAGTTACCGATTCATCCGTGGTGGCGTAGGCATTTTCGTAGCCATCCCCTGAATAAGTATAATTCGTTATTTCTCGCGGTTTATCCCACATTGCGTCAGCATAGGCATGGTCTTTTGTGTAACATACTGATCGCCAAGAACCTTTGTTTGACCAACTATGAAGCGAACAGCTTAGCCCACGACTATCCTCTCCATCGGCTGGTTTGTTCTCAACTAGATCAATCACGTGAACACGGGCAACCTTGTTCAATGATCTGGAATTAGCAATCGGGGGCAGGCCGTAAGATTCACGGTATTCATTAATAATCTGAAAGAGCTTTGCTTCTTTTTCAGTGAGGCAAGAAAATTCACCGGTTTCTTCAGTGACTTGCTTCATGATATTATCGTTTGCAAAAGCTGGTTGCAAAGATATTAAGAAGATAAATACAACCAGAGCCTGGTTCAGGATTTTATTTAGTAGGTTATTTTTATGAGCTTTCTGGCTTAACATGACTCTCCTCGATAATCCTTCTTATGAACCCTATGCGCAAATTTCATACCCACACCATATCCTGTTAATAATGCGATGTTTTTACAACAACACGCGAATAAACATCCGAGAAATGGGCTAAAACATCTGTTCACATATTGCACACAGCCAGATACATGATCATAGTTTGAACAGGCAATAAACATGGGAAATTTGAGATCAACCAACGCATTATTTGAAACTCGAGTTAAAATCAATTCTAGGAACAGGAATAAGCAGGAGAGAATTTAGATGTCTTTACACAATCTACTGGAAATACTTGCCAGTCCACAGGTGCTAACCGCCATGATCACACCAGTGGTGTTGATATCAGCATGCGGAACACTGATATTTTCAACGTCAGGCCGGTTGGGCCGACTCTATGACCGGCTGAATACTTTGAAAGGAGAACTTGAGGGGATAATGGCTGGGAAATTAGACCTGCCTGAAGAACGAATCACCTATGCGCAAGAGCAGTTGAGACTGCAAAGACGGCGTGGTGTCCTTATCCAACGCGCTCTGGCATCTCTTTACAGCGCAACACTGATGTTTATTGCTGCAAGCCTTGCAGTGGCACTCTCTGTAGCCCTCGGACGCCTGGCCTGGCTGGCAACAGTGTTCGCCCTGTCCGGAGGTGCCTTCCTGTTTGTCGCCAGCGCTCTACTGCTTTTCGAAAGCCGATATAACCTGACCTTCATCAATCATCATATTGACTTTATCGCTTCCTTGCAGGAGCACGCCGCCGGATCTGTTGCTTTAAAGTTCCAGCAGGACGATCCAGCGAATGGACCGAAGCAAGCCGCCCCTTGAGGTTCTCTCCTCCAAGCCGCCTTTCAATGGCCAAAAGGTAAAGAGCTTGGTATTTGTCAGCTGCATCTTCCCAGGTAAATTGCTGTTGCATGGCATTTGAGATAAGCTTTTTCATCGCATCTTTACGGTTGAACCAAGTGTGCAGAGCCCAGCCGACAGTATCAAACAACGCCCTGGCTTTATACTCCCAGAACTTAAACCCAGTCCCAGTCAAAGCACCCTCATGAAAGTTTTCTACACTGTCATCAAGCCCTCCGGTAGCTCTGACAATAGGCAGAGTGCCATATCTGAGTGAGTACATCTGGTTCAGTCCGCACGGCTCAAACGCTGACGGCATCACGAAAAAATCGCAGCCAGCCTCAATCCGGTGGGCAAGAGGGTTGTCATAGCCAATTTTTACCCTGAACTTATCAGGATGCGCAGCCATCACATCTCCAAAGTAAAAATGAGCCCACGGCTCGCCACCGCCAAGCATAACGAACTGGACATCCAAAGAAAGAATCCAAGGCAGTGCTTCGGCCAAAATATCTATTCCCTTCTGCTTGACCATCCGGGAGACAATACCGAACAAAGGCACGTCATCGCGCACCGGCAACCCCATCTCCATTTGAAGCTCACGCTTGCATATCTTTTTCCCCGAAAGGTTACAAGCTGAGTAGGTTGCAGGAATGAAGGGGTCATTCTCAGGACTCCACTCTCCGTAATCTACTCCGTTCAGAATGCCGAACAGGTCTGCAGAGCGTTCGCGCACGACACCTTCAAGCCCCCACCCATAATCCGAAGTGTGCATCTCCCGTGCATAACCATTGCTCACCGTATTGATCAGAGTGGCATGGTACAGACCACCTTTCAGTAGATTGACCGCTCCGTCCTTCTCAAGGTTAAGGAAATTGAACCACTCCCAGCCAACCCCAAGAACATCCATCAGTCCTTCATAGAAATCCCCTTGGTATTGCATGTTATGAACAGTCAGCAATGTGGGCCTACCACCCACAAAAGGGTCATTGAGGTATAAAGTATTCAGCAGAACCGGAATGGCGGCCGTATGCCAGTCGTGAGCATGAACAATGTCGGGGCGGAAGTCGAGCATTTTACAGATTTCCAGTGCTGCCTTTGATAAAAAGGCAAACCGGTTATCGTTGTCCAGAAATCCTTCATTGTTAACCTCGTAAAGACCGTCACGTCCGTAGTATCCTTCGTGTTCAAGGAAATACACCACAACGTCACTACCTGGAAGTCGTCCTTCATAAACTCCGCAGTACTGGTTGCCGATTACCCCCATAGGCACAACCAGAATACCAGGAAGGAGTTTCAAACCATATTTCTCTCGGTCAACACAATAATAGCGGGGCATGACGATCCTTACATCATGCCCGAGCTTTTCCAGGTATTTGGGAAGGGCGCCGACCACGTCACCTAGACCGCCCGCTTTGGCAAAAGGGACACATTCGGAAGCAGCCATTAATATTTTCAAACCCATTCAAACCTCACATGAATATTCATTTACAAAAATTGCCACAGATGTACTAGAGATAACAGGGAATGCCATAACCAGGCTGAACCCGCACTATAAGGGAATTAGTTAAACAACCCTGATAATAAACTCGGGACAAGCCGCCCCGCAATACCCGCAAAGAACGCAGGTCTCCTCATCCACCGTCGCTTTACCCTCAACAAGTGAAAGTGCGCTGTTGACGCAAGCTGGCACACACTGACCGCACCCTTTGCAGAAACGCTCCATTATCCGAAGATGGCGCGTCCGGGCCTCAAGATGCTGCCAGGCAACAGCATCTGCCTCTCCGGTGGAAAAAAGCCGGATATTCGCCTCTATTTCCTCTTGGGAGAGCATACCTAAAGCAACGGCATGAACGCCGGGTAACCCCAGAACATAGCCAATGCTTTCGCGAGCAGAAGAGATGAGGTTTCCGCCGGCAAGGGCCTTCATTGCGTAAATTCCGGTTCCTGAGTCAGCACAAGCCTTGATGGCGTCTGCCATCTCTTGTGCAGTCCCGTCGATGATCCCCATGCCAGTGCGATTGATCAAGGGGTGGACAACTTCTATCTCAGGATGCTGAGCGGCCCTGCGCACTGCCGAAATATAATGAGTGGAAAGCCCGACATGTCCTATTTTGCCCTCAGCCTTCATCTTCAGCAGTTCCGCAATCACCTCAGCTCGATCTACGAAAGGATCAGCCACCCGTGCCGCATGGCAGTGAACTATGTCGATCCGCTCACGCCCCAGTTCCCTGAGTCCACGTTCAATATGGCTCCTGGCTGTGGTAGCATCAAGAGCGTGGGTCTTACTGACAATAGTGACAGACCCACGATAACCTTCGACTCCGGCGCGAATATGAGGATAGGAACCATAAAGCTCTGCCGTATCCAGCATGCTAACACCCAGTTCAAGGGCATGGCGGATGAGCCTGCCTCCCTCGTCCGGAGAGAGAGCCGCTTGCAAAGGACCCATCGGAAGAGTGCCATATACCAGACGGCTTACAGTTATACCTGTTCTGCCAAGAATTGACTGCTGCATATCCAAACCTTCTTCCTGAGCTTTAATTCAGTGACTCCCGTAACGACTATCATAATCAAAAACGTGAAAACACCGGTGAAAACCGTGAGGAGAGGGATTTATCGGTTGCTGATAACATGAAGAGAAGATACCGCGGGATATGGCAAAATGCAAAAAAAAAGGGCGGCTTGCGCCACCCAGGAGGTATATATTTGAAGCAATGCTAAGGTTTCAATCCGTGATGCACAACAACCTTTTTCACCGGCCCGTTCATCCTTATTGCTGCGGCAAACTCCATCCAGAAGATCAGGTAGATAGATATCATTGCCGATAAACCAATATTCTGATTCTCAGGACCAAGGGCTTTTGAGAGGATCGGTGATGCAAAGCCTGCCCCTAGGTTGCCGGTAAGTCTTTCAAGCATGTAAAAGAATACAAGAGTTGCGGCAGTGCCTACCAGCATAATTGCTATGCCGCGAGTCCTTTTAACCCAATAACGGGGAGAAAAACCAAACATCCGCATAAAGATCACTACCCAGATGAGCCACACCGAGTAATCAACAGCAGCGTCAGGGAGTGCAAGCCTACTCTTGACGAGAAACACCTCAAGAACTGTGACTGCTGCAAGCAGAGTAAACATCCAAGAAAATTTTTCATCAGCCTGACTCTGCCAAGCTCTGCTGTCAGGAGCGGCTATCTCGCGTGCGGCATGAGTATGTGTTCCAAGAGCTGAGAAAAGTATGGCAAACCAGATACCGGCATTATGAAACAGTAATGAGGCATGGTTACCGGCGACGTTTGCAATACGGGCCATGGGGTCACGTGCAAAATCTGCGGCAATACGCATCAGGAACAGATTGGCCACAATGGAGCAGACCATTATTACAGTCACAGTAAAGATTCGTCGCGGCAGAAGATAGGGATCTACCTTGTCAGGGAACCCGAGAATAAAGGCGAACCAAATAAGAAACATTATGAAGGGAATGCCGAAACAGATGCCGTAAACATTGTTGCCGGCGAAGTCGCCAGACTGTGAATAGATAATGTAGTTATTATTGGGGTCAGCATCCGTATTGGCTGCCTTAACAACCTCTTTAGGTACAAGCTTAACGTGAGGAAGAAGGCCAATGAAATACCAACCATGGTCACCCTGGGCTGTGTCAACCACCCAGTACTGTTCGCCCATCATCTCGTCAAGCCCCTGAAATATTCGCATGGAGAAGGTAGTGCAGATCGCCACCACCACCAGCAACAGGATTGCGTTTTTGATGCTCATAGGTTGTGACATTTTACCCTCCTGAGGGAGTGAGCAGTTTTGCAAGATCAGGCAACCATGGGGTGACGCGGAAGGCCCGCTTCACAAAACCACCGACGATCAACGCCCGTGATGCAAAATAGAGCCACTTTCCTATTCTTTATGAGTAGTCCAAAACATGGATACCGCATTCGCAGCAAACAGACCATAAAGCCACATGGTGTTCCATGCGGGACCGGACCAGTGACTGCCGCGACCACCACCAACCACTCCTGAAGCAACGACAATTCCGATGAGCGCGGTGAAAGCAACCATTGCCACAGCCCTCAAGATTGCGCTGTTACGCCATGTGTGCCGCTCAAGCTCCTCAATCCGATTCAGCAGTTCAAGCTCTCTTTCGCTCATCACACTTCTCCTTTACTATGCTGAAGACTACGAAGCCGATTGCTAATGCCAAAGCTGCTGCCATATGAAATTCGTTGAGATGAAGGCTTGTTATGTAAAGCATGGGTTTCCTCCTATATCAGCATTGCACCAATTCAACAAGTTCGCCTGGAAAGCGTTCAGCAAGTTCCTGGTATTTTAAACAGTCCCGATATTTACAGCTACAGAACTTAATAATCAGATTAACGTCATACGGTGATATATAGCCACAACCAACATCGCAATAGTCGTCACTTTTTGCGTAGAAGGGGCACACAGCTTTATCCTTCTTCATGGGAACCTCTTCTCCGACGTCTGGTATCAACCTTAGACTCCAGTAGGTAGGGGAAGCAGGGCCGGTCGTCACCGACCCTGCATTCTCCCAAGTTAGGAGTAACTGACTTGGATAGAGCAACCGTCATACCAAACGCGGCATTTTTCAGCAATGCGTAAAAAGCTCAAACATTTAAACCAATTACACAATTTAGATTCAGATAATGCGACAAAGGGGTTGATTCGGTTTTGCAGAAGTGCAAATGCAAAGAGGGGATTATTTGAATGGTCTCATTCTGAAAAACAACACACCAACGGGGGAATAATTTAATAATTTCGAACATCTGCAGGACTGGCACCACAAGAGATTCTCAAAGTAGCAGATACGCAAGGGATGCGGGGGATTCTTTTGCAAAAATGCAAATAGCTTACGAGCAATCCTCCTTGCGAATGTTATATTTTTTTATCTTTCGGTAGATTGTGGCCATATTCATGCCGGCCTCTCTAGCGGCAGACTCAATATTGCCCTTGTTTTTCCTGAGCAGCCCTTTGAGGTAATCCATCTCAAATCGCGAAAGCGCCCTCGAATAATCACTTTCATCTAGGACTAATGCCTCGCCGCCTTCATGTGGGAGATGAATCTCGATAAATTGAGAGAGGCATTGCATGGATATGTAATCTCCGGATTCAAGAGCCATTGATGCCTCAATAACATTTTTCAACTGGCGGATGTTGCCGGGCCAAGGGTAATTAAGAACCGCTTCCAAGCCCTCTGCATCCACCCCCTTAATCTGGGTGCCGAATTTCTTGTTCTGCAGTGTTATGAAATGCGCAGCAAGGAGAGGGATATCTGCTGTCCGCTCCCGCAACGGCGGCAGGTGAAGATTCATAACATTCAGCCGGTAATAAAGGTCTTCCCGGAAAGAGCCATCCTTTACGCTCCCCTTCAGATCTGCATTGGTAGCTGAAATGATTCTTACATCCACCTTAATTGTTTTCGTATCGCCGATGCGGTTGAACTCCTGCTCCTGCAGGAAGCGGAGAAGGGTCTTCTGCACATTCATCGGGAGGTTGCCGACCTCGTCAAGGAAAAGCGTCCCGCCGTCAGCGGCCTCTAAGAGGCCCTGACGGTCAGCGCTTGCACCTGTGAACGCCCCCTTCTTTGAACCGAACAGTTCAGATTCGAGGAGCGTCTCAGGGAGTGCACCGCAGTTGATGGCAACGAATTTCTTGTCCTTGCGGAGTGAGTTATAATGAATTGCCTGGGCGATAAGCTCCTTGCCAGTACCGGACTCGCCGGTAATAAGCACCGAGGTATCGCGGATGGCAATTTTTTCGACCTTATCAAGCACCTCTTTCAAAGCAGCAGAAGCGCCAATTATATTGTTGAACCTGAACTTGCCGACCAGTTCTTCACGCAGTTCCCGGTTTTCCTCAAGCAACTGGGTGTGTTTCAAGGCATTTTTGACCCTGTAGAGCAGCTCCTCCGGCTCGAACGGCTTGGTAAGCATGTCGTAGGCTCCCTTGCGCAGGGCCTGGATAGACATCTCTACCGTGGCATAAGCAGTAATCATTATCACCGGAATCCCCGGTTCCTTCTGTTTGATCCGTTGCAGCACCTCCAGCCCGTCCATCCCCGGCATTTTGATGTCGGAGACTACCATATCCCAATCTCCAGGCTTGAAATCCTCCACCGCCTCGAAAGAACGGACGTATGCCTTAACATCATAGCCGCTGTCTTCAAGAACAGCCTGCATCATCCGGCAAAGCCCTTCTTCGTTGTCGATCAACATTATTCTTTTCTTTTTGTCCGTCATATCTATAAAGACCTATCCTGTTATATGTACATTCCCCGGCAATTTACCCAACTTCAAGGGATTATTCCAGAAAAAACCAGCAGTTCGATCGTAGCGGTTTTTCATTTCATGAATAAGAGAGGCTTGTTACAGCTCTTCCTGGTCGACAGGCAACCTAACCGTTACCGTAGTACCCTCTCCCACCCTACTATCAATACTGACCGTTCCATGGTGCATCTCGATAATCTGCTTGGTTATGGCAAGTCCAAGACCGGTACCCTTCTCTTTTGTGGTAAAAAATGGCTCAAAGATCTTCTCCAGATTTTCAGGGGGAATACCAGCGCCGGTATCAACAAAAGCAATCTCGATAAAACCGTCTTCTGCAAGTCTGGTACTGACAACCAGTTTGCCTCCTTTAGGCATGGCCGATCCCGAATTGAGGATCAGGTTGATTGCAACCTGCCTCAGTTGATCGCCATCGACAAGGATTTCCGGGAGGCCCGCACCAAACTCCTTTGCCACGGTTACATGGTACATGTCCGTATGGTTTGCTGCAAAATTGACAATCTGGTCAAGGAGAAGGTTGATATCCGTCATCTCCATGTCAGGTTTGGGGGTACGGGCATAAGAAAGCAGATCCTGAACTATCTTCTTGCACCTCTTGCTCTCCCGCTTGATCTCGTGAATATATTGATAGCCGGGGTCATCGGGTGACATCTTTCCTTCAAGGTAACTCGCGTAACCAAGAATGACCCCGAGCGGATTGTTGATCTCATGAGCAACGCCTGATGAAAGGACCCCGAGCGATGCCATCTTACCCTGCTGGGCAAGAGTAGCCTCCATCTCTTTGTTGTGACGGATAATCTCGGTCATCCGGTTGAAGGCAGACGCCAGCTCCCCGAGCTCGTCGCCGCTCTCAACGGCCATCCGTTCCTCAAGCCTGCCACTCTTAACCTTGCGAATTACCTCTATCATATGGTTTATCGGATCGGTGAGCACCTTTGAGGCAAGGGTCACCATGCCCGCAGCAATACCCCCCATTATCAGCACCAGCGGAATGAGTGCGCCGAGAATCGTCCCCTTTATCTTGTTGGCATCACGATAAAACTCGTCCTCATATGATCCTACCGCGACAATCCAGTCCCAGGGCTCGAAATACTCATAGCGGACAATCTTCATCCGCGGCGCCTTGTCACCCTTGTTTTTCCATGGGTAGCGGATCCAGCCGCTCTTTTTGGCGCACATCTCGCGAATAAAATAGGAACCGCTGAGGTCGCGGGCATCAAAAATATTAACACCTTCGCTGTCCGGATGAATGGTCAGCTTGCCTTTGCGGTCCATGCAGAAAATATAGCCGGTATCGCCGACCTTTTTGCTCTTGATCCTGCTCCTCAGATCTTCAAACGCGCTCTTTTCGAATGCAGCATCTTCATAAGTCTCATCAGCATAGCTCCCTGCAGCGATGATCCAGTCCCACTCTCGGAAATAACGATAAGCCACAACCTTAGTTCTAGGATGCTGATCACCGATGGCCGCGTTCCTCCAGGGATAGGTTATGTAAAGGATCTCCCCGGGTTTCGATTTTTTGGCAGATTCACAGATCTCGCGGATGAAATAGCGACCATTCTCGTCTTTTTCGTTATAGACATTCTCCCCTTCGCGCGCGATGTGAACCATCAGGTCACCTTTGGTATTCATCGCATAGATATAGCCGGTCGCGCCGACGTTGACCTGCTTCAGAGCCTTGCGCGCCTCCTGTCTGGCGGTAGCGAGATCGATGCTCCCCTTTTTCGCCTGGTTGTTTTCACTATCCACCAGGTTGTAAGAGAGATTGGCCAAGGTTGCGAGTTCGAGATTGATCGTTCGCTGCTTGTCTTTCTTGTAGACCTGAAACTGCTGGTGATGGGCATTCAACAGGTCTGTGGTGAATGCCGCCATATGTTGCAGATCGTCTTTGCTGGTCTTGGTAATCCCTTGGTAAGCCTGACGCGATGCAATCAATCCCACGAGACTGCCAACAACAAATATGGGAATGACCACCTGCGGCATGACCACGACCAGCATCTTCCAGCGAAGTCTCAGGTTGTCCATGAATTTGAAAAGATAACGATGCATGATTGGCCGGATTATCGTGTATACGGATTCGGTTGACAAGAATTAATTTCCAGGTTGAATATATTGTCTTGCCAGTGCAGTAAGAGGTTCGTATATAGAAAACCATGGATTGCTTTTCGTTGTAAGGAGAACAATATGCAG
The DNA here is from genome assembly GCF_018476885.1 of Geoanaerobacter pelophilus. Lineage (NCBI taxonomy): Bacteria > Pseudomonadati > Thermodesulfobacteriota > Desulfuromonadia > Geobacterales > Geobacteraceae > Geoanaerobacter > Geoanaerobacter pelophilus. The sequence goes on from NZ_JAHCVJ010000001.1 coordinate 271,103, forward strand.
TTTTCCACTCTCAGTATTTTTTTCATCACCCTGCTCGCCATCCCTGGGGTGACAGTTGCAGCCCCCCTTACCTTGAAGGAGTGCCTGGAGCGTGGGAAGCGCAACAACCCCTCCGTTGTTGTTGCTAAAAGAGACAGTGCCATTGCCGCCATCGGCGCGAAACACGCAAAAGCCGCTTTTTATCCGCGACTGGACATGCAGGGTGGTTACACCATGCAGCTTGAGTCTCAGGCAGTCGAAATAAATGGCCGCTCTGCAGAAACCCAGCAGGCAGACTTTGCTTATGCCAACGCAGCACTGGTTTATACCCTTTACGATTTCGGCCGCCGAGACGCCAGGCGACTGTCGGCGCAGTCGTCTGCCGACGCCGAAGAAAGCAATGTGCTAACCCGCGAGCAGGACACTTCCATGCAGATCATTGCAACATTTTACGGGATACTGGAGGCGGGAAAACTCGTCAAGGCCGCTGAAGAAGAGGCATTGCAGGTTGCTGAACACCTCAAGATAGCGTCAATAATGTTCGACCAGGGTGTTGTCACCAGAAACGACGTACTTCAAGCCGAGGTGCGGCTGGCATCTGCAAAGCAGAAGCTGCTGTCAATGCGGAACCGGCTTGATAACCTCAGACTCCAGCTCAATTTCCTTACCGGAGCCGATCCGGCATCTCGGGAAGATCTTGTTGAGCAGGTCGAAATCCCGTCGGAAACAGCGGTACTTCCAGAGCCGAAAAAAGCGCTTGAGAAGCGGCCAGAGATTCGTGCATTGAAGAAGAGGATAGAAGCGAGCGCATATGACCTTAGCGAGAGCAACAGCGCCTGGTATCCGGAGATATTCAGCAGACTGGCCCTCGATTACGTGCAGAATGACAGGGTCCGCGAGCAGACAATCATGTCGGCAACCATCGGGCTCAAGATGAATATCTTTGATGGCTACGCCACAACTACCGCAAAGCAACGGGCAGTCAGCATAAAAGCACGTGCGGACGAAACTCTGAGGCTTGCCGAGGCACAGTTCCAACTGGAATTGGCAACTGCGGTCAACGACAGCCGCGTCGCCAGGGAAAGGATTGCCGTCACCGAAACAGCGATACGGCAGAGCGAAGAAAACCTGAGGATCAATAAAGACCGGTACCAGGCGAGAGTTGGCACAGCAACTGACGTTCTCGATGCCCAGACCCTACTCACACAGTCAAAGACCGAGCATTACAGTTCGATTTACGATTTGCAGGTTGCCGTCGCCCGCATCAAACGGGCAATGGGAGAGCTTTGAGATTTCGAACACTGGCAGCTATAAGGCGTTGCCCTACCTCCCGTGGTTCCAGCCTTCACTGCATCTGAATACACCTGACTGTTTAAAAAAATAACTGGTAAGCTTCTTATTGACTATACATTCTGTAAAGTGCAAACTTCCGTATTTGCTGGTGGAAAAAGCACTCACTAGGAGGAATCAAGAGTGAAACACCTAATCACGGCTGCTGCCGTATCCCTTATGCTGACAGCCAATGCAGATGCCCAGGAAAACACGCTCAAACTTTCGGTCAAAGACGCCGTCAAGTTCGCCGTAGAAAGAAACCTTGACGTCAAAACCGAGCTCTATAACCCGGCACAAGCCGAGGCTGATATCCGCAAAAACCGGGCAATATACGAAACCCATCTGACTGCAGATACCTCGTACAACCAGTCAACAACATACTCTCCATCACTGGGTGGTGGCGTTGACCAGAAGGAGTTCAATTTTACGCCCGGAGCCTACAAACTCCTGCCCACAGGTGGCACCGTTAATCTTTCATTTGACAATTCCTATAAGAAAAACAGTGTCGCCACTACGCTTGGCTCCTATTGGGAATCAATGCTCAACCTCTCATTGTCGCAGCCGCTGCTGAAGAACTTCGGCAGAGACAGTACCGAGTTGAATATCAAGGTTGCCGAACTCAGTAAAGATGCTTCAGTAAAGCGTTTCAAGACAAAGCTGCTGACAGTGGTTGCGCAGGTAAACAGTGAATATTTTTTGCTGCACAGTTTGAAGGAAGACCTTGTGTCCAAAAGGACATCACTGGAACTGGCACAACGGATTCTTAAAGAAACTGAAGCCCGTGTTAAAGCAGGGGTTCTGCCGGCCATGGAGATTCTCAATGCCCAGTTCGGTGTTTCTTCCAGGGAGAAAGATACGATCGACGCCGAAAAAGCGGTAAAAGATCAGGAAGATATCCTGCGAGTGTTGTTGCAGCTCGACGGTTCAGCAGAAATAATCCCTACGGATGCACCAAACAGGACCGAATATACACTAAACGAGGATGATGCCATTAAGAAGGCTCTTAGCGGCCGCCCAGAACTGGATGACCTGAAGTTCCAGCTCACATCGAGCGAAATCCAGACACGGGTCTTAAAGGGCCGAACCTTGCCGGACCTGTCTCTGACATCCTCAGTCGGACTAATGGGGCTTGGAGACACCTATGGGCGCGACTTTGAGCGCCTCGGTTCTACCGATTATCCGATTTGGAGTGTGGGGTTGAAGCTTGACTACCCCCTCGGCAATCAATCCGCTGAAAACGATTTCCGGAAAAGCAAACTCCGGACCGAACAAATCAGAACTCAACTGGAAGCCCTGAATTCTTCCTTGGCCAGCGAGGTACGAACGGCAATCCGCGCGGTAACATCAAGTTACAAGCAGCTTGATGTGGCTGATCGCGGCAGGGCTTATGCCGAAGAGCGCTTGAAGGCATATCTGAAAAAGAGCGAGGTTGGTCTGGCCACCAACAAGGACGTTCTTGATGTCGAAAATGATCTGTCAACAGCAAGGACGAATCAGATCAAGGCGCAGGTAGCCTATACCAACGCCCTCTCGCAGTACTGGAAATCAACAGGTGAACTGCTCGACCGCGAAGGAATTAAAGTGAATAGTTCCCAGGCAGACAATCTTTATAATAAGTCGAGGTAGCGTTGCCATCTGTTTTCCGTATTCAGTACACTTGCCTCTGTGGCGAGTTCCGGTAAAATTGCATCATGCAATGCTACGTCAAATAATCAGGGTCAACTAACATGCTTGCACGATTTTCTTTTCTCAGCCTGACATTACTGTTGCTTTCAGGGTGTGCCTTCGAGATTGATACGGCAATGGACATGGACTTTGCCCCCGAAGAATCGACTGCGATAAAATGGCTTGAGAAAAACGCCGGGACCACTTCGGGAGATGCGGAACTTCTTGCCGCTCAGGTGTTGAAAAATGGAGGAAAGCCCCAGAAATCCGGAAACCTTTCGGCTTGGTTAATGTCAGAAGATCTGCCGTTTTCTGTGGTGGCGGTGGACGAACAGGTGTCAACGGCAGACAATGGGACAACGAAGAGAACTCTCTATCGTTTTCAGGAAGATGCGCTTATTGCCTATAGTTATCCGGAGTACCATGAGAGGGTTGAAACAGGAGAGGACAAGAACAAACGGGAACAATATGCCCGCGAAGTCGCAATGCAGGCCAAGATGGGCACTGCGCCATCACGGCCGGCAATGTACGAAGGCAAATATGCCTATTCACCGAAATATGACGGGTTTTGTCGGGTAGCGATCACCGAATACAACACCAAAAGGCAAGTACTCGCTACGTACTCTATAGATGTCTGCCCTAAAGGGGAGCAATAATGCCGAGCATTTCATCATGCACCCTTGAGTTGCTGGCAATTATCCTATGCTCGTAAACTGAATACGCTTCTCCGGCATAATTGGTGACTCTGCCGCCAGCCTCCTCCACCAGCAGCTTCCCTGCAGCAACATCCCATGGCTTCAACTTGCACTCCCAGAAACCATCGATTCTCCCGGCAGCAACATACGCCAGATCAAGGGCAGCGGCGCCGAATCGCCTGACACCCTGCGTCGCCATGGTAAATCTGGAGTACAATTCAAGATTATTCTCGTTATCCCAGGTCCGGTCATAGGGAAATCCTGAGGCAAGAATACTGCTTTTGAGGTTTACTATTTCGGAAACTGCCAACTGCTTGCCGTTGAGGAATGCCCCCTCCCCTTTGACTGCGGTAAACATCTCATCCATGCAGGGGTGATAAAGGGCTGCCACTGAGATCTCACCGTCAACCTCCAACCCTATAGAAACACAGAACCAGGGAAGACGGTGGGCAAAGTTGGTTGTCCCGTCAAGTGGGTCAACAATCCAGGCCATGTTTGAGCGACGTGCGCCGTAATCGTTCTCTTCCGCCAGAATATCGCTATCAGGGAATGCCTCTCGCAGCATCCCTACGATCAAGGCTTCACTCTCCCGGTCCACTTCGGTCACCAGATCTATTGCACCTTTGTGCGAGATCTTGAATTCTCCATGCAGACGATCCAGTTGAAGTGCCCCCGCCTTTCGGGCAGCAGCTACCGCAACGCTGAGGTATTCATTCATAATTCTGCTCCGATGCATAAGTAGAAGACTCAAGCCGCACGACAACTGATTGCCGAGGCAATTACCCTACAGTATGTGCAATTGCCCACAAACTATACACTGTCGAAGATTCGGTAGCAATAGAGTCAAAAACTGAGATGGGTATTGGTTATTCGGAATCAAGAGGAAAACGCAGGGTAAAACAAGTACCATCGCCTGGGCGACTCTCAACAGTGATGCTCCCTCTCATGGCATGAATGATCTCTCTGGTCACAAAGAGACCGAGACCGGTGCCGGTACCGGCTTCCTTGGTCGTATAAAATGGTTCAAAAACATTTTCCAGATCAGCTGCAGCAATACCGCACCCGGTATCAGAAACCCGGATTTCACAAGCGGTATCTCCTGAAACCTTACTGGTCACGCGAATCGTCCCCCCCCCTTCCATGGCATGGAGAGAGTTCATGACGAGATTGATGAATACCTGCTTCAAACGACCGGCATTCAGCTGCAGAATTGGTATTTTATGATCAAGTATCTGGGTAACGGTCACAGATCTTTTCTGGATTTCGTAAGTCAACAGTTGCAGCACATCCCTTATGACCAGATTGATGTCAGCTTCACCAACGTCACCTCCATCCATACGGCCGAAGGTAAGCATACTTCGGCTCATCTGTGAAAGCCTCTGGGCTTCACTGCCAATACGCTCAAGCAACTCAAGAACATGCTCCGGCAGCCCTTCTTCGCGCATAATCAGCTGAGTAGCAGCAGAAATAACCGAAAGCGGGGTGTTTATTTCATGAATAACCCCAACTGCAAGCTGTCCCAGTTCAGCCATCTTTTCACTATAGGCAAGCTGATCAAGAAAGCGGCTGCTCGTAGCTTCATCACCATCTTTCAACTGTTCAACCAGCATCGGATTCATATAGCCCCTAACCTTAAGCCGGGATATGTTCTAGAGAAAAACCACAATCTTTATCAAAATATTTTTTCCAAGAGACGATCTGCTGGAGACTTGCAAAAACTGGAATCCTACCAAAACAAGAGGCACAAGCCGTGCCATCAGCCAGTCCCCCCTTTTTATGCGTGTTTTGCCAGGAAAAGAAAAAACAAGCCGTACTGCAATGCCGATAAATTAGTCAAACTCAGCCAATATCTGCATAAAAAAAAGGCCGCCAGTCACGGCGGCCACGATTCAGGTAGTTAAAAATCAATTTTAGTTATATGCACTCTCTGAGTGCTGTGTCTGGTCAAGACCCATAATTTCATCCTCTTTCTCAACTCTGAGACCAATGGTCTTGTCAAGGATGAACGAGATAACCAGGGTAACGATGAAGGCATAGGCACCTGCTGCTGCAACGGCAATCAACTGGGTGACGAACTGCTTAACATTGCCTGAGGTGAGGCCGGTTGCCCCTACTGTCGCAAAAACACCGGTAAGCAGAGCACCAGTGGTGCCGCCGATACCATGGACACCGAAAGCATCAAGAGAGTCGTCATACTTGAGCTTGGCTTTCATAAGAACGCCGCCGTAGCAAACCACACCAGCAACAAGACCGAGAATGATTGCAGCACCAGGCTGCACGAAACCTGCCGCCGGAGTGATGACAACCAGTCCGGCAACGACACCGGAGCCGAAACCAAGGGCAGAAGGCTTGCCGGAATGGATCCACTCAGCAATCATCCATGACAACCCACCAGCTGCCGGAGCGATAGTGGTGGTAGCGAAGGCAAGACCGGCCAGACCGCCAGCAGCGTCGGAGCAGTTGGCGCCAACAATTGCACTACCTGCGTTAAAGCCGAACCAACCGAACCAGAGCATACCAACTCCGAGCATAGTAAGCGGCAGGCTGTGGGGAGCCATCCGTTCCGTCGGAAATCCATGGCGCTTGCCGAGGAAAATAAGGGCTGCCAACGCCGAGATACCTGAAGAGAGGTGAACAACAGTGCCGCCGGCAAAGTCCAGTGCGCCCTTCTTGAAGAGCCAGCCATCTGTCATCCAGACCCAATGAGCCAGTGGGTCATAGACCAGGGTGGTCCAGAGCAGGACAAACACGCAATAGGCGGAGAACTTGATCCGCTCTGCCAGCGCCCCCGAAATCAGGGCCACGGTGATCATGGCAAACATGCACTGATACATGGCAAAGACATACTCGGGAATTGAACCGGGCTCGGTGGTCACGTTCTGGAACAGGGCATAGACCGGATTACCGTCCTTAAAAGTAATCAAACCGTTCAGTAACGCCTTGCTGCTATTGCCGACCAGCCCCATGAAGGCATCCGGCCCGAAAGACAGGGAGTAGCCGATGATCGCCCACTGTACCCCGACGATCCCCATGGCAACAAAGGAATGCATGATAGTCGACAGCACGTTCTTTTGCCTGACCATGCCGCCGTAAAAGAAGGCCAGCCCCGGAATCATGAAGAGAACGAGGGCCGAGGAAATCAACATCCAGGCCGTATCACCGGTATTCAGCACCGGATCAACATTCTTGGGTTTCGGTGCCTCAGCAGGGGCTGGTGTAGCAACCGCTGCAGGCGCTACTGCCGCCTTCTGCGCAGATGAAATTGCTGCCTGGGCCGGAGTTGCCGGGGATTTGACCTCTTCAGCGAAGAGCGCTAAGGGAGCTGAGAGCAGGCAGGCGGCAAAAGCCAGCCAGAGAATAGTTATTTTTGCTTTCATGATTAAACCTCCAATCGATTCTTGAATCCTTTGATTCGTCAGATTGCTTCCAGCCCCTTTTCACCGGTCCTGATCCTTACCGCATCATCCAACGGAAGGATAAAGATCTTGCCATCGCCGATTCGACCAGTCTTGGCTGCCCGCTCAATCGTTTCAACAACCTTTGCCACCAGTTCGTCTGCGACTGCTATTTCAACTTTCACTTTCGGAATAAAATCAACGACGTATTCAGCTCCCCGGTACAGCTCGGTATGGCCTTTTTGTCGGCCGAACCCCTTGACCTCGCAGACCGTAATCCCTTCGACACCGATCTCGTTGAGGGCATCCTTCACTTCATCCAACTTGAACGGTTTGATTATCGCTTCTATCATTTTCATTTTCGTACCCCTTTCATCCTTTATCCCAGCATTCTTGAAAAAATGGGGAGGGAGTTACCCTCCCCAAGCCCCATGAAGAGGGTTTCAGGGGAAATTGATGTCTATCTGTGTCGTTACGGTATTCTTACCACCAGTAAGTGGTTCGTTGTAGATGTCATAACCGAGAATGACTGACACATTCTTGGCAAAAGCCCAAGAAACGCCAAAACTCAGAGCACCGTTCAGATTCTTGCCGCTCATATAGTCAACGGCAACCCACAGTTTATCGGATATCTCGGTCATTGTCCGGTCCCAGGAAAGCAATACACCGTTATTGTCACTGGCAGTGCCGGAAGGCGCATTTGCGTCCGGCTTGCGCAGCACTGCTGCATTCCCGGAGTAACCACCAGCCGAGAGCCGGCCAACGAGAGGCAGTGTTTTAGCAAGGAGCCCATAGGCAATATTCTGGTTGGTTACGCCGGATTTAAGACCAATGTTGTACATACCGGCAGCGATGGCCGGAGAATTCTTGAAGAGAGAATCTTCAGGCGTTCCGAGTTTGAAGTGGAAATATACCGGGTAACTGTCAGCATTATTGCTCTGTCCTGGAGCAGAACTCCCGTCAGAGATAAAATCCGCCCCAATCTCACCCTGCAATTTCTCCCAAGGCAGCACACCGACTGTCGGTCCTATTGAAATAACATTTGCAGTATAGCCATCACTTTTCGAGGTCCGCAAATAGTTGTCGAAATTAAGATGCAGGGTTTTATACGCCTGCACATCCGTTGAAGGAATCCATATCTGGGTTGAAGGTGAAGCCAGAGCAGCGCCGGCTGCCGAAAGCGAGAGTGTTGCTGCCATTGCAAGAATTGTAACTGTCTTTTTCATGTTCAATCTCCTTTGATATTTTTGTTTTCAGTTAATCACTTCCTGTTAACCACCCCTTGTTAACTGTCTCCTTTCAAAGAGTTATAAAAAAAGCGCCGCTCACTTCGGGTGAGACGGCGCCATTGCCTGGTATTCCTAGCGCACTACGTTGTGCGGTCAGTGATTTGACTTTCTCTTTAGCACATGGCGTGCCACAACTTGGCAACACAAATTTAATTCACAATATCGATACGTTACACAACAGCAGAATGTAGTTCAGCATTTATTGCTGCTCGATTTGAGAGCCCACAGAGCAAATTGCACACTTTTTATGCAATCATGTAAATTTACAAAATAGTAATGAATCCATCATCACACTGGATTTTAGCGACGCAGCAGATATACTAATCAACAAGAGTGGACCACTGCTGCTATTAAATGAACGGATCCGAGGGAATTAATGAAAATACTGGTAGCCGAAGACGATCCTATCGCTCTGGGATTTCTGGAGCTTTCCCTGGTTAAATGGGGCTATGAGGTGGAGATAGTTGTTGACGGGCTTTCAGCTTTGGCAGCCCTTAAGAGACCTGACGCTCCAAAGTTGGCCATCCTTGACTGGATGATGCCCCAAATGGCTGGCATCGACGTTTGTAAGGAGATTCGCAAAAACTCTGACAACGATCATGGATATACCTATATTATCCTCCTGACTGTTAAATCGTCACTGTATGACATGGTAGACGGGATCTCAGCAGGTGCCGATGATTACATCATAAAGCCCTTTATCCCTCAGGACCTCAAGGTAAGACTCGATGCCGGGAGACGCATCGTGGAGCTGCAGGAAAAGCTGCTGGAAAGCAAAAGGGTTCTTATTTCGAGTTCATCTAACGATATCGGCACCCGAACCTGGAATCGCGATAAGATCATTTCTCTTGTGCAGGCTGAACTTAACAGGTCGAAAAGAAAGGGGCGCTCTCAGAGCATAGCTCTCCTTAAAGTCGACAATTATCATGAATTGTTAAGCACAATAGGTCCCAAGGAATTGGATGACTTCCTGTGCAACTCCATAAACCTGATCCAGAAAACGGTGCGATCCTATGACTCTATTGGTCGCTATTCAGATGATGAGTTCCTGATTCTCTTTCCGGAAACAGTGTGCGATGAAATGCCCGGCATCATCGACCGAGTCTACAAGACAGTTCATGAAATTGAGTTATCCCATAGCTGCGGCAAGTTTCCACTCTCGATAACTATCGGAGTTGTGACCTGCAAGGGGGACATTGCTGAGGAAAAGCTGATTGCAGAGGTTAATGCCGCTATCACCAAGGTCCCGCTTGAAGGGGCCATCAGGGCTCACTTCGCAGTTGTCCAATAATAAAACAGGCGGTCTTCATTCGAAAACCGCCCGTTGACCTCTTGGCTCTCAGTCTTTGTCTAAGACATATAGTAGGCCATCGTCTCCGCAATCTTGTCTGAAGAGCTTCTGGCATTGTTAAACACCGCGTGGTAAAGAGTCGGCTCATCCAGTGAACAGTTAAGGAAATCCCTGACAAACTTGTCACGCAATTGCTGTCGGTTATTTACCAGCTCCTGCGCTTCATTCCGTGAAATTCCGAGACGTTTGGCAATCGACCCAATCTTGAATTCTCCTGGGGCAACAAGTCTGAAGTGAAAACAGTTTTCCAGTGACTTGGTAACGACCGCCCCACCTCGGCCAACAATGATTACATTACCGGCATTGGCCAGTGAGATGATCTGGCGACAGAGAATCTTGTAATAATCCTTGTCGTTTTTCCAGTTGGGGGAAAATGTGGAGATAACATCATCGAGAAAACTCGGCTTTGTGCCAAGATTCCTAAGGATCTCTTCCGACACATTATGATTCTTGGCAACCTCCTCAAGCAGCGCTTTGTCCATGAGCGCCCATGTTGTACCGGTTTTTTTCTCCAGTAGCGACTTCAGCTTTTCCGCCACGGGGTAAGCTTCGCAGCCAAACTCCCGGGAAATGGTCACTGTGGGCTTCAACTTTGACTTGCTGGAAGATAATTCATCCTGAACTCTTCTCGTTACTTCTACAAGCCCGGAGAGCCTCTTTTCAATGGAGGGGATTAAGGTATGCGGCATATGGTCCTCCTTGCATGAAAGTTTTCGACCTAAGCTGTGCCGGTCATATATTAATTACGCCTCGTTTTTACGCAGAGTCAAGTGCAGCATACAAATTTCCGATTTAGAACCGTTCATAATCCTTGTCTAGTTCATCTTTGGCGCCGGCAAGGTCCAATGCCACCCCGCTTCGCATCCGTTTCTTGCCTAGTGGCCTGGGTGGCAAGGTTATCCGCGACGATTTGCATGCCTTTCCCTTTTTTGGCAACGGCGGGAGATGAGAAACTTCCGTATCGTTCCCCAAACTGAAAAATTCCATTGCTGCCGAGAGCTGCCTCGCCTGTACCGACAGCTCTTCGGAGGTTGCCGCTGTCTCCTCGGCGGTGGCTGCATTTTGCTGAATTACTTTCTCCAACTGGGCAACAGCAACAGTTACCTGGCTTACCCCGGCATCCTGTTCGCGGCAGACAGCGCTTATCCCCTGCACCAAGTCAGAGGTGCGCTGAATATCAGGCACCATGGAAGCCAATTTCATGGCTGCAGATTCAGCCACCTCAACACTCCTCCCGGAAAGGCCCAGAATATCCGCGGCGGCTTTCTGGCTGCGCTCGGCAAGCTTACGAACTTCCGAAGCTACCACGGCAAAGCCCTTTCCGTGATCGCCGGCACGAGCAGCTTCTATCGCAGCATTGAGAGCAAGCAGGTTGGTTTGTCGGGCAATCTCCTCAATGATGACCACTTTGTCGGCGATTTCTCGCATTGACTTGACAGTCTTCGCGACCGCTTCCCCGCCTTCGTGCGTGTCTGCAGCGGCCTTTACCGCAATCCTTTCTGCAACTGTCGCGTTATCGGCATTATGCCTTATTGTTGCCGACATCTCCTCCATGACTGCAGTTGCTTCTTCCGCTGAAGATGCCTGCTCGCTGGCTCCCGCAGACATTACTTCGGCACTCGCCGACAATTGCCTGCTGCCCGCCGCCATGCGATAGGAAGCCTGTTTTGCAGCTTCTACTACTTCACGAAGTCCAGCCACCATGTTTTTCATTGCTGACAGCAACTCAGCGGCCTCATCAGTACCGCTTGTTACAATCTGTACGGAAAGATCACCTGTGGCAACCTTGTTGGCAAACTCAACCCCACGCTGCAACGGTCTTACAATACTTCTCGTCAAGAAGAAGCCGAAACCGCCGGCAAAAATAATCGCTACGACAACCGCAGCCGTAGCAACCAGTTGGCTCCGGCGGCTTGCTGCATCGTATTGCAGGCTACTGATCCTGTTTTCTTCCTGCAATCGATGACCAAGTTTATTAAGGACTCCATTAAGCAACGCCCGCTCCTCATCAACCCGTGCGTCAACCCGGGATACTTCCTCAGATGGAGCTCTGCTCTCCAGAAGCGGCCACAACCGGTTCAACACAAGATCAAGATAGCGGGGATATATTATCGACAATTGCTCTGCCAGCACCTTTTCCTCAGGAGTATCGACAGACTTTATGACTCTGGCCACATCGTTTCGGGAATCATTTTTGATCTTCTCTATTTCCTCCCGAGGTCCGCTAACTCCCCTGTTGATGATTGCATCAGCAATATTGGCATAAACGGTCAATGCGTTCAGTTGCATCGTATGAATTGCTGCAAAGTCTTTACTGCGTCTTTCCCCATCATCCTCGAGCCTTTTCAGATGGTTAACCTGAATTATCAGAAACAGGGATACCAAAGAGAATAAGAGAATAACCCCGCCAAAGCCTATCGCCAATCGTGTGCCGAATCTCATGTCCCATATCTTCATCAATGACCCTCCGAAACCGTCTCTCGCGAAATAACGGGGCGGCCGAAACGAACTGAACCAAATAAAGAAAAATCCCTACCCTCTTCCATCGAATAAATCACAGGCAGATCAAGGACCAGTGATACGGTTCCGTCACCCATCACCGCTGCTCCTGAAACCCCTCTCACTTTTTTGTAAAACCGGCCAAGCGACTTGATTACAGACTGATGCTGACAGACAACTTCATCGACTAAAATTCCGAACCGTTTATCCATGGACTTAGACACGACTATCTGCTCGGTCTCAGGCCGGTCACCGGCTATCAAAAAACGGTCTCGCAGGGAAATGAATGACAGCGGCTCCCCACGGAGATTTACAATCCCGGTACTTTCTACGGGTTCAGACCCGCCCCGCTTGTAATCAATGCACTCTTCGACATGGGCAAGGGGAATCAGGAACTGTTCAGATGCCACCTTTACCAGCAGGGTTTCGATAATTGCCAGGGTTAGAGGGATACGAATGGTCATTGTAGTGCCGGAACCGTAACTGCTGCTGATTTCAAGAGAACCATTGAGTGAAGTGATCGCCTGGCTTACCACATCCATCCCAACGCCTCTGCCCGAAACTGTAGTTACTGTCTGTGATGTCGAAAACCCGGGGTGGCAAATCAGAGCGAACAGTTCCCGATCCTCAAGCCTCGTCTCAGGGTCTATCAAACCTCTGGCAATGGCGATACTCTGGATCAAGTCGACATCAAGCCCGGCGCCATCGTCACTCACAACAATTTCAACGCATTCTCCTATATGCCTGGCTACCATCCGAATAATCCCTTGCGCAGGTTTCCCGGCTATCAGCCGCTGTTCGCCTGATTCAATGCCATGGTCAATTGAATTGCGAATGATATGAATGAGCGGGTCAACAAGTCGCTCAATAATGGACTTATCAAGTTCGGTTTCTCCCCCCTCGAACAACAGTTCAACTTCCTTACCCAGTTCCGCGGAAAGGTCGCGCACCAATCGGCTGAACCTGCCGAACATAGTGCCGATGGGAATGAGCCTGATGCCCATGATATTCTCTCGCAATTCGACGGTGTGCCGTTCCATCTCTTCAGCCACATCCCGCAGCCTTCCGCCGATAGCATCCCAGAGTTCAAACATCTGGTGCGGATCTGTAGAGGAAAACATATCAACGCTGTTAAATTCAGTGGCACATAATGATAACCGCCCCTGGGTGGTCACCAGTTCACCGACAAGGTTCATCAGGTGATCAAGCTTAGTTGATGGTACCCGCAAGGACGCAGCTGCCTCCTGATTCCTGCGTTCACGCTGAAAGTCCCTGATCAGCGCCTGCTCAGTCAGGGCTGAATTGACCCTTTCCGGTGGCACCGCTCCGGTCTCAACCAGCATCTCGCCCAGACGCTTTTTCCCGGAAAGCACTTTTTCAAGATTCATTCGATCCAGGTCGCCACGACTTACCAGTATCTCTCCCAGCATCGGACCAGGCACAAGATCATCATCTTCGTCGGGTACTGTCGGCTCTATTTGCTCGATCACCAAACTGCATTGATCTGCGATGAATATAAAAAGATCTCGCAGCTCATCGGCATCAACTGGCGTGATAAGAGTGATCTCCCAATCCACATAACAGGTTTCGGGATCAATCTCTTCAAGAAGGGGAACGGCTCTCACATTGGCATTGACCGAACATGAGCCGAGAGCAAAAAGCTCTTTGATTCTTTCAAGAGGATCCACTCTCTGTTTGAGAGCAGAAGCATGTAGCGACAGAGATATCCGAAAACACTTCTGCGAGGCTTTTGCAGAACCAGCCGAGCGTACCTCAGAGAGCGGCAAGGTCTTGCTGCCACCAGTGTCGGCAATTTGTTGTTGCAGAACAGCAATGACCTGCGACGCCTCATCAGAACAGTTGCCTGCAGGTTCAAAGATCATCTTTCGAATAATGTCGCCGGCTCGAAGTGCCAGTGTGATCAATAGCGGTGAGATCGTGAGCTCGCCAGACCGGACAAGATCAAATATCGATTCAATCTTGTGGGCAAAACCGGACACCTCATCAAGACCAAACATCCCGGCAGAGCCCTTAATGGTGTGCAGAGCCCTGAAGACGGCATTGACGAGTTCCGGGTTGTCTACGCCTTTGTCGAGGTCAAGCAGAGCAGTTTCCAGATGGGATAACTGTTCGCCGGCTTCCTCCTTGAATATATCCAGAAGGTGTTCTTTCACAATGACTCCGAGGCAATGCCCGATGAGGGATTGGTTAAGACATACTACTAGCTATCGGTAATTATTGACTGCAGTTTAAGATGAATGATGCGAGAGCAATAAACATGGCAGCAAAGGAAGTATAGTGGCGGGGAGTTAAGATGTAGAAAAGCGGCAATCAGGCAAGCTGAACCTTTTTCAAGGCCCGATCAAAAGCGTCAATCTCAAGGGGCTTCTTCAGGTACGCCTTAACCCCCAGTTCACGGCATCTGGCCTTGTCACTCTCTTGAGGCGATGAGGAGAGTACGATTACCGGTATCTCTTTTATCCGGTCATCAGCATTCACAAGCTCAAGAAATTGAAAACCGTCAACCTTCGGCATCCTCAGATCGAGAATTATCAATTCAGGGAGTAATGACGATTGCGTGGTACCGGGCACGACCCTATCCCGTAGATACCGGAGAGCTTCCTCTCCCTCATTAGCGACATCAACATTGTTAATTTTGAGTTTTTTCAAGGTACGTAATGTCAGGAACTGATCATCAGGTTGGTCTTCCACAAGAAGTACAGGCCACAAATTCATGAATCCCCCCTCCCTACATGAAAACAACTAAAAAAAATCAAATGACAATTACATTAATGAGAACATCGGCATCACTAATGAAAACTTGAGAGTTTTTTTAATGAACCAACAATTTTTCACATTTTTCTGGCAATTTCATGCCACTGGAGCTATCTTCCCCGGCCATGAGCATTAAAACAAATCTTCTGATAGCGCTCTTACTGGTCGTTTCGGTCATGCTGGCCACCGTAGGCTATCTCGGCTGGAGTTCGATAAGGATCAGCAATCAGCTGGGGAGGATGGTGCCGTCCGTGGATTACCTGGAGGCAGTGGCTTCTTCCAGGGCGAGCATAACCAGGCAGATGAAAGAGGTAGTTGATTGCCTCATATCGCACTCAACCACATCACACAATGAATTCGATAAAGTTGCTGTCACAACAGAAGAGCAGTTCACCAAATGGGAAGCAGCCATCAGTGCCAAACAAAATGGGGGCTCCGTCACCGACAGTGACGAGCTGAAGCAACTGCAGCAGATCAGAGAAAATTACCGTGAATGGCGGGGGCTTGCCGTAACGGTATTAGAACTATGTGAGCAAAAGGAAGTGGAACGCGCTAAAGCCATCCTTGCCGAGACCTCGTATCTTGTCCTGGAAAATGCCCTGCTCAACGGAATAGACAATGCATTGGAGGATGGCAACAATAAAGTTGTGACCGACTTCCATCTGCTGGTCATGGCCCTGGGGAGGCTCCCATGGTCGAACGAAAAGGCCCTCCGGACCCTGGAGCGAGTGCAATCGACCGTAGACTCAGCCCTTGCCTTAACCAGAATCAATACCGGCATCAGCAAACAACTCAAGGAAGTTATGGATGATCTGGTTTCCCCGGTAAATTCGCTCCGGCCATTTGGCTGGGCCGGCAATGAAACCAAGACTGCCCTGAACGATTTCAGACGTTCGGCCCGCAAACTGGTCGAACTCGGGCTCCCCAACAGCAGCAAACTGCTTTCCCAGGCAACCACACTGGAAAGCCAGTACATTAAATTTACCATTCTCTGCCAACAGGCCATGTCCACTCGTCAGGCCGGCGATGTGGTAAGGGCTGCCAAACTCGCTGACAGCGTCATAGACCAGGCGATGAAAGAGGGCTTGACGCCGAATCTGAAACAGTCACTTAACGACAGTAACCGGGAAATCCAGGATCTCAGCAGCACCGTCGGCTGGCAGGGGATAGGGGTCGTCACCATTGGCGCCATGCTGGTCATCATGGCCCTGCTGACATCTTTGAAGGGAATCCTGAAAACCTTCTCAATCCTCGAAAGTGAGACGTCCTCCATCGCTGCCGGCAATCTCGACCATAGGATTGCCCTGCCGGCAACCACAGAACTGGGGAGACTTGCATCGTCATTCAACAGCATGACCGACAGCCTACAGAAAACCCATGCCGATCTGCGTGAACTTAATGCCAGACTGGAACAACGCGTCGAGGAGAGAACCGCCCAGCTTGCCACGGCCAACGAGGACCTCCGGCTGTTCAGTTCATCAGTATGCCACGACCTCAGATCGCCTCTTTCGTCGATCAGCGGCTACAGCCAGCTGCTGCTCATGACATCCGCCGACGCCCTTGACCCGGAGACCAAAGAGACCCTGCAGCGGATTGTCGATAGTTCGGAAGAGATGTCTGCCATCATCGGCGCCCTGATGAAGCTCGCCAGAGTTACAGAAGGCGATATCAGTTGCGAAGCGGTGGACCTTAGCCTGACCGCCCGTCTCGTTGTTGCCGAGATCCAGGGCCGCCATTCTGAGCGTACCGTTAATGTCGAGATCGGTGAGCACCTGCATGCTTACGGCGATGGGATGCTGCTGAGGCTGGTCCTTGAAAATCTTCTCAACAATGCCTGGAAGTTCACGGCCAACAAGCCGGATGGCATGATTACCTTTGACCGGACCGTTGAGAATGGAAAAACCGTCTTCTTTGTTTGCGACAACGGTGCCGGTTTTGACATGGCAATGGCTGATTCGCTTTTCAGGCCGTTCGGCAGGCTCCACAGCGCTGACGAGTTCGATGGCACCGGCATTGGTCTGGCAACAGTCAAACGGATCATCGATCGTCATGGCGGCACAATCTGGGCCACCGGCGAACCGGGAAAAGGCGCAACCTTCTATTTCACGCTCGGGGCTTGACGGCCGACACGCCTCCAGACACAACAGAGATCCTCATTTACAGACATCCGTGGTAATTCCTTAACAGCAAACACAAAAAAAGGGGAGCAGTACGCTCCCCCGTATTATCAGTTCTTAACCAGGCCTTACATCCCCCGCACCCTAACTGGAGAAAATTGGTTCGTCTGGTTGCCGATCCCCAGCTGGCCTACGGAGTTCTCTCCCCAACTCCACCAGGAACCATCAGTCTTTCTGGCATGGCTATGATCCCAAGATGCCGAAATAGAGGCCGGCAGAGTCCCATTTAGAACTTTCAAAGTAAATCCGCTGATCGCCACCGGGGTGTACCTATTAATCGTAGTGCCATCGCCCAGCTGGCCAAACACATTATAACCCCAGGCGTAAAGGATGTCGGTGACCGGGTCGTAGGCCAGCGAGTGGCTCGCCCCGGCAGCAATGAGCGCTGCAGAGGTCAAGCCTGGCGCCGGTATTGAAATCTTGACCGGGGTTTCAGAATAAACATTTTCCCCATGCAGACCGTTACCCAACTGACCGAAGTAGTTGTATCCCCAGGCCCAGATAAAGCCGTCCGAGTCAAGTGCCAGGCTATGGCTACTGCCAGCGGCGATCTTGGCAATAGTGACGGTGCGTGGCGGAGTGTCGTTAAAAGGCACCAGAACCGGGAAGAAATGATTCGGCTTGTCATGGGGAGAACCATCTCCCACCTGGCCCCATTCGTTGTAGCCCCAGCCCCAGACAGTACCGTCATTCTTGAGCGCCAGAGCATGGGCCCCGCCGGCCGCAATCGCAGTGACCCCGGTCAACGGGCTGGAAACCGCGGCAACAACAACTTTATCAGCCATCTGGCTGCTGTAATTGCCAAAGGTATTTTGGTTGGACAGCCGCCCCAGCTGGCCATGGTCGTTTTTACCCC
Source organism: Geoanaerobacter pelophilus (assembly GCF_018476885.1). Lineage (NCBI taxonomy): Bacteria > Pseudomonadati > Thermodesulfobacteriota > Desulfuromonadia > Geobacterales > Geobacteraceae > Geoanaerobacter > Geoanaerobacter pelophilus. The sequence goes on from NZ_JAHCVJ010000001.1 coordinate 289,116, forward strand.
ATGACCAGACCGTGCCGTTTCGGTCCAGGGCAAGGCTGAAGTAGCCCCCAGCTGCCACTGCGGTAACTCCGGAAAGGGAGGCCCTGCTCCCCCATTTCCTCACAGTGACCGGCACCGAACTGTTCGGGGTCTGGTTATCAGCGGTCAACCCGTTGCCGAGCTGGCCGTAGCGGTTGAACCCCCAGGCCCTGACAGTGCTGTATTTCTGAAATGCCAGCGTATGGTTGGACCCTATGGCAACGCCGTTCCCGGCGCTGTAATTGGCAAACCGCGTCACCAGAACCGGGACGGAACTGTTTGAGGTGGTGCCGTTGCCGATCTGTCCGGATTCGTTGGCCCCCCAAGCATAGAGGGTCGTGTTGTTGACGAAAACTGCACTGTGCTGATAGAACGACAGTGGGTCCGATGTCGCAGTCATTGAACTGTTTGAGCTGTTGCCGCTGCCACAAGCGCTTAACAGGGCGACTCCGACGGCAAGTAGCAAACGTGATTTCCAGCGATACATACAGTTAACCTCTTTCCTTGAATTCATTGAGCTTTTCTTGTTTCAAGCCCCGTTGCCACAGGCGACCCAAAGGTCAAAACCGTTGATTCGGCAGGCTTGAGCCCGGCAAAGCCGGTCCGTCCCAGAAACTCCTCATGCCAGAATCCGGTGGCATCTCCTGATGGCAGATACCTTCCGGAATCGTTCCTTAAAGTAATCTCAACCGTTTTCTGTAGCGCCGGCAACTGCTTTTCGGCAATCACTGGCAGTCGGAAAACAGCCACCTTTGCCGCCTTGCCCGCTACAATCGGGATTGGCGCCATATTCCCGGAAGCCGCTAGTTCCGCCGGAATCACCAGTAATGAATCGGCCTTCGGCAGATCAGGAAGCCTGGCCATCAGGGTGAGCTCCGCGCTGCCGTTGGCTACCCGAATATCGTAACACGGGGTCCAACCCTCACCTGATATGATATAGGAGAGCTGAACCGTACCTCTTTTTCCAGCAAGCCACAGCTTGGCCACAGTTCCTGAAACTTTTTCATTTTTCCGCAAGGCCGACTGTTTTCGATCAAGGTCACGCAATTCGCGCTCAGCCTTGCGCATCGCGCTATAAACCTCTTCAAGCCGGGAAATCGCAAAGTCAGTCCCCTGGCGAATGGCGGCCAACGGCTCCGGATTGGTCCTGGTACGTTTCGGCGCCTTGCTCCCCTGGGACTTGGCAGTGGCCTTGAAGATCTCTTCCTTGACTCTTAGCGCCTTGAGGCGATCCTGCAACTCTTCACGGCGCTTGTCAAGATACGCCAACTCTTTTTCTTCACCCTTGCCCGGCTTTACCGGCTCCAGTTCAACCCTGGCCAAGCGAGCCTCACCAAGCGGCTTGGCACGAAACGACCCAGTCAACATGGTAGCAGGGAGCAGTAGTTCCCGATATGAATTTCCCAGGGCAAGTACCTGTTCGACCTTAGCCCCGTCCAGATACCAGGTTATACTCTTTCCGCCGGCAACAGCATCAGGAATCGCTGTGCAAGCCAGCAGCAGTAAGGCCAGCAGGCCCTTTGCGCTAAAGCTATTTCTGAACATCCAACAGTTCCACGTCGAAGATCAGGGTCGCATTGGGAGGGATCACCCCACCCGCGCCACGGGCCCCATATCCGAGCTGAGCCGGGATCGTCAGGCGACGCTTGCCACCGACCTTCATCGACATTACCCCTTCGTCCCAACCCGGGATGACCTGGCCAGCGCCAATGGCAAACTCAAAAGGCTCTCTCCGGTCTACCGAGCTGTCGAACTTGGTGCCGTTTACCAACCAGCCGGTGTAATGAACCTTTACCAACTTCCCTTTGACCGGCGATGCGCCGGTGCCGACTTTGGCATCCTGATAGGCAAGGCCGGTTGCGGTAGTGGTTGTCTTGGCCTTTAGTTCGGGAATTGCCGAAGCTGCCTGAGCCTCCTTCTGGGCACATGCAGGTATGGCAATAGCAACGAAAAGCAGCAACACGGCAATAATCTTTTCAACACCCCTCATGGTTACGTCTCCTTTTCAATTCAATTTTCATTATAAATCGTCTGATAGCAAAGTTACTTTAACAGATGGAGAAAGAGCCCTGACCTCAGTTTCGGTTCAAACCAGGTGGACTTGGGCGGCATGATCTTATCGGCATCCGCCAGCGAAATCAGCTCTCCGATCGAAGTTGGATGCAGAGAAAAAGCAACTTCGTATTCGCCGCTGTCAACAAGGCGCACCAGTTCCTCTACCCCCCTGATGCCACCTACAAAGTGAATTCGCTGGTCGGTCCTGGGGTTGCGAATACCCAGCACCGGATTGAGCAGGTTATTCTGCAGTATGGACACGTCAAGATGGTTGACCGGATCAGTCTCATCAAAAGAATCATTACCGGCGGTCAGGGCATACCATTTACCAGCCAGATACATCCCGAACTGGTGCCGTTCCTGCGGCGACACAGCCGTCGAAACCGGGGTCACATCGAACTTCTCCGCAACCCTGGAGATGAACTCTGCCACCGTGAGATGGTTAAGGTCTTTGACTGCGCGGTTGTACGGCATGATGTTCAGCTCGTTGTCAGGAAAGATAACGGCCAGGAAGTAGTTGTACTCTTCAGTGCCATTATGAGAGGGATTAGCCGCCGCCCGAAGCTCGCGCACCCTGCCGGCAGCAGCGCTGCGATGGTGCCCGTCGGCCACATACAGATTCGGGATTGCGGCAAACAGGCCGGTAAGCCTGTCGATAGCGGCCTGATCATTGATGATCCAGAAGGTGTGCCGTACCCCATCCGAAGCGGTAAAGTCATACTCAGGATCAGCATTTGAAGCATCTTTGATCAGTGCTGCTATGGCCTGGTCGAAACGGTAGGTGAAAAAAACCGGTTCATCGTTGGCATCCATATAGTCGATGTGGCGGACCCGATCATCTTCCTTGTCGGCCCTGGTAAGCTCATGTTTCTTGATAACACCACTCTCATAGTCATCTACCGAAGCACAGGTCACCAGGCCGGTCTGGATGATGTCCCCCATCTGCTGACGATAGACATAGTAGCAATCGGCTTTATCCTGGAACAACACGCCGCGGCTCATGAAATCAGCAAGGTTCTGCCTGCCACGCAGATACACGGGATCGCTGTAATGATCTATCGCAACATCAAGATCAATCTCCGGACGAGAAATATGCAGAAAACTGTCCGGCTCGCCTGCTGCCATCTCTCTAGCCTCCGCAGCATCCATGACATCATACGGGGGCGATGCAACCCGGCTCGCCAGCTCCTTGACCGGCCGCACTGCTTTGAACGGCTTGATAATTGCCATACCATTCCTCTCTTTAAATCCAAGCTTGATACGTCCCAAACACTAAACGTCAAAAGTATCTTTTACCACCAATGAACCGTTTTGCGAAATACGCCTCATCAAGTGCCGATACCTTGATTTCATCACCGCGCCGCGGCGCATGGACGAATTTGCGATCGCCCACATAAATGCCGACATGGTTGATCCGCTCTTCCGAATCACCGAAGAAAACCAGGTCGCCGTCTTTCAGCCCGTCAATCGCGACACTCTCCCCAACCCGGTACTGCTCTCGCGACGTCCTCGGGATATTGACCCCGCAAAGATTGTACACCGCCCGGACAAAGCCGCTGCAATCCATGCCGTCAACAACCGTGTCTCCCCCCCAACGATAGGGAATTCCGACAAACCGCTCGGCAGTGCGGGCCGCAATGCCTCCCATGTCGCTGCCGGCAGCGGTCTGCTTTTTCACAGCACCCTGCTCAACCGGTTTTTTGACCTCTGCCGGATACCCCTTCTTCAGCACCGGTTCCAGAGGGGATGCAATGAAATAAGAGGTGAGGAGCTTTTCCTTCTGCAGCTTGACAGCAGCCTGCCGAGCGCTATCGCGAGTACGGAAATCGCCGAAGCGAACAGCATAGACCCCGTCCTCTTTCCGAAAGTAAAAAGCCTCGACCCCTTTTTCCTGCAACCTTGCGGCAAGCCGTTCCGCATTCTTAACCTCGCGGAAAGCGCCAACCTGTATGGCATAACCGATACGTGTTATCCCCTGTTGCTTGGACAGCCCCCCCTTGCTTGACGTTGCACAACCGGGTGTCGCAAGCATCAGGACCAGTGCCGTTGCAATCGCTTGTAACTGAAAATAGTTCATATACGGTATCTATCAATCCGAATCAGTGACATTGCGTCGCACACCCATAAGAAATGCCACGATAAAATCTTCCAGATCGCCGTCAAGCACTGCGTCCGGGTTGCCGGTCTCCACTCCAGTGCGGAGATCCTTTACCATCTTGTACGGGTGCAGCACATAAGAACGAATCTGGCTGCCCCAGCCAATCTCCTTCTTCTCGCCCGAGATCTCAGAGGCCTGGGCCTCACGCTCCTGCACTTCCTTCTCGTAGAGTTTTGCCCGGAGAACCCGCAAGGCGGTTGCCTTGTTCATATGCTGGCTGCGCTCGGTCTGGCAGGCAACCACAATACCACTAGGGATATGGGTTATCCTTACCGCCGAATCAGTGGTGTTGACATGCTGCCCACCAGCACCGCTGGAGCGATAGGTATCGACCCGGAGATCTGACTCAACGACCTTGACATCGATATCGTCGGCAATCTCCGGAAACGCGAATACCGAAGCAAACGAGGTGTGCCTGCGGGCATTGCTGTCAAAGGGAGATATCCGCACCAGCCGGTGAATGCCGATTTCCGCTTTCAGGTATCCGTAGGCATTCTCTCCGGTAACGGCAAAGGTAACCCCTTTGACGCCCGCTTCGTCGCCGGCCTGATAATCGGTGATGTCAGTCTTCCACCCTTTGCGCTCGCAGTAACGGAGATACATCCGCAGCAACATTTCGGCCCAATCCTGCGATTCCGTCCCTCCGGCCCCGGCATTGATGGAGATAAAACAGTTGCTCCGGTCATGTGGCCCGGAAAGCATCCGCTGAAACTCGGCCTGCGTAACCTCCTGCTCCAGCCGGTTGTTCATCTCGGCCACTTCAGCAAGAACGTCAGCGTCCTCTGCCTCCTGACCGAGCTCTATCATCACCCTGACATCCTCGGCAAGGCGGTTGCAACGGTCCCACGCCTCCACGATCTTTTCCAGAGAGGTCCGCTCTTTCAGCACCTGCTGGGCAGTCTCCTGGTCGTCCCAAAAACCGGGCGAGGCAATCCGCGCCTCCATTTCCTGAATGGTCTCGCGTTTGGTATCTACGTCAAAGAGACCCCCGAAGTTTGGCGATCCGGTCGGCAACTGCTTCTATACGTGCGACTTCCTCTCTGAACATCTGTTACTCCTATTCCTTGATTTTGCTATTCCTGAAGATCGAATACAAAGCAATCAACACCGTCAAGCCGAGGCACACCCCGGCAAACAGTTCGCCGTAGCGGTTGTATAAAGTAACGCCGCTGCCAGCCCTTACCTCGCCGGTCAGGGCATCCTCACGAAAAATCTGAGTCATCCCGTTAAAATGCCCCTTGCTGTCAATAATCGCCGTAATGCCGGTATTGGTGGCCCTTATCAGCGGCACCCGGTTCTCCACCGCACGAAACACGGTCATTGACAAGTGCTGGTACGGTGCCGACGACCGTTTGTACCAGGCATCGTTGGATATGTTGACCAGCAGCCGGGCGCCGGCGTTGACATATGCCCTTGAAAGTTCGGGGAAAATCCCCTCAAAGCAGACCAGCACCCCAACCTTGGTCTTGCCGATATCAAGCGGTTCTGCAGATGCTCCCGGCGCAAAGTCGCCAATCCCCTCCACCAGCTTGTTGACGAAGGGGAGGACCTGTTTCAACGGCACATACTCGCCAAACGGCACCAGGTGAATTTTATCACTCCGACCGCTAACCTCGCCTTTGCTGTTAATCAGAAAAGCGCTGTTGAGGTATTTGGTACGCTCCCCTTCCTTCTTGAATGCGGGGCTGCCGAAAATCAACGCGCTATGCAACCCTGCCGCCAGCCTTTTCACCCGATCGGCGTAGGCAGGCTCGCTCTGAAAGAAAAAAGGGGTAGCGCTTTCCGGCCAGACAACAAGATCGGGCTCGAACGAGGCCACCGAATTGGTCAACCGTTCATAGATCCTGACGGTCTCTTCCTGAAAAGAGGGGTCCCATTTAACATCCTGGGAGATATTTCCCTGGATTAGTGCCACTTTCAAAGGAACACCAGTCTCAGGGGCTGTCAACCGGATGAAGCCGTAGGCAACAGTGGCGATCATCAACACAACTGCAGTGACAATGGTCCACACCCTTTGCTTAAGCTGCTCTCCGCCCCCAAAAAACATCAGCGCCCGGAACAGGGCCACATTGACCAGCACTATCAGGAAGCTGACACCATAAACCCCCACCACATCGGCAATCTGGATCAGCGGCAGGATCTTGTATTGCGAGTAGCCCAGACTAGCCCAGGGGAATCCGGTCAAGGCAAACGACCGCACATACTCCATGCCGACCCAGACCAGCGGCAAGGAAAAACCTGCCCCAATGCCGATCAGCTCTCCCGCCCTTACCAGGGCCATGCTCCCGGCGAGGTAACAGGCAAGATACGCCGCCATGATCAGCATCAACGGGACACTGACGACCAGCGGCAACTTGCCATAGCTGTTCATAACAATGACCAGCCAGTACATTATCCCTGCATAAGCGATTATTCCGGCAATTAGCCCCAGCTTGAATGCCTGGGTAGCAGTCGCTTTGTCCACCGACCTGAGCAGTGGTACCAGCGCAATCCAGGCAAGCAACGACAGACCCGGCTTGGGGAACGAAAGCGCCAGGAGCAGTCCGGAAAGAACCGCAAGCAGGCAGGAGACCATGGGGATCTCCCGGTTGGACCTCTTTAAAGTAAATAGCATGAACGGTTCAATCCTCGCCGGTTATCTCCGGAAGGCGCTCGACCTTAAGCTTGATCACCCGGCGCTCATCGGCCTCCAGAACAGTGATACTCAGATTATCCAGGATCACCACCTCGCCGCTTTCCGGGATCCGCCCGGTAAGATGGAATGCCAGGCCGCCGACGGTATCGAACTTGTCCCTCTCAATTTTGATCCCAAAATGCTCTTCAAGCTCCTCGATCGGCAGACGGGCATCTACCAGCACTGAGCCGTCTTCGTCGACAATCAGCCGCTCCTCCTCGGTGTCGTACTCGTCCTGGATGTCCCCGACAATCTGCTCCAGCAGATCTTCGATGGTCAAGAGTCCTGAGGTCCCGCCATACTCGTCGACGACAATGGCCAGATGAATCCGCTTCTTGCGAAATTCCTGAAGCATCTCCTCCAGGTTTTTCGATTCCGGGATAAACATGGAGGGGCGCATTATCGATCGGAGATGAATGTCGCCCTCATCTTTGCCCCAAAGCTTGAGCAGGTCCTTGGCATAGAGCAGCCCGACGATATTGTCCATGGTTCCTTCATACACCGGGATGCGCGAATGGCCACACGCAATGATCGTATCCAGCGCCTCCCGCACCGGGGCATCGATCGGGATGCAGGCCATGTCTGTCCGCGGCACCATCACCTCTCTCACCACGGTATCGCCAAGGGCGAAGATGGAACGGATCATGGCGTTTTCTTCCTCGTTGATGATCCCTTCCTCTTCTCCGGCATCCATAAGTTCCTGGATCTCTTCTTCAGTTACCTTTTTCCTGCCGGACAAAAATCGGTTCAGGTTTTCCCAGAGCCCTGATTTTTTTCTACTGTCTGCGTCGTCCAAAAAAATCTCCTGTCAACAGATCAAGATTGCATATTTATTGATAATAACGAAACAGGAACATGATTAATAAAGTTATGGCAATACCGGTAACAGCGCCAAGCAGAACCTCGCGCATCGAATGGATATGAAGCAGTAATCGGGAGTGCGAAACCATGACGGCAAGTGCGATGGTCAATACGGAAATCAGCGGATTCTGAGTGGAAAGCGATACCACTGTTGCAACGGAAAAGGCAACCGCAGCATGTCCGCTGGGGAGGCCACCCTCAAGGGGAGTACCGGTACCAGATATCGCCTTAAGGATTACCACCACGATCACCACTGTTAGTAGAGAGACCAGAGTCCCCATCTCGGAAGGGTTTCCTACCACGCCGAGTGCCTCCTTGTAAATGGGAAAAATATATTTTGACAGGACCAGATAGCCCATCACTGCAGCGCCGATTGAAGCTACGAGCACGGCACCGGCCGCCACGTCCTTGGCAATCTTCGCTTGCGGATGATACTCAGTAGTAACTAGATCTACCACTGCCTCAACCGCAGTATTCATCAGCTCGGCAAAGAGTACGAAACAGACGGAAATGGAGATGAGAATGAATTCCGTCTCAGTAACTCTGAGCAGCAGCATCAGCGGAAACAGAAAAAGCGCGGCAAGAAAATGCCTGCGCATATGTTTCTGGGTCCGTGCGGTGTGGATGATCCCCTCAATGGCACAGTTGACGGAATCGATAAAACGGGTCGGTTTCATTGAAAGGTTCCCGATCTCACTCGATCAAGCCTTCCTGCTGCAGCACCGCGAATATCTCCTGCTCCTTTGCCTCCATTCGGTGAGCCTCCTGTTCGCCGCTCCGCTCATGGTCATAGCCGCACAGGTGCAGAATGCCATGCATCAGGAGAAAACTGAACCGCTCAAAGAAGGCAATGCCGGCTTCTTCAGCTTCCCGGGCAGCCGTATCAGCCGAAATCACCACGTCGCCGAGCATTTGCGGGTTGAGATCGCCAAACTCCCCCTCCAACAACGAGAAAGAGATCACATTGGTCGGACGGTCCTTGCCGAGATATTCCCGGTTGATCCTGCGCATCGCCACGTCGCCGACTATTGAAAGAGAAAGCTCGCTACCTGCTGCTCCCAAGGCGCTTAAGACCCTCTCCGCTACTTTTCTTATCTGCGGTATCGACATCCGGTGACGCCGCTGGCGGTTCACTATCGCTATTTTCAAGAAGCTTCCTCCCTCCACTCGACTTCTCTTTAAAGGCCGGTTCAGGGTAATCTATCCGATGATGATAGATCCCGTTCAGCACTCGGTTAAAACTCTTGGCAATCTCGTGCAGGTTTTTCAGCGTCAACTCGCATTCGTCGAGTTGGCCATCGATAAAGATATTGTTGATGATCTTCTGCACCAGACCTTGAATGCGGGCCGGAGTCGGATCGGAAAGCGTCCGGCTGGCAGCCTCGACAGCGTCGGCAAGCAGAACGAGCCCGGCCTCCCGTGTCTGGGGCTTCGGCCCCGGATAGCGGAAATCCTGCTCGTTTATTGCTGCCGGTTCGCTGGACTGGGTCTTAGCCTTTTGATAGAAGAACGAGATGAGACTGGAGCCGTGAGACTGGCGGATGATATCGATGATGACCGACCCGAGGCGATATTCGCGTGCCAGCTCAACCCCCTCCTTGACATGAGCGATCAGGATCAGGGCGCTCATGCTCGGTGAAAGCTTGTCGTGCTTGTTGTCCCCACCTCTGACGTTTTCTATGAAGTAGAGCGGCTTGGAAACCTTGCCGATGTCGTGATAATAAGCGGCAACCTTTGCCAGCAGAGGGTTGGCATGGATTGCTTCGGCAGCGGCCTCGACCAGGTTGCCCACCAGGACACTGTGGTGATAGGTGCCAGGCGCCCGAACCATCAGGTTGTGCAGCAACGGTGAATTCAGGTTCGAGTATTCGAGCAGTTTCATGTCGGTGCTGTACTGGAACAGGCTCTCTACGGCCGGGATGATTCCGGTGACCAGCGTGGCATTGACAATGCCGCCAATCAGGGCATAAAAGGCGCAGTAGACCGTTTGCAGGGAAAAGAAGCCATCCCCCAGGATCTGAAAGGAAAGAGCCAAGGCAACATTGACCACGCTCACCTTCAGACCGGCGCTGTAGATAACGCCACGGTCCTTGCACTGCCTTACTCCGTGGGCGCCGACCACCCCACCCATCAGGGCGAAGATGACGACCTGCATGCTGCCGTCGAACATGGCGCCTGCCAGAGGTGCGCATACCGCGCAATAGACCAGGGCAACCTCGGAATTGAGAATGATCCGGACCAGCATCGGGGCAAAAGCAAACGGCAGGAGGTAGTAGAAATTTGCCGCACCGACGCTGGGAAGAGCCCCACCCATGGCGGTCGAAAACATCAGCCCTATCCGCAACAGCGTAAAATGGAACAGGGTCACTAACGCCAGCAGCATCAGGTCCTTGTTCCCCGGAGAGAACTTCCGGACGTTCTTGCGGGCAAAACGGTACGGGAAATAGCAAAGGATCATGACCAGACAGAAGGTGCCTGCCGTTATCGCCAGTCGGGCAACGACGCTCCGCCCGGCATATATCTGCCCTAAACGCCTCACCTGGTCTTCGGTAAACCGTTCGCCCGAACGGACGATCATTTCCCCACGCTTCAACTGGAAAAGGATCGGTGCCACCGCTTCACGGGCAGCCCGGCGCCGTTCTTCGGTTGCCTCGCGGTTGAGAGTCAGGTTCGGCAACAGAGATTTGGCGATGATCTTTTTGATCAACAAGATATCATGGGTCTCGGCGGTGAGATTCAAATGGATTTCAAAGACCCGCTTCTGAGCTTCCGACAGGTCAATTGCCGTGAAAGATCGATCGAGAGTGGCCAGCAGTTCGCAGGTGCGACTGTCCTGCATCTGAATGCCGTGAGCCAGATCGCTGGTAAAAAGCCGCTTGTCCGAAACAACCTTGTTGGCAAAGATCAGCCCGGTCAGGCGGTTGATCTCGCCGACCAGTACCCGGTCCGAGCGGAACCTCATGATCGCGGCAAACTCCGGGTCACTGAGCTGAATACCGAGAATCTGGTTAAGCGAATTCCTGAGTCCCGCCCTGTCACTGCTCTTCTCTGCTGATCGCGCTGCGGCAATCGATGAAACAGCCTTATCAAATCTCTGCGTTATCTCATGGGGAGCCGCA